>JAZQVE010000016.1:0-59566 GCA_045631705.1 Akkermansia sp. | reverse complement strand
CGCAAATTGTGTTACAAGGAAAACGAGGGGTATGTGCAAATCCTACCGGCTACGGAGAATGATATTCCTTTGCCCCAACGAGATGGAGGACGCGTACACATTCTTCCCGATGACTGTTTATGCGGCCAGTTCAGGGATGAGTACGACCGTTCCATCTGCTGGTTATAAGATTTTGTCCACCCTCCGCGAATGCTGTATTTCATTTTGCCTGACCTCTTACAAGCGATGTGACAGGCTCCCGAATCGGCAGAGTATACTTCCAAGGCGTCGCTATCCAATATATTAGAACGAGCTTGCTCACTTTTTCGAGGGTGTGCGTGGTAAAGCAAAAAACTCGAATCGCTCACAAAAAACATCCAAATTGATGACTCGTTAGATCCAAAAAAATAAAGAAGGTTTAATCGGAGCCAGCAGAGAAAAGGCCTTCAGCTCTCTAATCGTTATGAGCTGAAGGCTTCTCCTATCTATAAATTGCTACAAGGAGGAAGTCAGGCACTACCTTTCCGTTTTTTCACTACACCCAATATCAGCATACTTCCGGAGATTAACAAGGCTAGGGAAGCGAAAGCTGTCACTTTTGTACCCAAAGCGGATTCTTCTCCCATCTTGACCTCCGTGGGCTCATCAGGCAAGTATCGAACAGTAAGCTGCTGACCTATCTGGTATGTTCTGGGGTCTTCTGTTCCGGCATCCGATTCGTGCAAGTGAAGCTGCCCGGACGCATCGGTGAAACTCAATGTTGGATAATAAGTTATTGTGGTGTTACTTGAAGCTCCTTCACCCAGAGAAATATTCACGACGGTCCCCCTGCGCCGTGTTTTAGTTGTCTTTGTTTTGGTTTCGAATCGGACATTAACAACTGTTGCCTGCGTTTTTACACAGTTGGCATCAAAATCCTGCTCAAAATGTAATATTACCGCACCTACTGCAACCGCGATACAAGAGAAGATGCTGAGTACAGTACCAAAACCTACCAAGGCTTGAGGCAATGAGGTATCCGGCGAATTATTTGACCACTCGCCGAATTCGTTGGGCTTTCTATAAGCAGGGCGAGGGCAAGCAGGCGCATTTGGCGGAGTATATGTTGAATCCGTCAGCTCTGTGGGCATGTCGTCTACTTCCCCATGATTCATCAGAGCTGCAAATTGCGAATATACTTCATCTATCCTGGGGATTTCCAAAAATCCCACGCTGACCCTCCGACGGCGGAACAGGTCTCCCGCCAATCCTCCGCCTCTCGATTGAAAAATCCGCCCGATTGACCACCTCATTTCATATCCCAGAACAATATCGCCAAAACCATCGTTATAGCGATTTACCTTCTGGACAGGATTTGGCTGCAAAGGCCACGATTGCACTTTATCCTGGTCCAGATAGTTGGGTTCAATCACGATTGCCCGGTCAGTAGTGAGTAAATAAAGAGTGTTCCTCCTCTTCCTCAGATACAGCCAAGGGGAACAAAATAGAATGATGACCACCCCCCATAACAGTAGTTGGACAGGCCATCCGCCCTGCATTTCAGCCCCTTTCCATAGTAACCAAGCCATTAAAGCAACTCCGGCACTAAGACGTAAGAATTTCATGATGGGGTCCATTTGTTCACGCGGCTTAACCACTAGAACAAGATTTTCTTGAGCCGATAGGGTAGTCGCAACGCGTGCGGAGTCGCGCGAGTTCAGGTTAAAAGCATCTATATCCATAAGCAGAAAGGCGAGTATTGATAACTATTTCTAGCAGCACAAAGATTCTTTATTTTATGCTTATAATAAAGTCCTTTTACTCTGCGTAGGGTGACCCATTTTATCAGGCGTTTAGCTGTTTGTCAACTTGAGTTGTATTTCAAGCAGGAATTATCGAGATTGTTCCTGAGTATATTCGATGCCAGGAAGAAAAAATCTGCCTAAAAGCCTGAAGTGTTCATGATTTCTCAGTATTTCATTCTATCCGACCTAATACAAGGTATGTTGCGAGTTTCCTGCAATTTTGTTGCCGATGGCGCAAAAAACTGAGCTCCGTCTTCGAGTTCTGGCTTGCGCCCTCCTTTCTACGCCGTGACGGGCAAAAGCCGAGGATTTGCTCGAAGAGGAGCCCTTGGTCTGCCGGGGCTCATTCTTGCCTGAGATTTCGATGAATTACGTGTAAATTGCCGTAAATAGTCTTCATCAATGACACCATGACCATAGAAACAGCTTTTTCCTGAATGCCGGTGAAAAACGGTCGTTCCGGGGGCTATATATGCATGAGCGGGTTATTTCGCCCTCTCCTCATGCATTGAATGTGTGAGCATCCCAATATATAACCCCAACAACGACCAAACGATGAGTACAAGATCGCACATCGGCATCTGCAACGAAGATGGAAGTCTGGATGTCATTTATTGTCACTGGGACGGCTACCCGTCATATAACGGGCAGCTCACAGGCTGGAGGAAAGGCAAGTCAACTCAATACAACGGTTTTTTCCTTAAAATTAAAAATGCAGCTTGCCACGCGGGGCGGAGCATGCTATATATAAAGAGTCCGAAAACTCTATCTATTACCATGAAAGTATCTGCACTTAAGAAGAAGAAGGGTTTCACCCTTATCGAACTTATGGTGGTGATTGCCATTCTGGCTGCTCTCGCCTCCATTGGTTATGGCCCCATTCTTGACCACCTGAACGACGGTGACCGCCAGAAGGCCAACTCCAACCTGAAGTCTCTGCACACTGTGCTCCAGGGTTTCAAGACCGACAACGGCAGCTATCCCTGCGATAACACCGCCGAGCGTCTGCAGGAGGAGAAGCCTGATCTGAACTTCGGTACCCTCACCGGCGACGACTCCAACTCCTACTTCCGCCAGATTTACTACACTCCCTCCAACGTATCCGAGAAGCCCTTCTTTGCCAAGGTGACCTGCAACGGCCTGAACGTGGTGCAGGAAGGCGACGAAAAGTTGGCTAACGGTGCAGCTCTGAGCCGCAACGAAAACGCCATGGCCTATGTGATGCGCAAGAACAACGAGGATCCCAACATGAAGGACGGCGTGACCAAGTCCAACGCTCCGCTGGCCATCTGTGGTATCTACCCCTCTGTAACTCCGTACTCCGGCGACACCGTAGCCTTCGACGGCGAGTCCTTCCGTGGCCACGCCTTCCTGCTTACCTGCGACGGCGCTGTGAAGGACCTGGAACGCGACCTGACCGAGGACGAGACCTCCGATGGCGGCAAGTACATTCTGGCCTCCGGCAAGAGCATCTTCCCCGAAACCAAGAAGGGTCGCTCCACTGCTGACGGCTACGTCGTGCTGAGCCCTGCAAAGTAATTCCCTGACTCCGCTTAGCTGAGTTTGAAAATCAGCCCGCGTTCCACCAGGAACGCGGGCTGATTCATTCACACAAATGGAGATTTAACGGGAGCGCCAGCCAATATGCGCGCGGGAGTTCGCTAATACTATGTTTCCCGGTTGCCTTCTCAGATATCTCCGTAGCCGCAAAGTTCAGCGATGCGGCAGATGACATCCTCAATCACATTAGCCGGGCAGGACGCGCCTGCCGTTACGCCCACCTGGAGTTCCCGTTCCGGATGAGCCAGGGAGGGCGGCAGAGGCCGCTCCACCTCCTTCTTCTGCACCAGGTCAAAGCAGCGGATACTCTCGCGGCTCAGCAGGCAATCTGCAGAGGAAACAAAGAAGGTCGGCACCTTACCGGCAGCAATATGAGCCAGGTGGGTGGTATTGGAGCTATTGTACCCACCGATGATGAACATAGCATCCAGCGGTTTCTCCAGAAGGCCGAACAACGCATTCTGGCGGTCCTGCGTGGCGCCGCAGATGGTATCGAACATATGGAAACGCTCATCGTTTCCATCGCGCTCCACCATGGCCGAGCGCAGCATTTCCTGAATCTCCGCCGTCTCGGATTTCAGCATCGTGGTCTGGTTGGCCAGGCCAATCTCCGCAAGATGAACATCCGGGTCAAAACCAGCGGAATAGCAGCCTTTGAAGTGCTCCAGGAAGGAGGTCTTATCGCCCCGGCCATTGATATACTCTGCCACCAGGCGTGCTTCCCCCGCATCGAATACGACAAGGAAGTTGCCCTTCCCATCCGCTCCCTGTGACTGGGACGCCGTAGCCATGCTCTCCTCATGCCGGGCTTTACCGTGAATGATGCTGGTGACTCCGGCGGCGGCATAGGCACGCACGCGCTGCCACACCTTGATAACATTGCCGCAGGTGCTGTCCACCAGGGTGACTCCCTTGGAATCCAGCAGACGGCGAAGCTCCACAGACACACCAAAAGCGGGCATAATGACCACATCATCGGCCGTGAGCGCATCGTAGGCAGGGTCATCCATCTTCCACGGCAGATGCTGCAGGCCGAGAGAATCCAGCTGGGCATTCACCTCAGGGTTATGGATAATCTCGCCGATAAGCCAGATACGCCTGTCCTTGAACAAGCGGCAGGCTGCGTATGCAATCTCGATGGCGCGTTTCACGCCATCGCAGAAGCCGAATGATTCCGCCAGAAAGAGCCGCATGCCGGGCAGTTCCAGCTCGTTTCCCTGCTCGCGGATAGCGTCCACAAGCGTGCTATGGAAGCGGGACAAATCCTTTTCCACCTGCTCCATCACCTCAGGCCGGCGCACATTCACCGGTCTGTTCACTTTCTCACCTGCCATAGAAATCAGTGCGGAATGTTCAGTGCCTCATATGCCAGAATCTGGCAACCCTTCAAATCCATCTTACCCGTAGGCAGCGCAGGAATGACTTCCACGGGAATAATCTCACGCGGGCACCACAGGCGCGGCAGGCCCTCCGCCACCAGATGATTCTTGATTTCCTCCAGAGCCTGATTCAGCTGAGACTGGTGCACGGCAGAGAGCAGGACCAGAGCCTCGCCCTTGGCGGCATCCGGCACACCCATCACAGCCACGGCACGTCCCGTGAATCCTTCCGGCAGCTCCACGAAGGCCTCGATGGCGTTCTCCACCACTTCATGCGGCACCATCTCGCCACCCACCTTGGAGAAGCGGGAGCGGCGGCCACCGAGCGTCAGGAATCCATTCAGGTCCACAAAGCCCAGGTCACCGGTCTTGAACCAGCCGTCGCGCAGAATCTCCGCATTCAGGTCATCGCGGCCGATATACCCACCGAACACATTCGGGCCCTTGAACCAGATCATGCCCTGCTCCGAGATGGGCAGCTGCACATTGTCATCATCCGGGTCGGTAATACGCACAGCCAGACCGGGAACCAGCTGACCAATTGTGCCCACCTTCTCACCGGGCACATAGTAGGGCTGCTCCTCCGTGGGGCCAACCTTGTCCAGGTTCACACCGCAGAGCGGAGTCGTCTCCGTAAGGCCATAGCCTTCCAGCAACTGCACACCGCATTTCTCCAGGAACTCGTCGAACAAGGCCTGCTGCAGCTTCTCAGCCCCCACCACAAAGTACTTCACGCTGGCGTAGGTGTCCTTCTTGGCGCGGCGCAGCATGCTGCGGGCAAAGGTGGGCGTGGAAATCACCACAGAGCACTTGTATTTCTCAATCAGGTCATTAAGATTCTTGGCATCCAGCGGGGAGGGATAGGTCACCATGCCGAAACCGTAAATCAGCGGCATGATGGTCGTGAATGCCAGACCAAGGCTGTGGAAAATGGGCAGACTGCACAGAATGGGGCTGCCCTCCGGAATCCATACTTTGCTGAGAAGCTGAGCCGTGTTGGCAAGAATCATCTTGTGCGTAATCGGCACCCCCTTGGGCTCGCCGGAGGAACCGGAAGTGAACAAGAGCGCAGCTTCATCGCCCTTGCAGCGGCGGTCCAGATCAAATGTCCTGGCAATCAGCGGCACGGGGGCAAACTTCGCAAAGGCCACCCAGCTGGCAATAGATGCCTTGCCGAGGCTCTTGAGCGTCTTGTCCAGATGAATGATGGCCTCACCCTTGGGCCAGGGGAACTGCGGCAGCTTGCTCATGAAGGCGCGGGCTGTCACGAAGTGCCTGAGACCGCTCTGGCGGACAATGCTCTCGAACGCGGATTCGGAGGATGTGTAGTTGATATTGACCGGCACAATACCAGCCAGAACACAGGCAATATTGGCAATGACACCACCCTTACCGGGAGGAAGGATGATACCCAGGCGTTCCTCCTTCACATTCTTCTTCAGCCAGCGGGCAAGCGCCATGGAGACACCCAGCAGCATGCTGTAGGGCATGCTGGTGCCATCCAGGCCATCGATAAGCGCCACCTTGGGATTCTTCTTGATGCTCTCCACCAGCACGCGTGCCAGGGATTTCTCGAAAGCCGGGCACTCATCATATCGCTTGTAGCAGGCCTCCAGCCAGACTTCGAGCAGTCGCTCACCAGTCTGCGGACCAGACTGCAGCTTGGGCAGGAAATCCACCGTCAGCCAATCATAATCCTGGCCGGAGGTGAATGCACGCCAGATATCATGGCGGAAACTGCCCACAAACACCGGCACGGGGGCAATGTGCAGTGCACCCAGCTGCATCATGAAAGGCATGGGCACATCCGAGATGGTACCGATGATGCTGTTCGGACGACCGGGCACAAAGATAACATCCAGGCCGGTCTGCATCAGTACCATGAGCTTCTCACGCAGCTCTCTGCTGTTGCTCTGGCGGAAATTAAAGGAAAGAACCTGGCATCCGGTACCGCCGATGTACTTCATAACCGCCGGTGAGGGGGCGAGAACCTCCTCCACCATAAAGGCTACATTATCAGTACCGCCCATTGCCTTGACAATAGCAGGCAGCGATACTTCATCCACGCGGTTGGGAATATAAAATGACGGCTGTGAGGGGCGTTCCTCTGCCCCGTAAGTACGAATGGTTGCCATATATCCATTATACAGCACTTCATGCTCTTGTCAACAAGGCATTCATTCTGCAAAGGGTGATGGCAGCGTTTTTTATCACTTACCCGGGGGCGGCATCATGCTGCGCAGGAACTGTCCAGCCTCAGGAGACTGGCTCTCCACCTGCTGCACCATGGGCTCCAGCCAGGGCTCCATGCAGGTGCAGGTGATATTGAACGCCATGAAGATGACCAGAACAGCCAGAATCTGACGCAGAACAAAGGAAGGCCGGAGCATGATAGGCAGGGTCTGGCAGCGGGCATCCCACATGGTGATGCCGCGGGAGCGCAGCTGCCACCAGGAAAAGCCCATCATGATAAGCGGAAGCAGGGAAACCATCATCCCCATCCCCCCGATAAAGGCGAGACAGGAGCGGGAAAGTGAACGTCCGATACTCATCTGGCCTTCACCGACAACGCGGAGCTGAATACCCAGCAGATGCTTACCGGGGGTTCCCCCGGTAAAATTCACCAGGAGAGCTTCCAGCACCACATAGCCCAGCCAGATAAGCGGGTTGGACGGCATGAGTGCTGCATCATAAGGAATCTGCCGCACATAGAACGCGGTGTACAGAAGAGCCATGTACAGCGAAATATCCACCAGACGGGCCAGCAGGCGGGAAGCAGGAGATGGCAGATACACCCGGACAGCATTCTCGGGTAACCCGGTCGGAAGCCCCTCGCCAGCAGGTGCAACAGCAGACTCAGCCTCCACCGGCTCCGCAGCAGGAGCAGCCTCAGCAGGCGTCTCCTGCAGAAAATCTGCCAGAGCGGGTAATTCACGCAGCGGCATCCACTGCTCGCATCCCACATGCCAGCCCTTCGTCTCCGGGCTCAGCTCTCCCATCTGCACGCGGGAAATGATGTCCGGCACCGTAATGGGGCCGCACTTCTTCTTGTCTGCTATCCAGTAGATGTCCATGGGTGAAAAATCAGTTCGAGCGCAATGCCTTGGCGGGGTCCTGGCGAGATACAACAAATGCCGGAATAATGGCAGCAATCGTCACCATTACAAACGCCTGGAAGGCCTGGGCTGCAAATGTAGCGGGGTCATACACTGCCGGCAGGGTGATACCATGTGCCTGCATGGGGAACGGATCCATACCGATACTGGCCAGAGCCGCCTGAATTTCCAGGCGATAATAGAGCACCAGCAGAGCCAGAACCACGCCGCAGATTGCACCCACAGTGCCGATGATGACGCCCTGCCAGGCAAAGATTCCCATAATCTTGCCGGGGGTAGCCCCCAGTGCCTGGAGCACGGCGATTTCGCGTTTGCGCTGCATGGACATGGTGAACATCACCGCCATGATGCAGAAGCTGGCAATCAGGGAAATGATGGAAAGCACAAAGCTCATCATCACACGCTCGTTCGCGATAAGCTCGTACCACTGCTCAAAACTGCGGGTCCAGGGAGCAATATACCAATCCAGACCGGTGGGATACAGGCTTTCCGGTGCCTGTACCTGGGGCAGCAGGTTCTGAATCTGCATCTCAATCGAGCCGGGGTTGTTCGCATCCTTCACCCGCACACAGATTCCCTGAATCTGGCTGGTGCCACCGGCAGAAAGCCCCAGCACGTCCTGGGCAATCTGAAGCGGCACATACACATTCGGGCCGGGCACATTTTCCGGAGCCTGGTAGACACCCACCACACGAAGGTCCATGGGCATCACCATCTCATTAATGCTCTTCACAGCCTTGCCGTCTTCCTTGTCCCGGTCGAGCCCGGCCAGGGTAGCAGCACAGGACCGCCATTCCTCCACCTGTTCATTGGTGAACGGCACTCCATTGCGGTGAGTCTGGGCAAGATTGTAGAACGTGGCGCAGGCTTCCTTTTCGCTCTGGCGGAGCCTGTCTGCAGGGAATTTGAGGATATGCCCCACCACGGCATCCAGGCGGGCATCCTCCACCACAGTTCCCTGCTCTCCTGTCGGAGCGCCGTCAAAAAGAGCAGACACAGCCTCCATGAACGGCTTGTTCTCATGCGTCTGCAGCGGGTTCTGAATCATCGCATAGATATCTGCCACCTCATCCAGGCTGCCCACGGGGGTCAGATGCAGACTGTCACCCACGTGCAGATGCAGTGCATTTGCCGTAGTGGCAGAAATCACGCACTCCTGGTCCAGGCCTTCGCCGAAATCAAAGGTACCCGCCCGCAGCATCTTCTGCAGCGGAACAAGCTGCTGCTCATTGTGCGGCTCAATAGCCGTGAACTGCACCGTCATGCGCCCGGTGTTGCTCTGGGCAAAGGCATCACCCTCCAACTGGGGGTAAACGCTCACCACATCCGGCACCTCCCGGATTTTGTCCGTCAGTTCACCCCAATCCACCAGCTCATCGGTAATGCAGACTCGCTGCATTCCGTCGGTCTGCGCCACTACATAATGAGGAGCAAAAGCCAGCACGCGATTCTCCATCTCGCGCTGCAGGCCTTCCATGACAGAAAGCACCACGATGAGCACCATCACACCCAGCGCCACACCGCCCAGGCAGATGAAGGTGATAACAGAAAACATGGTACGCAGCGGATTGAGGTATCTCACCGCCAGCATCAGGCTCAGATTGCGTCGTAACAGTTTCATGCAGGTGGCAGAGTATCACATATTCAGGCGCGGGAAGCAAGTCCGAATGCTGCCATGCGGATTCCTTGTCATATTTTTGACACATTATCATCTTGCGCCATCTACAAAACATGATACAATCACAACAAATGGACGAAAAACTGATTATCATTGGCACCGGCCCTGCCGGCTACACCGCTGCAATCTACGCCGCGCGCGCAGACCTGCACCCTCTCGTATTCACCGGCGGCCAGATTGGCGGCCAGCTCACCACCACCACTGAGGTGGAGAACTTCCCGGGCTTCCCGGAAGGCATCATGGGACCAGAGCTCATGTTCAACATGAGCCAGCAGGCAGAGAAACACGGCGCCCGCTTCGCCTATGAAGAGGTGCTTTCCATCACCCAGGAGGCCTGCACCGGACTCTTTACCGTCACTACCTCCGGCGGTGCCTACAAGGCAGAGGCCGTCATCATCGCCACGGGTGCCAGGGCCCGCTACCTGGGGCTGGATGGAGAGAGCGAACTCATCGGCCACGGTCTGACAGCCTGCGCCACCTGCGACGGCGCCTTCTACCGCGATGTGCCCGTATGCGTGGTAGGCGGAGGCGACAGCGCCTGCGAGGAAGCCAACTTCCTGACCCGCTTTGCCAGCAAGGTATACCTCATTCACCGCCGCGACCAGCTGCGCGCCAGCAAGGCCATGCAGCAGCGCACCCTGGAGAATCCGAAGATTGAACCGCTCTGGAACAGCACCATCTCCGCCTACCACACCGACGAGAAGGGCGAGATGAGCAGCATCACCCTCCAGAGCACCACAGATGGCTCCCTGCGTGAACTGGAGGTGAAGTGCGTGTTCATGGCTATCGGTCACACCCCCGTCAGCAACTTCGCCGGCGACCTGGTGGAACGCGATGCGGCAGGCTTCGTCGTTACAGATGGAGCCGGCACAGCCACAAAGACCCCCGGGCTCTTTGCTGCTGGCGACGTAGCAGACCCCACCTACCGACAGGCAATCTCAGCTGCCGGCATGGGCTGCCGCGCCGCTATGGATGCCGAGCGTTATCTTCTCACCCGCGAATAATAAATACCATGAAGAAAAGCCTTCTGCTCTCCACGGCCATCCTTCTGGCTTCCTGCATCACCATGGAAGACCCGATGGGTAGGGCCACCATACTCTACAACAACGGCAACGAGGCCGGAGCCGTAGAACTTTACCGCCAGGCAGCCATGCAGGGCAATCCCAACGCCCAGCTGCAGCTGGCCAAGTGCTACGATTTCGGCAGAGGTGTGAAACAGGATATGTACGAAGCCGTGCGCTGGTACACCATGGCCGCAGAGAACGGCAATACCAACGCGCAGGACAACCTGGGCACCTGCTATATCTCCGGTTCCGGCGTAGAGAAGGACCTGCAGAAGGCATTCTACTGGTACAGCCGCGCAGCCGAGGCCGGCAACCCCTCCGCCATGAACAATCTCGGGCTCTGCTACCGCAACGGGGAAGGCACACTCAAGGATGACGCCAAGGCAGCCCTCTGCTTCCACCGGGCAGCCCTGCTTGGAAATGCCAATGCCCAGTACAACCTGGGACGGTGCTACTACCACGGTCTCGGCGTGCCCCAGGATACAGAAGCCGCCAAGGAATGGGTGCTCAAGGCTGCAGCGCAACAGCACAAGAACGCCCTTCTCTTCATGGAGGATAACCAATGGCAGCTGCCGCAGGCACCCATGCTGCCGCAATAATTGCTTTTTAGCTTTTACAGAGGGGCTGCATGGTAGTATAATGCCACCATGCAGCCCGCTGAAAGTAAATCACCGAAAACACCGTGGGGGTCATTCTGGAGCCTCACGGTGATTCAGTCTATGAACGCCCTGAATGAAAAGGGCGTGCAATTCCTGCTCATTGGCCTGGGTATCTGGATGGCCATGGAACTGCAATATACTCTTTCGGTGCTCATTGTACTTCCCTTTGTCCTGTTCTCGCCGTTGGGCGGCTGGATTGCCGACCGCTGGAGCAAGACCCGCCTGCTGCAGGCCATGGTACTGCTGCAGGTAGTAGTGCTGGCAGGCATGACAGCCGGTCTCTGGATGCAGAATCTCCCCCTGGCCATGGGCAGCTTCGGCATTTTCTGCGTGCAGGCTATGTTCTTCAGCCCTGCCAAGAAAGGACTGGTCAAGGACATCGTAGGCTCCGAAAACATCGGGTTTGCCAGTGGCGTCATGGAGATTTCCACCATGCTGGCCCTGCTTATCGGGCAGATTGGTGCGCTTTACCTCATCTACACCCTGCTGAAACTCTGGGGACCGGATTCCGGCTGGCAGGCAGCAGCCCTTCCCTGCGCCTGCTGCACAGTGGGGGCCGTGCTGGTATTCATCATGAGCCTGTTCATGCCCCGGTACCCCGCCCAGAGCACCAAACCCTTCACCTGGAATCTCCTCTGGTGCCATTTTTCTCAGCTGCGCATGCTATGGAACAACAAGGTGCTGCGAAACAGCGAAATCGGTATCGGCTACTTCTGGTTTCTGGCCAGTGTCATGATGCTCATTGTTCTGCAGATGGCTGCAGAAGCACACCCGGTTTCCAGCAAGGCCGATTTCCTTCAAGTGCTGAGCCAGCAGAAGGATTCCGCCCTGCTCTTCGCCTGGTTGAGCGGTGGCTCCATCTCCGGTGGGCTCTGCGCCTCTATCATCTGCGCGAAGAAAATACGCACCTGGGTGGCAAGCGTGGGCGGGCTGGGCATGACCCTGGGCTGCATTTCCCTGGCCTTCCTTCCCTATGGGTCTCCGCTCTTCTTTGCCGCCCTCACCTTCACCGGATTCACAGCCGCCGGCTACCTGGTGCCGCTGAACGCCCTGCTGCAGGACCGGGCCGACAACGACAAGCGGGGCGATGTCATAGCCGCCGGCAACCTGGTAGACTGCTTTCTGGGCATGCTGGCCGTGGGTGTGCAGGCTGGCATGAAGACAGCCGGCCTGACGCCTCAATTCCAATGCGCAGCCCTTGCCATCTGCAGTGCAATTGTGGCAATCTTCATTCACAGGAACACAAAGGCATGATTCCTGCTTGTCATCCCATATTCCATATGCTAGCATAATCGCTGTATGAGGATTTCCACGTTACTGCTGCCCATCTGTCTCATAGGCCTGCAAAGTTGCAGCCTTCAGGATCGCATCGACACTGTCTCCTCAGATATAGCCAGGCAGTATACCGACATCAAAACCTGGGAACAGCTCCCCATACGTACGATTTCGTGGAACCAGGCCATCGCCATGATTAAGCGGAACAACACCGCTTACCTTCAGATTCTTGACAACATCGAGCGCTCGGAACGAGAGGAATTAAGTGTCTATACCGACCTTATTCCCGGTGTTTCCTTCTACAGCTATTTCACACGCGCCATCGGTGACCTTGCCAAGCGAGTTAACAGTGATGATTTTTCCAACAACATCAATGTCACATTCTCCCTGCCCTCCCTTACCCAGGTGACCTACAAGGTCTACGCCGCCAAGGCGTCTACCTACGCAGCCGTTATGGCGCTCAAAGGCAAGGAACGCGAACTCATTTCCTCGCTTTACTCTCTTCAGCGTAATCAGGACATCCGCGCCCGCCAGGAGGCTCTGAACAAGCAGCAACCCGACACCACGCCGGATTATGAACTCAAGAAGCACAACGATGGCTCTGCAGAATGGGCCGCTATAGCCAAACTGCTGGGAGACTACTCTGCCCGCTGGCAGATTCTCCCCGCCTCCGTTCCCACATTCCGCTGGTCTACCTACCGGCCCCTTACCGATAAGCTGGACGAACTGGTCATCTGCAAGTTTGCCATGGAACTGGAACAGGCCCGCATGAAGCAGTACAGCATTGCTCTTACCTACCTGCCGACCATCAATCTGAACCTGTACAGTCCCTCCCTGTTCTCCTCCTCCGGTGGCACTTATTCCGGCACCTTCCTGGATAAGGATGACACCAAACTCAACATGAATGTCAGCTACAGGCTTGATACCGAGCTACATACCTGGAACTCCTACGTCACCAGCAAAAAGAAATACGAGCAGGCAAAGCGGGAAACCACAGCACGTCTCATTGACCTTAAGCAAAAGATGAAAACCCTGCGCGCGAGCATGGATGAATACTATGCCTGGAGAGGCTTCATGAGCAAGCGCATGGAGCACTTGCGCACAGCTCCCGCCACCAACGCCGCAGAGTTCCTGGAAAATGAAAACACACTGCACTCCATGCAGCAGGAACTCCTGCGTCAGGAAAGTGCCGTCGTAGAATCCGAAGCAGCCCTCATCCTTCAATACGGCATGCTCTGATTTATTTCAGCTCAACCGCGGCAAGCGCGACTGCAACGCTGCAGCAGTTCCTGCAGGGCTTGCACACCATAGCAGTTGACAGACTGCAAACGTCTCAGCTCCATACGCAACTCTGCCCGCAGGGTCTGGAGACGCTCCATCGGCACACGCTCCGACTCCAGCTGCTGAGGGGAAAGACCATGCTGCATTTCTTCAATCTGTTCTGCTCTGCGCTCTGCCCTGGAGCAAGCAGAGGAAAGCTCCGATACTACAGCACTGGCACTTGCCGCATCCTGGACACGGCGGAGAATATACAGCATATCATCAATCGAATCACACCAGCCTGTATACTCACGGACAAGCGGCGTCTCTGAGACCTGGGTACTACCAGTCTGCACAATCATCTTATAGAAGACAAAGAGTGATATCAGCTCATCGGCACCATAGGCATTCACCTCTGTAAGCCGCTGCACCACCGGCATGTAGCCCTGGGTGACGTGCGTCAAATCACGCATCAGCTGCTCAAGCATGCGAAGGTCCTCAGCTGTTTCCAGCGGCAGGCGGCCCAACTGCTCTGCCCCCTTGCGCAGTGATTCCATGCGGGTGCGCAGTTCTGTCGCAGCGGCCACGCCACTCTCACGGTCGCTCACCGTGCGCAGCACCCTGTCCACCTCGCGAGACTCGTTCACAAGCATTCGCGCAGCCTCTACGGCATTTGCAGGAGGCGCAACCTCCGTCTGCCCTACCGCAACCGGCAGAGCACACAGCAGGCCCGTAACCCATATGTGACGCTGTCGAATCATCCGCACCTATTGTAACGACCAAATCCCCTTCTGTCAATAGGGGACTTCAATAATTCACGAACTCTCTGAGAACCTGCGCCATGCTGAAAAGCAGATTTCCACTCCCGGAATACGCATTCGCATACGGCTGATTACACCCTGCGGATTGCCCGCAGAGTCAGAAAACACACGAAAGAGGGCGCACGGTGTTTCCACTCGTGCGCCCTGCTATAAACTGATTTCAAGCAGTTATCAATGACCGCTCAGGGTCGTGATGTAGTAACCGGCAATCACAGCGGTACCAATCACGCCAGCCACGTTCGGGCCCATGGCGTGCATGAGCAGGAAGTTGCTGCGGTCAGCCTGCTGACCCACGTTGTGGGACACGCGGGCAGCCATCGGCACAGCGGATACACCGGCGGAACCGATAAGCGGGTTGATGGGGTTCTTGCTCCAGCCGGGAACCAGGTTCATGAGCTGAGCGCAAAGCAGACCACACACAGTAGCCACGGCGAAGGCCACCACACCCAGCATGATGATCATGAGCGTCTCGGCCTGCAGGAAGCGACCGCCCTGCATGGTAAGGCCCACAGATACACCCAGAAGGATGGTGGTGATGTTCATGAGCTCGTTCTGAGCGCAGCTCACCAGACGCTCGGTCACCTTGCATTCGCGCAGGAAGTTACCCAGCATGAGCATACCCAGCAGCGGGGCAGCATCCGGGCAGAGCAGAATGGTCACCAGCGTCACCACGAAGCAGAAGAACAGCTTCTCGCCCTTGGATACCTGGCGCAGGCTCTTCATCTTGATCTTACGCTGAGCCTCGGTGGTGCACAGCTTCATGAACGGCGGCTGAATCAGCGGCACCAGTGCCATGTAGGTGTAGGCAGCCACAGCGATAGCGCCAAGCAGCTCGGGAGCCATCTTACTGGCAAGGAAGATGGAGGTAGGACCGTCAGCACCACCGATGATACCGATGGCCGCAGCCTGCCCCTTGGTAAAGCCAAGCCAGATAGCGCACAGGAAGGTCATAGCCACACCGCCCTGGGCAGCTGCACCCAGCAGCAGAGCCTTGGGAGATGCCAGAAGCGGACCGAAGTCAGTGAGAGCACCCACACCCATGAAAATAAGAGCGGGGAAAATCTCGCACTTGATACCAAGGCCCAGCCAGTCGAACAGACCACCCTCAGGCTTCACCACGAGGTACTTCTTGGCAGACTGACCGGTCACTTCCAGCTTACCCTTACCCACGGTCTTCACCGTCATGGGCTCAGCCATGGCAGCGTCGTACTCAGCAGCCACCTCAGGAGCCACGCCCTCGGTGCTCTGCTTTGCCTCAGCATCGGTGTATTCTGCCAGGGTAATGGAAAGGAAGCCCACGTCATTCATGGTTTCCTTGACTAACTGGCCTTTTTCAATGGCCACCACCTCACGCTGAGCCTGGGTAATGACCATGCCGTTGTCCGGGATGTTGGCAATCAAGGCACCGAAGGCAATCGGCACCAGCAGCAGCGGTTCAAACTGCTTGGCCACACCCAGATACAGCAGCACCGCCACAATACCCCACATCACATACATCTGCCAGGTCATCTGATAGATGCCCATGCCGGAGATGAAGCTCGCGAAGGAATCGAAAAGTTCTTGCATATCTGATAAATGCGTTGTTATCTACCACCTCTGCACCCCACAGGGGCGCAGAGCCTGCAGGAAGCTACTTAACCAATGTAGGCCAGGGTCTGACCCTCGGTCACGGTGTCGCCGGGCTTCACAGCGAAGGAGGTCACGGTGCCGTTAGCGGGGGCGTAGATGACGGTGTTCATCTTCATGGCCTCCACGGTCATCACCTGGTCACCTTCCTTCACGGCAGCGCCGGGCTGCACATCGAGGGAAACCACCTTGGCAGCCAGCGGGCTGGGGATGGGAGTGCCGGCGCCGGCGGGAGCTGCGGCGGGAGCAGGAGCAGCCACAGGAGCGGGAGCGGCCACCACGGGAGCAGCTACCACGGGGGCGGCCACAGGAGCGGGAGCAGCGGCCACGGGAGCGGTGCCACCAACGGTTTCAACGGTTACATCAAAGGTCTGACCGGCAACGGTAATACGGAGCTGTTTCATATTTTTATTTTCTATTTGTATTTTGTTTGAAGTTTGTTTTTTGTGGGGGGATGTGCGCAGGATTATCAACGCACGGGAGAGTTGTTCATGGCGGCAGCGCGGCCTCCCTGCCCATAGGCAGTGTCAACCGGCTTGATGTCCAGAATGCGAGCCTCATTGCCGATGGTCACCTTGACGGCGGCGGCAATGGCGGCAACGACCTGCGGTGTTATGCTGCTCTGAGCAGCGTCATAGATACCAGCGGCAATGGCGGCCACCTGTGCAGGTGCCAGCTCCGGAGCCACTGCCACAGGGGCAGCCACCGGGGCCGGGGCCATGGCTGCCTTGGCAGCCTCGGCCTGTGCCTTGCGCTTAGCATCCAGACGCTGTGCCACGGCTCCTGAAATCGTCAGAATGACGCTCAGGAAGGAGAGGCAGCAAATCACCACACACATGCCGGTCACCTGGTAGATGACGGCATCCATATCGAGTGCAGCGAGTGTCTGTATCATTGTTTTGTTGGTTTGTGAAATAGGAAATTACAGCGGCATATTGCCGTGTTTCTTGGCGGGGTGCTGCTCGCGCTTGCTGAGCAGGGTGCGCAGGGTGAGCGCAATGCGGGCTCGGGACTCCTTCGGGTCGATGATGTCGGTCACCTGGTCGGAGGCCGCGGCGGCATAGGGGTTGGAGAAGGCCTGCTCATATTCGCTCACCAGTTCCTTCTGGCGGGCGGCACGGGCAGAGTCATCCTCAATGGCCTTCAGCTCACGTCCGTACAGAATCTGCACAGCACCGGCAGCACCCATCACGGCGATTTCAGCGCAGGGCCATGCGAACACGGCATCGGCACCCAGCCCCTTGCTGCACATAGCGATGTAGGCACCGCCATATGCCTTGCGCATGATGAGGGTCACCTTCGGCACCGTGGCGGAGGAGTAAGCATAAATCATCTTGGCACCGTGGCGGATGATACCGCCGCGCTCCTGCTGCTTGCCGGGCAGGAAGCCGGGCACGTCCACCAGGTTCACCAGGGGGATATTGAAGGCATCGCAGCAGCGGATGAAGCGGGCAGCCTTGTCGGAGGCGACGATATCCAGGCAACCGGCCTTCACGGCAGGCTGGTTGGCAATGATACCCACCACCACACCGCAGATGCGACCGAAGCCCACCACCACGTTGCCGGCGAAATTGGCATGCACCTCGAGGAAGCTGCCTTCGTCCACCAGGCGGGCAATTACCTTCTGCACGTCAAGCGGCGTGTTGTTATTATCGGGAATGATATCGTTCATCCCCTCCTGCGGAGCGATATCGAGCGGCTGGCTCAGGTCGTGCGGAGGCTCCTGGGCATTGTTGGAGGGCAGATAAGTCAGCAGCTGCTTGGCGATGGAAATGGCGTGTTCGTCGGTCTCTGCCACGAAATGAGCATTGCCGGAGACGGAGGAGTGCACAGCGGCACCGCCGATTTCCTCCATAGTGCACTGTTCGTAGGTCACCTGCTCAATCACCTTCGGGCCGGTGATGTACATGCCAGCTGCACCACCCTTGCGGATGATGATGAAGTCCGTGAGGGCGGGAGAATAAGCTGCACCACCGGCACAGGGGCCGAGAATGAGGGAAATCTGGGGCACCACACCGCTGGCGGCCACGTTATTGTAGAACACATTGGCAAAGCCTGTCAGGGAATCCACGCCTTCCTGCAGACGGGCACCACCGGAGTCATTAATCTGAATAATGGGCATGCCGGCCTTGAGTGCATACTGCTGGGCATCACAAATCTTCTGGGCATGCATGTAACCCAGGGAACCACCCTGAGCCAGGAAATCTGCAGCCGTGGCAGCCACCGGGCGACCATCCACCAGACCATAACCCGTCACAATGCCATCACCGGGGATATCCTTCTTCAGCATACCGAAGTTGCTGCAGTGGTGCTTGGTGTGCATACCGATTTCACAGAAGGAACCGGCATCGAAGAGACAGGACATGCGTTCGCGGGCAGTCCAGTCGCCCTTGGCATGGCGGGCTTCATACTTCTCCGGAGTGGCCGCGTACTTAATCTTGTTGCGGCGGCTCTCCAGTTCTTCAAGAAGTTTGGAATCTATTGCCATAATATAAAGTGAGTAAGATGCTAGTATATCGTGGTCTGAGGGTACAGTCCACCTACCTTGCGGGATTCTACCACGCCATCCGCGCCATGGAAAGCAAAATCTGCACCTTCCAGACAAAAAATCACCCCTGCACGGTAATGCGCGGAGTAAGGATGCAGCGACGGTAGGTACCGGGAGCCACATGAGTACGCGGCCACACGATGCAGTCGTCCATCACAACCCCGGCGGGAATGACGGCATCCTGCCCCACCACACAATCCTCGCCCAGGTCGGCAGCAGCAGAGATGCTGGCCGTGGGGTGGATACGCTCGCGGCTGGTAAGCTCCATCATGGTATCGATATAGCCGGCAGGCGAACCGATTTCATGCCAGTTTGCCCAATCAAACACCACACCGCCTACCTTCCCCTGCTTGATAAGCTCCAGCCACACAGGCACAATGGAGAACACATCCTCCTCCGGGAACAGGTCGGCAACCTCCGGCTCCATGAGATACACGCCGGCAAACTGATGCGTACCCGGATTCACGCCCAGCGCATGGCGCATATCGGTAATAGCACCCGTTTCCTCATCGAACCCCACGTTGCGCTTACCATCCACGCTACGCAGAGCCAGAGTCACCAGATTTCCCCGGCGCTTATGCTCCGCCAGCAGGTCGGCCACAGGGATATCGGTCAGGATATCACCATTATGCACCAGCAGAGGCTCGCCCGGTTTCACCCAGGGCATGATTTTCTTCACTCCGCCGCCGGAATCCATCGGAGACTCCTCCTCACTGAAACTCACCGGACAACCACGGTAGGTCGGTTCCGGGAAGGCGCGCTCCCACATGAGCGGCAGACAGGAGATATTCACCATGAATTCTGATACGCCGCAGCGGATGTAGTGGTCCATGGTATGCTGAATCAACGGTTTCTGAAAAACCGGCATCAGCGGCTTGGGAAGAATGTGAGTGAGCGGAGCCAGGCGCGTGCCAAGTCCGGCACCAAGAATAAATGCTTGCATAGGAATATTTTATGTTATTTTAAGCAGAAGCAGGTTTAACTTTACGGCGACGATGGCGGCGCAGCTGCAGCCACACGAAAGCAACCATGACCACCAGCCCGATTAATGCCAGAACAGGTGCCAGCATGGCCAGCAGTGCCCCCATGACAGAGCAACCGTTCTCCACCGTGCTGACCACCGGATTCGCCAAGCCCCCGGTTGATGCAGTGCTGGCAGCACGCAAGGCCGTGGTACCAGCATGCACGGCACCAGCAGCACCACCGCCAGCAACAATGGCAAGAGTCCACTGCAGATAATCAGGCATAGTGTCCAGCATACCGCCCATCACAACAGAACCAGCCACTACCGCCAGGGGACCACTTATCGTATCCAGCAGGTTATCAATATAAGGGATATAGTAAGCTACAGTCTCTACCAATGCCGCCACTCCAAGGCAGCACAATGCCACATCTCCGCATACCCACTCCAGCGGCTCAGGTAGCGCAACCTCAGCCATACGAGAGACCACTCCCGCTACCAGCAGCGGAATAAAAACACGAAATCCGCATGCCGCAGAAAGGCACACCCCCATCACAATTGCCAGAATATACTCCATATTGATTACCAGAGGTGTGGAAGATTCAGTCTGATGGCGCAGATACCCATGATAAGATTCGCCACGGCATGCATCACAATAACAGGCGTAAGCCGTTTCGTGTACACCACCAGCGCATACGCCAGTGAGCCATAAACAAAAGCCCCGGCATAATCCACCGGGCGGTGCACCAGCATGAATGCCACCGTCACCACGGCATAGCCCAGCCAGCTTCCCTGCCCCAGTGGCACATTTTGCGGAAAATCGCGGTCAATGCACCAGCGCATCAGGTACCCGCGCCAGAAAAATTCCTCCACCAGCGCCACAATGACCACCGCCCGGGCAAAGCGGAACGCATATTCCACCCAGATAGCCACCTGATTATCACCGAACACGGCAGCGGGGTCAAACCCCTCCTCTGCCGGAATCCAGCCCGTCACATACGGTACCAGCCAGAATCCGATACCTACCACGCCAACCAGGGCACCCAGCAGGCAGGAACTCCATTTCCAATCCCACTCCACATCCCGCCGCACATACCACAAATATCCACCGCATACCAGTACCTGCAGCGGATAAATCCACATCTCAGGCGCACGCCGATACCACCCCACACTCGGATGATCCCACGCCCAACCAGATTCCACCACCCAGAGCACCAGGTTCAACCCAAGAAATACCACGAAAGGAATAACGTATGTGCGAAACAGTTTTTGCTCAGACATATCAGAAGTACGAAGTTCGAGATGGGAAGTACGAAGTGTAAAGTTACGCGGGCTCACGCCCGCCATTTTTTATCATATTACGACGTTTTGTGATACACGAGGCCGTTATGATAGCCGTGAGCTCATTTGCTTCCTGCATCAACGCTTCAATTTTATGCTTACGCACCAGATCACATGCCTCCAGCATATCCATCCAGAACACGGCTTCATCTGCTTCTTCCTCGCAGATTTTAAGCTTATTCAGATAATCTCTATCCGACTTAGCCCGCCCTGATGCGCGATAATTAGCCGCCACCGATGTAGCGCAGCGAAACAACTGGTCACGCATGTGCATTGACTCCGGCGTATGCGGCAAAGCGCCACACAGCTTATACACGCGCAGCGCGAACGCACGGGTGCGCTGCGTCATCGCATCCCTGAACGCTATTCCATTTTCCATTCAGAATCACCGGCGGGCGTGAGCCCGCGTAACTTTACACTTCGTACTTCCCACCTCGTACTTCGTACATTCTGTGATTCACTTCAGTGAATCACAGAATCTGGCCATCTTATCGCAGGCCTGTTCGAGGAGGTTCTGGGCCGTTGCGTAGCAGCAGCGCAGGTAACCTTCGCCGCAGGCGCCGAATGCCGTTCCAGGCACAGCGGCTACCTTATGCTCCATCAGGAGACGAAGAGCGAATTCCTTCGAGGAAATACCGAAGTTCCTGATGCTGGGGAACGTATAGAATGCGCCGCCAGGCAGATGGCAATCCATCCCCATCTCATTGAAGCGCCCCACAATATAGTCGCGGCGCTTGTGGTAGCTGTCGCGCATCTCCAGCATAGCGGGCGTGCCATTCACCAGAGCCTCAATACCGGCCTCCTGAGAAGTAATGGTCGGGCAGATCATGGTGTAGGAATGCACCTTCATCATCTGCTCGATAAGCTCCTTCGGGCCGCAGGCATAACCCAGGCGAAGACCCGTCATGGCGAAGGCCTTGGAGAAACCGTGCAAAAGCAGAGTGCGTTCCTTCATTCCCGGCAGAGCTGCAATGGAGGTATGTTCCTCCTCATCATAGCGCAACTCGGAGTAAATCTCGTCCGTCAGCACAAACAGGTCGTACTTCACACAGATGGCAGCAATCTCCTCCAGCGTCTTGCGCGGTGCAATAGAACCCGTCGGGTTCGTGGGGAAGTTCAGCATCAGCACCTTGGTACGCGGGGTGATGGCAGCCTCCAGCTTGGCCGGATTCAGCGCAAAGAGGTCATCAATGCTCGTTTCCACTGCCTTGGGAGTGCCATAAGCCATCATCACCGTGGGGGCATAGCTCACATAACAAGGCTCGTGGTACAATACCTCATCTCCCGGATTCAGCAGGCAGCGCAAGGCCAGGTCAATAGCCTCGCTCACACCCACTGTGGGCAGAATCTCGCACAGCGGGTCATACTCCACATGGAAGAAATCAGCCACGTATTTGCTGATAGCGCGGCGCAGACTCTCCAGACCATAGTTACTGGTATAGGTGGTATGCCCCTTCTCCAGGGAAGATATAGCAGCCTCGCGGATATTCCACGGGGTCACGAAATCCGGCTCACCCACTCCCAGGGAAATGATATCCTTGCTACCCGTGGCAAGGTCGAAGAACTCACGGATGCCGGAACGCGGCATATCCATGACCTGTTTGGAAAGCATCTTGCTCCAGTCCATAATCAGGGAATAATGGTGAGTCTTTCAGCCTCAGGCTCCTCCGCATACAGGAGGCCGTTGTTCTTATAAGTCTTCAGGCGGAAATGCGTGGCAGTTGAAATCACACCCTGCATGCTGGCCAGATTCTCGCTCACAAAGCGGGCCACCTCCAGCAGCGTAGGAGCCTCCACCATGACCAGCAGGTCATAACCGCCGGAAATCAGGTAGCAGCTGCGCACTTCCTTAAAACGGGCAATACGGGAAGCCAGGCGGTCGAAACCACCGCCTCGCTCAGGCGTGCAACGCACTTCGATGAATGCAGAAACGCCTTCCTCGTCATCATTCACAATGGCCTGGTAGCCCACAATACGACCGGCCTTCTCAAGGGCAGCTCGCTTGGCGGCCACGGTTGCAACATCCACACCAAGGCGGTCTGCAATCTGCTGGTCGCTCAATCGCGCGTCCGCCTCCAATAACTTAAGAAGGGCATCCTGTGTCATAGATAGCGTCATCTTAAACGCCACACCTTGTCAAGTCAATATGAAAGCACGTTCGCAGGGCATTTTCTTCCGGAAAGCGCCCTAGTCGCGATGGTAGGGAGACCCCGCCAGAAGCGTGTGCACGCGGTAAATCTGCTCCAGCAGCACCACCAGAGCCAGCTCATGCTGCATCGTGTGCCGCCCAAGGCAAAGCACATGGTCACAGGCTTCGCGCAGAGCAGGTGTGTGGCCATCTGCCGCGCCAATAAGAAAAGCTACATGCTTCACACTCTGTAACTGCCAGCGGCGCACGCGGCTCTCGAACTCACGCGTTGTCCAGTTCTCGCCTCGCTCATCCATCGCAATACGCAGACACCCCTCACTAGCTTCAAGCAAGCGAGCGGAAACAGACTCTGAATCACCGGCCTTCACATAACGCAACTCTACCTTGCCCAGAGGACGAAGCCGCTCCTCGAAAAACTTGACACCGTCGCGAGCATAGGCAATAGAGGGTCTGGCAGCAGCAATAATGCGAAAATCCATGGCTGCCATCACAGTACAACAGATGAGCGGCGGGGTCAACCCTTTCCCGCGCGTAATGACGCGAGAAAAGGGAATCCGGCCACAGAAAGGCACATTACAACACACTGATAAACATGACATTCCATCACATTTCCCTTCATCCCGGACACAATGACTTTTACTTGACACCCAGAGAGAATAAGCATAGAATAAGCCAGCCATGCTTCTTCCTATCCCCATCGGATATTTTGTTGCCGTTTTTCTCATGATCTGCGGAGTCCTGAACTGCGTGGAGTTTCTGGAGACGCAGCAGGAAATCAGCTCCAGGGCAGAACTCCTGAATGAACTGGCCTGCAAGGGGTGGGGAATCATCGCAGCATCGGTCATTCTACTGCTGATTCAAATTAACAAGCAGTTGGAGAGTCTCCGTTTCGCAGCCCTGACCTCTACCGAGCCGGCGCCGGTCAGAATAAAGAAGGCGAAAACAGCTCCGACCGAGCAGGCAGCTGCCACCAGCCAGCAGCAAAAGCCCCGGCAAGTCTACCCGAATTCCCCCATACCGGGCGGAGGCCGGGTTCCCCAGGCACCAGATACAGCCAAAGGAAGAGAAAACAACGGGGAAGATGCCGGAAAACTGAGTTATTTCAAGGTCGACTAAGCCCCTGCAACCATGGTTGACTCCTCACAGGCAAGAGCCATTCTGGCCAGCATGATTCAGCTGCATACCGGCACACAGGTGCAGCCGGAGGATTTGCAGCAGGTCAGCGCCGGCGCAAGCGGCCGCAGTATCATGCGGGCAGCCGGCATGCTGGGCATTCACTGGACTGGTCAGAGGGCAGATAACAACTCCTTTCTTCCTGCTGCCAGAGGACTTGCTGCAGCTGGCATACGCGTACCTGTCATTCTGGCAGAAACATCCCTTCCCCGGGAATGCGGAGCCTGTCTTGTGGAAGATCTGGGCGAGGTCGACCTCCTGAGCCTGCGCAATGCCCCCTGGTCTGAGCGCCGCTCTGCCTACGAACAAGCGTTCCGCACCCTTATCCCCTTCTACCGCCAGACTCCCGACTGGCCGCTCCAGCCGCCCTTCGATGCCACGCTCTACCGGTGGGAACAGGAATACTTTGCCGAGCATCTCATCGGCCGCCACCTGGGGCAGAATGCCGCAGCATTCCTGGCTCGTCCGGAGCTGCAGGACATGGCCGACTGGCTCGCCGGGCTGCCCCGCGTGCCCGTACACCGCGATTGCCAGAGCCAGAACATCATGCTGAAGGACGGCAAAGCCTGGCTCATCGACTTCCAGGGCATGCGCTATGGACGAAAGGAATATGACCTGGCCTCCCTGCTGTACGACCCCTACATGCAGTTGAGCGAACAAGAGCGCGACGAACTGTTGCAACTCTGGCAGCAGATGGATGGCAGCACGCTCCCGGCAGACGTGTACGCCGCATGTGCTATGCAACGTCTCATGCAGGCGCTGGGCGCATTCGCCAATATCGGTTACAATCAGCAACGCAGCTGGTACCTTGATCTTATCCCCGCCGGAATGGCAGCCTTGCGCCACGCCGCAACCCATACCCCGGCTCATTCACCCGCATCTCCCGCAGCAGCATGCCTCCTAAAACTTCTCGACACGTAAGTTTCCTGGCCGTCCTCTTCTGGCTTACTGTATTGGCAGGCAGCTGGTACGGACTGCAGAACACCCTGTACAACGCCGACCAGTGGCTATTCAACCGCCTGGGACATGTACTGTGCCAGTGGACACCGTCAGAGTTCCCCCAGCTGCTGCACCCGGGAGAAACCGCCAGAATGGAGCCGGTCATCACCGAAACCCGTCTGCGCGAATGCCCCACCGTCGGCATGGTGGAACTGAATGAGGAAGCCTGCGCGGAAGCCTTTGCCGCGCTTCCCCTGGGTCCGCAGGACACGGCAGTACTCCTCAATAAGCTGAAACAGGGAGGCGCCACCACCGTAGGACTCTCATCCCCGCTCATCTGGCAAGGCGAACAGGGAGACATGGTGCGCGAAATGCTCTGCCGCGTGCTGGCAGGATTCCCGCACTCTGCGGTAGGCCTCCGCGGCCGCACAGCAGCCCAGCCGGATTTCACCCCCGCCATGCTGCGAAACGCCTCCATTCCCCAGGAGAACATCGAAGGCAACCCCGTCGGACTTCCCATAGCCAACCGCCCCCTGCCCAACGGCCTGACCGAGACGCCGGATGCTTTGGCCGTGGTATGGGCACCGGACTGGCTGGAGGGCGAACCACACACGCAGAATCCCTCTGCAGTGGACAGCATCTCCTTCCCCCTGCTCATGCGCTGGAATGGCGAAACGATTCCCACCCTGCCCTTCCGCCTGGCTCTGGCCCGACTCGGACTGGACGGAAAGGATGTAAAGGTGAAGCTGGGCAAGGAAATCAGCTTCGGTGGTTTCACCCTGCCCATTGACGATAACGCCCGTACCCGACTGACCGAAGCAAAAGTAGTCAGCATTCCCCTGGCAGATATCGTAAGCGGCACCAACCTTGTCGAGAAACTGGGCGAAAATCCCTGCATCATGCTGGAACAACCTGCCGAAGGTCAGCACACACCGCTGCGACTGGAGCGACTGGCACGCACCCTTTCCCAGATGGCCGGAACAGAGCGTATCCTCACTCACACCAGCGAGCGCCCCTGCGGCGGCCATGTACTGCAGCAACTGCCCATCCTCACCAGCTGGCAGCAACTCTCCACCGCCAGCATCATTCTACTGTTCTTCCTCTGGATTATGCCCTTTGTTCCCGGCCTGTTGCGCTGGCTCATCCTGCTGGCCATTCCGGCAGGTATCATCTGGTTTGCCTCAGAGGCTGTGCAGCGCAACCTGTGGTTCACTGCTGCCCCCATCCTCACCTGGTGGCTCATACTTGCCTTTGTCTTCCTTATCCACCGCACTTACGACAAAGGGCTCTTCGGCAAGCGCCGCAAGTAATTTTCTCACGCTCCAAAAATCACACGCATACTCGACACTGCAAAGACAGCATGGGAATACAGAGAACTCATCGAGGTTCTCATTGACTTTAATTTCGGCGCAGCCGCAAAATATTCACTGATTTTTTCATCATTGCTGCAGCTATCAACCTCTCATCGAAATCATACGGCGTTCTTCTCTTCGCCCTCGTCCTCGCATTAATCGCGTTTGTTCATTGGGACAATAAGAATTTTTCTCCGAGCCCTGGCTTCTTTTTCATAGCAATCTCCATATTTACGGGAGGCTCCTTTGGTGGATTTCCGGGGTTATACTTCTCCTCCAGAAGGAAAGGAGATGAAGAATCAGAGTCAGGCCTATCACAACTTTTCATACATACCCCTCTGAGATAACGCTCAGAGGGGTTTTGCATCATACACGTGGCACACAGGGAAAGCAAGGGAGGGACCTCCTTGCGGAAGTCCCTCCCGGGAAAAGCAATCTGCTTTTTGTCCAGCTCTTTACCAGAAGAGGATGTACAGAGCGATGGTGGCAACAATCACAGCCACGCCAAAGGCCTTGGCACGGCCGGATGTCTTCATCTCGATGATACCCTTGTCCTCAAGCACCACAGCTTCGCCACCCTTGATGTGGTTCACGATGGTGAGGATAAGACCCACCACGCACACCACGATGAGGGAGTATCCCATGCGGTTGAGGAAGGAATCGCGGGTAAAGTCAAAGATAGCCTGCCCATTATCGTTGTAGATGGCAACCCACTTGAACACGGTATAGGCCGCAGCACCCACCAGAATACCCAGCCAACCGAACACGCGGGGGCACTTGGGTACGAAGAAGCCGAACAGGAACACAGCCAGCACACCGGGGCTCAGGAAGCCCTGGAACTCCTGAATGAAGGTGAAGATACCACCGAAGGCAGGGTTACCCAGGAAGGGAGCCACCACGGTAGCAATCACAGCGCACACGAGCACTGCCACCTTACCCACAGCCACGAGCTGCTTGTCGGAAGCAGGCTTGCCGGTGGCCACTTCCTTGGACTTGTTGTACAGGTCCATGGTGAAGAGGGTAGAGGCGGAGTTCAGCATGGAAGCCAGGGAGCTCACCACAGCGCCGAAGAGGGCGGCCAGCACAAACCAGGCCCAGCCGGTGCCGGGAAGCAGCTCGCGCAGCAGAGTGGCGAAAGCGTAGTCATACTGGTAAGCAGCCAGCGTGGTGGTCACGGTGTACTCAGCAGCGTTGGCGCGAGCGGCAGCCGTGGCATCCTTGTCAATGGCCAGAATTTCCTTGGCCTTGGCTTCGCGACCGGCAATATCCTTGGCAGGAATGGTTGCCAGCTCAGCAGCCTTGGCGTCCACAGCGGCAATCTGGTCAGCAGCGCCGGCGGCGGCCAGGTTCTTCTTGATGTACTCCACGGAGGAAGCAGCGGAATCCTCGCGCACCAGGCGGCTGGCGGCGATGTCGTAAATCACCTTCTTGCCGCTGGCCTCGGCAGTCTGCACAATGGCGGCAGCATTGGAGTCAGCCTTGGCAGCCAGCTTGTCGCTGTACAGGTTGTAGGCCAGGATGCCGGGGATAATCACCACGAAGGGAATGAGAAGCTTCAGGAAAGCAGCGAACACGATACCCAGCTGGCCTTCTTCAAGGCTCTTGGAAGCCAGGGTACGCTGCATGATGTACTGGTTAAGGCCCCAGTAGAAGAAGTTGGGAATCCACAGACCCAGGAGGTACACCGTCCAGGGCATCACGGGGTCGGACTCCTCGCGCATCATGTGCAGCTTGCCGCCGATACCGTTGGTAGCGCCCTGCACATCACCGGCGTTCAAGTTCACCATGCGGCTCAGACCGTCGCAGAACTGGGAACCGGTGGAGGCCAGAGCCTCAGCGGAGGTATTGGCTGTAGTCGTGGCAGTGGCCACCACGCTCTCGGGCAGGGTCGGGTAGGCACCCAGGGCCATGATGGCGAAGTAGGCCACCACACCGCCACCCACGATGAGGGCAGCACCCCAGATGAGGTCGGTCCAGGCGCAGGCCTTCAGACCACCCACATACACGTACACCGTGGCAGCACCGGCAATGATAAGGCAGCCAGTCGGCACGGAAAGGTCAAAGTACACGGAAACCACGCTGGCGCCGGCGTAAATCACAGCGGCGGTGGGCACGCCCACCAGAATCAGCAGGTTCACGAGAGCCATGATAACGCGGGCCACACCATTGTAACGTTCCTCCAGGAACTGGGGAATGGTGAACACACCGCGCTTCAGCAGCATGGGCAGGAAGGTGAAGGCCACAATCACAAGCACGATGGCGGCAAGCCATTCATAACCGGCGATAGCCAGACCCAGCCAGTCGGCGGACTGACCGCTCATGCCCACGAACTGCTCCGTGGAGATGTTGGCAGCCAGCAGGGAGAAGCCCACGAGCCACCAGCTCAGACCACGGCCGGCCAGGAAGTAGTCGGCAGCGCCCTTTTCCTTCTTCTCTTCAGTGGGTTCGGCAGAGTCGCTGGCCTTCCAGATACCCAGACCGATTACACCCACCACAACCACGCAGAAGACAATCATTTCCCACAGGGGAAGCACGTCCTGCGCCGGGGCGGCAACGGCGGCCTCCTGGGCCATGGCGCTGCCACTCATGAGCGCAAGTGCGCCCAGCATTGTCAGTATGTGTTTCATAAGATTCACTAAGTTAAGAAATTAAGCCTGATAAAGCACACGGGCACCTTCACCCGGGCGGGTGATGAGGTAGTCGGTCTCAATGCCCAGGGCATTGCGGTAAGCTTCAAGCATCTCCTCAGCCACCTGCTGCACGGCCTCGCTCTTCACCAGAGCCACGATGCAGCCGCCGAAACCGCCACCCGTCATGCGGGCGCCGTATACAGCAGAAGCGGAGGGAATCGTGTCGGCCAGGGATACCAGGGTGTCCACCTCGCCGCAGGATACTTCGAAGTCATCCTTCAGGGAAGCGTGAGAAGCACGCATGGCCACACCGGCGGAATCCCAGTCGGCCTTCTGCACAGCCTCGGCAAAGGCGGCTACGCGCAGGTTCTCGCCGATGACGTGGCGGGCGCGGCGGTAGCAGAGGTCGCCGAGCTCGGCCTTCTTCTCCTCCAGCATCTCCAGAGTAGCCTCGCGCAGGGAGGGAACGCCCAGAACAACGCAGGCGTCCTCGCAGTTCTTGCGGCGGGCAGCATAGCCACCATCGGCCAGGGAGTGCTTCACGGCAGAGTCAATCACCAGCACGCTCACGGCAGGGTCCATCATGGGAATGAGCTTGTAGGAAAGGTCCTTGCAGTCCAGCATGAGGGCATGATCCTTGCGACCATTGGCAGAGATGAACTGGTCCATGATGCCGCAGGGCACGTTCACGAACTCATGCTCCGTTGCCTGGCCGATAAGGGCACGTTCGGTGGGTGTCACATCAGCACCGCAAAGGGCAGCCAGAGCCGTGCAGGCAGACACCTCAAAAGCGGCACTGGAGGAAAGGCCGCCACCACGAGGCACGTTGGAATCAATCAGCATATCCACGGCGGGCACCTTGATGCCACGACGCTCCAGCATGCAGATAACACCACGCACATAATTGCTCCAGAAGGGATCACCGGGCTTGGTTACATCTGCCGGGTCAATCTCAATCATGGTTTCGCCCAGGGCGCCAATCCAGCGATGCTTACCGGTGGGAGACGGGGCGACAGCAATGACATTGATGTTATTGAGGGCCATCGGCAGCACAAAGCCATTGTTGTAATCGGTGTGCTCACCGATAAGGTTCACGCGGCCGGGAGAGGCGGCGACAACCGTGGGCTTGTGTCCGAAGTACTGCTCAAAGTACGGGGAAATCGTTTCTGCACTTATTTCGCGTTGCTCTAAGTCCATAGCGCAATATGTTTACCATATTGCGCGCGCGTTGTAAATCCAAAAGTCCGGGACAGAACCACAGATACCCGATTTACCCCCAATTTTTAGAAAAAAAAGACCCGCAAACCGGCGATAAGCACCACCGGAATGCGGGACTGAATGAAAATATGCCCAGGGTAATTACTTCTTCTTGCAACCACCCTTCTTGCAAGTCTTCTTAGCGGGAACAGCCGACTTGAAAGTAGAGGAGGGTTTGAAAGAGAGTGTTCTGGAGGCTGCAATCTCCATGGCGGCACCCGTCTGAGGATTACGACCAGTGCGTGCAGCACGGGTCTTCATCTCAAACGTGCCAAAACCGACCAGCTGAACCTTATCGGTGGCCACAGCATCCGTGATAGCGCTGAGCACAGCGTTAAGAGCCGTTTCAGCACACTTCTTGGTTGCGCCTTCACCGAGTTTGGCCTGAATGCAGTCAACAAGTTGAGTTTTATTCATAGGCTTCCATAATAGCATGCAGATGACTCATTGCAAGACAAAAACGCAGATTATTCTCCCGGAGGAATAAAAAAATTCCTGCAGAGCCGAATTCGGCGCCGCAGGAAGATTAAGTTCGGTAATTATTTCACCATTTATACATCTCAACAGCCAATTTCATCTCCCGAACCGCCTCAGTAAGGCCGACGAAAATAGAACGACAGATGATAGTATGGCCGATATTGAGCTCCGTAAGATGCGGAACCACAGACAGATCAGCCAGGTTGGCAATCTGAATACCGTGACCGGCATGCACTTCAACACCCAGAGAATGCGCGAGTTCGGCCGCAGCAACAAGGCGGGCAGTCTCAGCAGCGCGCTCTTCGCCCAGAGTATTGGCAAACCGGCCGGTATGCAGCTCAATCATGGGCGCCCCCACCGCCGCACTGGCACGCACCTGCTCAGCATCCGGGTCAATGAACATACTCACCTTGCTGCCATTTTCCAGCAGAGCGGCCACCAGCGGACGCAGTTCCTCCAGGTGTCCGGCCACATCCAGGCCGCCCTCCGTGGTAATTTCCTCACGGCGTTCCGGTACCAGGCACACGAAATCCGGCTTGAGGCGCAAAGCAAACTCGAGCATGGCCGGGGTTGCCCCCATCTCCAGATTCAGGGGCAGATTCACCTCACGACGCACAGCGAAGGCATCGGCATCCTGCATATGGCGACGGTCCTCGCGCACATGAAGAGTGATGGAATCAGCACCGCCAGCCTGAGCAGCCCTGGCAGCTGCCACAATATCAGGCTCCACGTTATGAGAGTCGAGCATAGTGGCATAGCGGGCCTGGCGCAGGGTTGCCACGTGGTCAATGTTTACACCGAGATGCATGATATAGGTAAGAGTTACAAATGAAGAAAACTGTTGAAAAAAGAACCCCGGCCCTGCCCTTTGCAGAACCGGGGATTCTGAAATCTGCTGCTTTAGTGCAGGAAATGACGAGCACCGGTGAATACCATGGCGATACCTGCAGCATCGGCGGCGGCAATCACCTCTTCGTCGCGGATGGAACCACCCGGCTGAATGCAGGCGGTAGCGCCGGCGTCGATAGCAGTCTGCAGACCGTCAGCGAAGGGGAACAGACCGTCGGAGGCAATCACGCTGCCCTTGAGGTCGAGACCAGCCTGACCAGCCTTCCACACGGCAATCTTTGCGGAGTCAACGCGGCTCATCTGGCCGGCGCCGATACCCAGGGTACCGTTCTTGTTGGTGAAGACGATGGCGTTGGAGTGCACCTGCTTGCAGACGCGCCAGGCAAAACGCATAGCCTCGAGTTCCTCTGCGGTGGGCACACGCTTGGTCACCACCTTGGCTTCCAGGTTATCCAGCCCCATCACCTCGTCATCGCGCTTCACAGTCATGAGACCGCCGGGAGCCGTGCGAACCATGGGCACCTTACAGAACTCGCGCCAGGCATCCATATCGATGCGCATGATGCGGCAGTTCTTCTTCTTGGTAAGGATGGCACGAGCCTCGGGCTCATAGTCCGGAGCAATGATAACATCAGTAAATATAGCACCAACGATGCGGGCAAGAGCCTCGGTCATCGGGCGGTTCATCACGATAACACCACCGAAGGGAGCCTGCGTATCCGTCTGGTAGGCACGCTTCCATGCCTCCACCAGGTCTTCATCATCCTGACCCACGCCGCAGGGGTTGGTGTGCTTCAGAATACCCACGGTGGGGCGACGGAAGTTCATGATGAGGGAAGCGGCAGCATCCAGGTCCAGGATGTTGGTGTAGGAAAGTTCCTTACCCTGCAGCTGGGTGAAGATGGAATCGAAGTTACCATACATCACGCTGGGCTGGTGGGGGTTATCACCATAGCGCAGAGTCTGGTTGAAGGGCAGAGACACCGTAAAGTTATTCTTGGTGCTGTCCTCTGCGCGGTGGCCCAGGTAGTTGGAAATAGCGGTATCGTAAGCGGAGGTGCGCATGAATACCTTCACAGCCAGCTTCTCGCGGGTCTTGAGCGTGGTGTTGCCCTGGTGGTTCTCCATTTCCTCCAGCACGGTATCATAATCGGCGGGGTCGGAAACAACCGTCACAGAAGAGTAGTTCTTGGCAGCGGAACGCAGCATGGAGGGACCACCGATATCAATCTTCTCGATAGCCTCGGCCAGAGTCACACCTTCCTTAGCCACAGTTTCCTCAAAGGGATACAGATTCACGCAAACCAGGTCAATGGTAGGGATATTGTTGTCCTTGGCCTGCTGCTGATGCTCCTCCAGGTCACGACGCTGAAGCAGACCCCCGTGCACCTTGGGATGCAGAGTCTTCACGCGACCGTCAAAAAGCTCAGGAGCGCCCGTGTAATCAGAAATCTCGGTAACCGGCAGGCCCAGTTCCTGCAGGTAGCGGCAGGTGCCACCCGTGGAAATAAGCTGAACATTCTGGGCTACAAGGCCCTTGGCAAACTTATCAAGCCCGGTCTTATCCGATACGGAAAGCAGGGCGCGCTGAATTCGTGTTGTTTCCATGATAAATTCTGGTTGCACCGCGAAAGCGGCGGCGTAAGGTACTATGTTCCCGGCTAAAATGCAAGCCCAAAATCGCGCGATAAAAGAGAATCCGGTATTTTTACATCCGGGCGGAGCGAAATCTCATTGACTTCACAGAGCGCTTGGGGCATAATGTTCCCATCGAAACAACTTTCGCCATGTCCTTCAATATCCAGAACGTAGTCATCGGCGGGCAGGAGCCGTTCTTCCTGCTCGGGCCCTGCTCTCTCGAAAACGAAGCCTTCGCCTGGGAAATGGCCACAGCCATCAAGGAAATCTGCACCAGACTCGGCGTGCAGTTCATCTTCAAGGCTTCCTACGACAAAGCTAACCGTACCAGCGTGAAGAGCTTCCGCGGTCCCGGCATCGAGGAAAGCTGCCGCATCCTCGCAGAAATCGGCAAGGAACTCCAGTGCCCTGTGGTAACCGACGTACACACCGAGCAGCAGGCTGAATATGCTGCCCAGTTCGTCGATCTGCTCCAGGTGCCTGCTTTCCTGAGCCGCCAGAGCGACCTGCTGGAAGCCTGCGCCAAGACAGGCCGACCCGTCAACATCAAGAAAGGCCAGTTCCTCGCTCCCTGGGACTGCAAGAACATCTGCGAGAAGATGGAAGCATTCGGCTGCGATAAGTACATGCTCTGCGAACGCGGCACCTCCTTTGGTTACAATAACCTCATCGTCGACATGCGCGGCATGTACTGGATGAAACAGTTCGGCTGCCCCGTGGTGTTCGATGCCACGCACTCTGTTCAGCGCCCGGGCGGTCTTGGCGGCGCAACCGGCGGCGACCGCGAACTGGCCCCCGTGCTGGCCAACGCAGCCATGACCATGGGTATCGACGGCGTATTCATGGAAGTACACAAGGACCCCGACCACGCCATGAGCGATGGCCCGAACCAGGTGTATCTCAAGGACCTCGAAAAGATTCTCAGCAACCTCATGCTGGTGCGCAAGGCATGCCAGCAGATGGCTACCATCTAAATGAGAAAATCACTGTCAATCCTTTCTCTGTCGCTGCTGGCCCTGCATTGCTGGGGTCAGCAGCCCACTGATGCAGTGGTAAAGGACGAGTTCCCGGCGCTTCAGTTTCTGCCGGCCGGCACCGTTGTCGAGGGCATTTCCATTCCCCGCTACGAGAACCACCGGGTAAGCGCCCTGCTACTGGCAGATAAGCTCATTGTCAAGAACCGTAAAACTGTCATTCTGGAGAATCTGACAGCGTCACTTTACGGCGAAGACAAAACCCAGACCGATATTTCAGCCGGCGACGTCTCCTACAACTTTGCGACCAAGACAGGCCGCACCACCGGTGCAGCCCAGGTAACGGACCCGCGTTTTTCAGCCAGGGGGAACGGCGTCATATTCAGCACTGCCAGCAACAAAGGCTTCCTGAAAGGCCCGGTCATCACGACAGTTTCCGCCAAGCTGTTCAACGAGAAGAAAGACGAGAAGAAATGATGAAATCCACCATCATCGCAGCACTTTCCATTCCGGTATTCACAGCAGCCGCCGGCGATTATACTGCTGATTACGCGCAATCCCGCCAGCAGGCAGACGGCTGGCAGGCGAACTTCACCCAGCTGGAGGAAGAACTGAAGGCTCTCGGAGTCGATTTACAGGACTCGGCAGAGGTTGCAGAACTTCCAGAGACAGAAGATACCGTAGCAGTGGCCGATAAGGGCATGTTCTTTGACACGGCCAATTCCAGCCTCGTCTATCTGGGCAACGTGCGCATGCGCGACGCCCGCGCCAGCATCAACGCCAGCAACCAGCTCCATATCTACCTGCAAACCATCATCAGCAAGAAAAAGGAAGCAAATCCTCCGGAGACTTCGGAACCGCCGTCAGAAGCCCCCCAGGCTGTGGCTGCACCAGCTCCCGAAGCCAGCGCAGCGGCACTTCCGGAAAAGGACGAGAAAGCCGCCCCTACCCTGAGTGAACCAGCCGTCATCAACACACACAGTGCAATAGCAGACAGCATAAACAACAATATCTTCCTTTATTCCCCTGCCGGTGGCGAGGAGATTCTCCTGCAGCAGGGCAAAAATCTGGTTCGTATTCTTCCCGGCGCAGAAACTCCGGCCCGCATTCTGGCAGACCCGAAGGGTAACATCATGCTGGAAGGGGGACTGGTCAATCTGTGCATGGCCGATAAGGACGGAGCAGAAACCAAACTCAAGGCTACCGGAGGACTGGTATACTACCATGCAGCCACGCACACGCTGCATGCTCCGGGCCAGGCAGAATTCACTCACCCGGATGGCACACTGAGCTGCACCGATGGACTTTGCGTAGCGCTTCAGCCCGCAGCAAAGCAGGCTAAACGAGCAAAGGGCTTCATGAGCCAGTTCACCGGACTGCGTTTCGATGGAATCGACACCGCCACAGCCAAAGGCCGGGTAGTCATGCTCGGAGCAGCTGATGGCAGCAGACCGGCTATGCGCGCAGAAGCGGACACGCTCTCCTACAACGGCAGAACGGGCGAATGCTCCCTGCTGGGTAGCAAGTGCCGCCTGAATTACGGCACGTACGACATCTATGCCAACGAGGGATTACACCTGCTGGCTAACGGGGACATCGAGCTGCGGGGGACAGATATCCACGGCAACTACGAACGCGGCGGCGATCAGGCTGGACAGGTGCTCCAGGGAACATTCAAGGCCAACGCACCCGTTGTCTTCCGCGCAGATCTAGGCACTATCACCACAGAAAAGGGCCTCACCCTGGCAGATGCTGAAATTGATTTCTCCTGTGATGGTCCGGCTCATCTCGTACTCACCCCCAGGGAAGACGGGAAAACGGCAAAACAGAAGCCCGGCATGCCGAATCTGGCTATCAGCCGCTTTGGTGAGGTTTCGCGAGCCCATGCATCAGGCAACGTCGTGGCACATCGCTACGAACCCGGCACCGGCAGATGCATCAGCGAGCTGAAGGCTCAAAGCGTAGAAACCGATCTGGTAAGCGGAGAGACACTGCTTCTCGGCGTGGTGGGGGAACCTCTCGTTGCCCAGCATGAAAGCAACCGCATCGAGGCCATTCCCGCTGCCGGAGAAGCCGCCAGCATCCAGATTCTGGAGAATGGCGACCTGAAAATGAATGGCGACCTGATTACGGCCACCATGGTAGACAAGGAAGGTACCACTTCCGCCCGCTGCAAGGGATACGTACGCCTCGTACGTGCAGAAGGCAGACTGGAAACAGGCAGCGCCACGGAGCTGCACGCGCCCACGGTCATCCTTACAACCACCGGCAGCATGACCGCTACGCTGGCCACAACCGACAGCCCCGCCAAGGCGAACAAAAAGGGACTGGCAGGTCTGAGCTTCAACTATAGCGGCATCCGGGAAGCCTCGACACTGCAAGGCTGCACACTCCGCACGGAGCAAGGGTCCATGCAATGTACCGGCCCCGTTCAGCTTGTGATGGCTGATCCCAGCCAGCAGAAGGACAGTGACATGGCCGGGCTGAAACACGCCACGGCCGCAGGAAATGTCTCCATTGCCGGTAAGGACAATAGCGGCAGACTTCTCCGCGCCACGGGTGATTTGCTCACCATTGATGCAGCCACTGGCATGAAGGTACTTACCGGCCACCGCGTCACCGTGGGCGATGCACAGAACACCCATATCATCACCGGCGCAGATGCGGCTATCCGCATCGATGGCCAGAACAATGTCACCATCAGCGGCAGCAACCATACAACCCACGCCACCAACGTGCGCGACCAGCTGAATTCCACAAACAACAAGAAGAACCAAAAATAAATATGGATATCCTTCTCAAAGCCTCCGGGCTCTGCAAATCCTACGGCGAACGCCAGGTTGTCAGCAATGTAAACTTCACCGTAAAATCCGGCGAAATTGTCGGTCTGCTCGGCCCCAACGGCGCCGGTAAAACCACCTCATTCTACATGGTGGCCGGTCTTGTACGCCCGAGTGCCGGCTCTGTCGATTTCTGCGGCAGGGACGTTTCCGGCCTTCCCATGCACCTGCGCGCCCGCCTGGGCATGGGCTACCTGCCCCAGGAAGAATCCATCTTCCGCAAACTCACGGTGAACGAGAACCTCATGGCCATTCTGGAAACCCGCGCAGACCTCACCCGCAAACAGCAGAAAGAGAAATGCGACGAGCTTCTGGAGCGCTTCAACATCACCCGACTGCGTAAGAGCCAGTCCATCCAGCTCTCCGGTGGTGAGAAGCGCCGTCTGACCATTGCCCGTGCGCTGGCAGCCAATCCCAAGCTGCTTATGCTCGATGAGCCCTTCGCCGGCGTAGACCCCATCGCCGTGCAGGACATCCAGCACATTGTGGCCTCCCTGCGCGAGACGGACGGTCTCTCCATCCTCATCACCGACCACAATGTACGCGAAACACTTGGCATTGTGGACCGTGCTTACATTCTGTTCGAAGGCAAGGTCATCAAGGAAGGCACCGCCGATGAGATTGCCAATGACCCGAAGACCCGCAAGATTTACCTTGGCGAGCAGTTCAAGATGTAAACAGCGGTGCTAAAATAGCACAGAGTTCATCATATGAGGCCACACGCGAAAGCTGTGGCCTCATTGGCTTAGTGCCGGGAATCCCCTTGGCATAGGCCAGCAGGCGTGAGCGCATGGCACGCATGGTCACCAGTTCATCACCATAGTGGCAGCTGTCCAGCGCCATGCGGGTATGGCGCAGCATGAAGTTGAGACGTTCCTGCGGAGCAGGCGGCTCCGGTACCACGCCCGTGCGCAGATATTCCTTGGCCTGGCGGAACAGCCAGGGGGCATTCATGGCCGCGCGACCAATCATCACCGCCGACACAGCCGTTGTCTCGCGGGCACGCTGCACATCCTGAGGGGTGCAGATATCGCCATTGCCGATAACCGGGATATGCACCAGGCGGGCACAGTGGTCAATCATCTCCCAGTCGGCCTTGCCGCCATACTGCTGGGAACGAGTGCGCCCATGAATAGCAATGGCCTGCACACCGGCATCCTCCAGTCGGCGCACCGCCTCCGGAGCACAGATATGCTCCATATCCCAGCCAATGCGGATTTTGGTGGTCACCGGGCAATCGGCGCCCAGCTCCTTCACCACAGCTGCGGCGATGCTCTGCAGCAGAGGCAGATCCTTCAGCAGGGAGGAACCTCCATTCTTGCCCACCACCTTAGGCACCGGGCAACCGCCATTGATATCCAGGAAATCCGGATGCATGGCATCCACAATGATTCGTGCCGCAGCGGCGCAGTGCTCCGGCACAGAGCCGAAAATCTGTACTCCCAGCGGCCGGTGCGCATCCTCAAACTCCACATAGCGGCGGTTGCGACTCCAGGCCTGCAGCACCCCTTCGGCCGACACAAACTCGGTCACCATCACATCAGCCCCCTCTTCCTTGCACAGCGTACGGAAAATAGGGTCTGTCACCCCGGCCATGGGAGCCAGGTACAGAGGAAAGCTTGAAAAGTCAGGCAATGGCATGGCGCGCAGTGTAGCATACTCCAGACGTATGGACAAGGCTTTTATCTATGTCCGCGCGCAGCGCAGACATCGGCCTCACCCACAGGGGCTGGATTTCGTCACGAAGCGATTCCCCGTTTATCAGACCAAAAATCTTCTACTTCACCAGAAAAGCGTCTCCACCCATTCCATATAGGCCGACACCAGCTCCACCCCCCAGAAAAGCCAGATACAAGTGGCTGCAATAAGCGCCGGCCCGAAAGGCATAGGCGTGCCCCGCCCTATGCGCGCCACGATGGCCGCAGCAATACCGATGAAACTACCACCTACCAGAGCAAACACCACGCCCTGCCAGCCGCAGAGCGCACCAATGGAAAGCGCCAGCCAGGCATCTCCACTGCCCATGGCCTCCTTGCGGGCAGCATAGCCCCGGCAGGTACCGCGCAGCTCCTCATGCTCCTCCAGTGAGAGGCGGGTTCCATCCGGCAGGGTGAGAGAATCCACCGTGAACTGCAGCTCCCCTGCCCCGGTTTCATGGTCAGCCACCGTACCGGCCACCAGGGTGAACCGATTGCTCGTTTCCATGAAAAGTTCGCTCCAGAGCAGGCGTTCACCACCAATGATGAGCTCCACATCCTCGCCATCCGCGGCCTGGCGCAGCACCCACTCCTGCGGAGTCTCATAGACCTGCTGCCTGCGGCCAAAGAAAAACTTGCCGGCCCAGGCCACCAGCCGGAACAGCAGAAAGCCGCCGAAGGCGCCGCCCAGGCTGCTCACAAGCCCCTGCAGGGGCTCTATACCATCCCCACTGAACCAGGGAGAAAGCAGATTCACCCCCACACCGGCCGCAGCGGCAATAAGGGTGAGCGAAGGCAGCACCACCATCTGTTCCCAGTCTATGCAGAAGCAGGCCAGCATCACCGCCACCCACACACACAGCAGCAACTGGGTAATCACATCATCGGTGCAGAAATACCACGCCACCGCAGCAAAGAGCAGCGTGCACACCAGCTCCACCACGCAATAGCGGGCGGTGTAGTGCTGACCGCAGCAGGCTGAGCGGCCGCGCAGCAGCACATAGCTGATGACCGGCAGATTCAGATACCACGGAATCGGAGCCTTGCACTGCGGGCAGAACGAGCGCTTCGGCTCATTCACACTCATCCCGCGCGGCATGCGGTATATCACCACATTCAGGAAAGAGCCCACACAAGCCCCGAATAAGCCGAAAAACAAGGGCAACAGCCACGGTGTGGCCGCTGTCACCTCCTGCGTGAATGTATAAATCTCCTCCATGGTACTGACTTATCAGAACATAACACATCCAGCCCCACCCGCGCAAACAAAAAGACCGGCAGTACCCACTGCCGGTCTGAAATTGCATGGTTGGCTCAGACTTTACTTATTCTGCCAGCCGCCACCCAACTGGGTGTAAAGCGTGGGCACGCAGGAAGCATACTGGTAGCGGTAGGCTGCCAGCTGGGTCTGTGCGGGGAACAGCGCCTGCTGAGCCGTCAGCACCTCGTAGTAGCTGGCCAGGCCTTGAGAATAGCGGGCCTGCGCAAGCTTCACGCTCTCCTGTGAGGAGGCTACAGCCTGCTCCTGCTTCTTCATGATGTCGCGCAGCTTGGTACGCTGGGTCAGCGTGGTGGAGATTTCAGACAGAGCGGAAAGAACCGTCTGCTCATAGTCAGCCTTGGCGGCCAGGAAGGCATCGCGCTTCATTTCCTCATTGGCACGCAGCTGACCAGCGGTGAACAGAGGGCCGGTCAGGTTGGCGCCGATACCCCAGCCATCCTCACTGCGAGCCATGCCATGGCGCAGATCCGGAGTGGCCACACCTGCCAGCCCTGTCAGGCTGATGCTGGGGAAATAGCTGGCAATGGCCACGCCGATTTCGGCATTGGCAGCGCGCAGCTTCTGCTCGGCAGCGCGGATATCCGGGCGGCGGGCAATCACATCTGCCGGAATACCGGCAGCCACGCCACTGGCATTGGCAAAGGACATCATGTTGCCACTGCGTGCAATGGGACCGGGAGCCCTGCCAGCCAGCACAGAGAGGGTGTTCTCCATCTCAGCAATCTGCATCTCCAGATTCGGGATCTGGGCCTCGGCGGCATGCAGGTGGTATTCGGCAGAGGAAGTCTGCAAACGGTCTGCCACGCCGCCTTCCAGCTGATTCTCGAAAAGCTTGAGGGATTCGCGGTAGGAAGCCACGGCCTCGTGGGCAATCCGCAGCTGCTCATCCAGCATAATGAGGCGGAGATAGCCATTGGCCACCTGCTTCATGAGCGAGATACGCAGATTATTCAAGCCTTCCTCTGCGGCCAGAGCCTGAGCCTCGGCAGATTCCACACCCTTGCGGGTCTTACCCCAGATATCCAGCTCCCAGGAGGCGCTCAGGCCTGCGGCACCAGGAATCCTGTCCGTTGTAGCGGTGGAAATTGTTGCGGGAGAACTGGCACCCTTGCTGCCCTGTGCCAGATAGGCAATGGAGGGGAACATCGGCGCACGAGCCACAGTAATATAACGGCTGGCGGAGTTCACGTTGTGCATCATGGCCTCCAGGCTGCGGTTGCTGGTAAAGACATCGTTCAACAGCGCTTGCAGGTTCTTATCGTTGAGCACCTGCTGCCAGGCAAGATCTGCCATGGTGCTGCCTGCGGAGCTGTTCCCGCGGAATTCTGCGGGAACAGGCATCTCGGGAGAGCTCCAGATGGGGCCAAATGTGCAGGAGGCCGCCAGTCCGGCTACACCTGCGAGACTCAGAATAAGTGCGCGGTTCATACTAAGGTTAATATATCGACTTGTTTGATATTGTCAAGTTTTTTTATCCTGTTATTCAGCTTGTTATTCATCGTTCTTCTGAGCTGCCAGATATTCACGGGCGCCAACCTCATCCGGGTCTTCTCCCAGGGTAGCCAACTTGAATTTAATACGGAACAGTCGCATAATGAAGATATACGAACAGGGAATGAGGAACACACCCACCACAGTGGCCACGGTCATGCCCACCACCACAACGGTACCGATAGAGCAACGGGCGAGCGCACCTGAGCCGCTGGCCATCATAAGCGGCACACAGCCCAGGATAAAAGCCAGTGAGGTCATGAGAATGGGACGCAGACGCAGCTTTGCCGCGGACAGCGTAGCACTCATGAGGTCCTTGCCTCGTTCCATTTCCAGATTGGCGAACTCCACGATGAGAATGGCATTCTTGGCAGCCAGACCCACGAGCATCACCAGGCCCACCTGGGCATAGAGGTTAAGTTCCATCCCCATCCAATACAGACCAGCATAGGCCCCCAGAACAGCGATTGGTACGGTGAGGAATACCGAAATCGGCAGGGTCCATTTCTCATACAGAGCCACCAGAATGAGGAAGGCAAACACCGAGGACATGGCAAATATGGTGGCCAGTCCGGTGCTGTTGCGGACCTTGTTTTCCTGGAATGACATATCCTGGTAATCCATACCGATCTTGGCCGGGTCCATGGTCTCAGCATACACCTGCTCCATGGCCACCATGAGCTGCTGGGTAGAGACGCCGGGGCGCGGCATCACATTCAGCTTGGCTGAATTGTAGATATTGTGGTGCATCACGAACTCGGTATCCGCAATATCCTTGATTTTCACCAGAGCAGAAAGTGGCACTCGCTCGCCGTCCATATTATTCACGAAGAAGCCGTCCATCTTATCCAGGCTCACACGGTCAGCCCCCTGAGCCTGCATATAGACCTGCCACTGCTGGCCGAAGGCGTTGAAGAAGTTCACGAAGGAAGAGCCGTTGTAGGTAGCCAGCAGACTGTTGGCAGCGGCAATCTCCACACGGTGGAACTTGCATTTCTCCTTATCCAGCTCCATAAATTTCTGCGGGGTGTCTGCCATCATCATATCCATGCACACGGCTACTTCCGGGCGCTGGCGGGCAGCTTCCTCAAAACGCACCACCTGCTCGTGGAGGAAGGGCACACCCTGCCCCTCCAGGTCATTGAGCACCATGGTCACACCATTGGCCGTACCCACACCGGGAATAGCAGGCGGCATCAGCACCATGGCCATGCCATCCAGCGCTGCAGCATGCAGGCGGGCTTCGATGCGCTTCTGCACCTCAGCAGCAGTTTCAGGGCGGTCCTTCCAGTCCTTGAGCTCAATGAAGGCGATACAGGCACCGGGGGTCTGCACACTGTTCAGGATATTAATACCCACCACCGTGGTCAGATTCTTCACTGCGGGATCAGAAAGAGCGTCCTCGAATTTCTTATTCTCGGAATAGGCAACCTGCATGGAGGTATCCGGTTTCATCACGAGCGCTGCCAGCAGGAAGCCCTGGTCTTCATCCGGCAGGAATGCCTTGGGTACCAGCTTCGACATAGGCGCAATAGCTGCCCAGAACAAAAACAGCAAAGGCATGGAGAAAATCAGCTTGCGGCACAGACCACCACAAATTTTCACATACACATTTGCTGTGCTTTCGTAGCACTTATTGAACAACTTGTAGAATGGTTTGAATATGCTGCGGTTCTGATTCGTCGGCCTGAGCATGAGCGCACACAACGCAGGCGAAAGAGTGAGTGCATTGAACGCCGATATGAGCATCGACACGGCGATAGTGATGGCAAACTGCTTGAACAGTGTACCGGTGATACCCTCCAGCAGCAGAGAAGGAAGGAACACAGCAGCCAGCACCAGTGCAATGGCGATAACCGGACCACTCACTTCCTGCATGGCGGCGAAAGCTGCCATGCGGGGGCTGAGCCCCTTGTCGATGTGGTGCTGCACAGCTTCCACCACTACGATAGCATCATCCACCACCAGACCGATGGCCAGCACCATACCCAGCAGCGATATGGTATTGAGCGAAAAGCCCAGCATGGGGAATACGCAGAAGGTGGAAATAAGCGATACCGGCACTGCAATGAGCGGAATGAGCGTGGCGCGGAAGTTCTGCAGGAACATGAACACCACCAGTGCCACCAGTACAATGGCCTCGATAAAGGTACGTTTGATTTCATCGATAGAGTAACGCACGGCCGTTGTCGTATCCAGCGATACCTCACCCGTGATACCCTGAGGCATGATGGCAGCCTGCTTTTCAAAGGTTTGGCGCAGACGGTCCACCGTGGCAATGGCATTGGACCCCGGGGTCTGGAAAATCACCACGGCGGCAGACACCTGGCGGTTCAGGCGGCCGGTGGCAGAGTAGTTTTCAGAGCCCAGCTCCACCCTGGCAATATCCTTGAGGTAGATGATTTCATCCCCCACCTGGCGCACGATGATATTCTCGAACTCTGCGGGGTCCGTCAAGCGCCCCTGCGTGCGGATAGCTATGGTCTTTTCCTGGCCATCCGGCACGGGGTCAGCACCCACCTTACCACCGGGATTGGTGGCATTCTGGGCAGCAATGGCAGCCCGCACCTCCCCGACAGAGAGGTTGTAGTGGGTCATGAGGTTGGTATCCAGCCAGATGCGGATGGCATAACGGCCGGCACCATACACCGTTACTTCACCCACGCCTTCCACTCGCTTCAGTTCATCCACCATCTTCACCTGGGCATAGTTGGCCAGGTCCACGGAGTTATAGCTGCCATCCGGTGAATACAGGGAGTAGATAATGAGAGGCAGGCCAGGCTGCTGGCGAATCGTCACACCAGCGTTGATTACCTCGGTAGGCACCTGAGACTGCGCCTGACCATAGCGCATGTTGGTGAACACCTGGTCGAGGTCAGGGTCGGTATCCGGATTGAACACCACCTGCAGGGAATACACACCGTTGTTGGAAGAAACGGAAGTCATGTAATCCATGCCCTGCACGCCGGAAATCTCTCGTTCCAGCGGTGTACCCACTGAATCGGCCACGGCCTTGGCATCAGCTCCAGGGAACATGGCCATAAGCTGGATGGTGCGCGGCGTAATTTCCGGATACTGCGAAATAGGCAGATTCACCAGGCACACCATGCCCAGCAGTGTTGTCACCACGGCAATCACCGTGGCAATAACGGGATGTTTGATAAAGAACGGACTCATGGCTGCATTTATTCTGCGTTTCCGGCGGTCACGGAGTTTACAGTAGTCTCAGGCTTCTCATAAATGAAAGGCCGCGGCACCACCGTGCCGAATCCGCCCTGGGCCCCGGCCTTGCGCATAGCGGCATTGGCCATGGCATACTGGGCTGCCATCTGGCCGCCGCCCACTATCACCTGAGCGGCTTCCACATTCTCAATACCATTCTCCCGCAGGGTATCTGCTATGGGTTTCACCGTGCCGGTCACCACCTGCATGAGCATGGGCACCGTTGTACCATCGCCATTCGGCATATCCAGCACCAGTTCCTTGCCCAGCTTCACATCAATGGCCAGCGGGGTATTATCCGGTGCCACTACGTAGATGTATCGGTGGTTCATGGCAGAAATGAGCGCGCGGGATGGAACAAGCAACGCATCCTTGATTTCACCCGTTCTGGCCTTCACACGCACGGCTGCACCTGTGCGAAGCTTGAGCTGGGGATTGGGCACATAGCCCACAAACTTCACCGTGCCTGTCGCCTGGCTGATTTCACTGTCTACGGCATGCACGCGGCCCTTGTGCTCAAACACGGTACCATCCTCCAGAATAAGGTCAAACTCCCGCACGGGGCTCATCTTGTCCGGCGCATCGAAATAGGCCCCCACCTGAGCCTGCTCGCTCACCTGGCGGGCTGGCACCGAGAAATCAACACGAATGGGATCCACCGAGGACATGCGGGTCATGACCACCTGCCCCGCTGCCACAAAATCACCCACACTCACCCCTGCCTGAGAGGCAAGCCCCTTGAAGGGAGCACGAATGGTGCAGCGGTCCAGATTCAGCTGAGCCTGCTCCAGCGCAGCCTCTGCCAGCGCCACCTGTGCACGGGCCATGGCCAGGGCAGCCTCGCAGCGTCGCTTCGCGTGCTGCGCATCGGTAAACTGTTTATCGGAAACAGAGCCGCTCTGCACCAGAGATGTGAATCGCACCAGATCCCTCTGAGCCTGTTCATCGGCCACCTCTGCCTGCAACACCCCGGCTTTGGCCGCGGCTACACTGGCTGCTGCCTGATCATAGGCGGCCTGATAGCTTGCCGGGTCGATGCGGAACAAAACCTCGCCCTTCTCACACAGAGAACCATGCCAATACACCTGCTCCAGCAGTTTACCCGATACCTCCGGGCGAATATCAGCCTGCTCCACACCCCGCAAATGCCCGAACCACGTGGAAGTCAGTTCCACCGTTCGCTTCTGCATCGGCATTACTGTCACATTGATGGGCGCCATCCCTCGCTGGGCCGCCTGTGCTCCACCATTCTCCTTGCATGCCACCAGTGTGGTACTTGCCACCAGCCCTCCAAGGGCAATCATGATTATATTAGTTGCTTTCATTGATGTTTTATTGACAAAGCTCATGGCTCTGTGGTTGAAGTATTGTAGTAAATCCGCTCCAGCATATGGCGCAGTATCTCCAGTTCTTCTACACTGAATCCCGCCACCAGCCGGCATTCAAAGGAGCGCAGCTTCTCCTCCGCCTCCGCGCACATCTGCCGGAAAGAATCTGTCAGATAGGCATGCTTCACACGGCCATCCGCACTATCAAAAGCGGTGCGTACATGCCCTTTCTCCGATAAACGGTTGAGCAACCCTTTCACTGTAGTGTGACTGACTCCCAGGTATTTCTCCAGCTCCCGCTGGGATACAGGCCGTCCTTCCTGCGCTTCCAGATACATCAGCAGGCGGCACTGCGGTGCCGTAAGCCCCAGGTCCCCCACCTGCTGAAGAAATGCCGCATCAGCCCGGTCACTCACCATCTTCATCAGAAAAATGGGGTGCTTCTCTTTCGGTAATCTCATCGCCTTCATTATTTATGAAGCATGCTTCACAATGACCCGGCGAGTATACCAGAGCCGGCCCTCAAGTCAAGCCTTTTGCATGAATTTTTCCGCCCCGGAACGCCGTCTCTCGCGGTGCATTTTCGCTCAGGCACCGCTGATGCTTCGGGGCATCAGAGACATAGCGGCCTCGTTCTGAATTGATGGGGTGAGATGTAAAGGCCTCCTCACTCCCCTGACGGGGCATCCCCCCTGCAAATCACCATCTGACTGCTGGTAAACGATGAGAACGAGCATCAAAAAAATTCCGGACAATACGGCAGCACTGCAGCGTCACCCAGACAAATCAGACCGAGCCCTTGCGATGGCGGGCGGCAATTTGTTCAAAAGCTATGCCCTGCTCCATTTCTTGCAGCATAGAGTCTCTGACGCTCAGCGCCGCCTCCAGGGCATCTTCCTTCCCTCCGCATTCGCGGTCAGTGAAGTACCGTACATAAGTCACTTTCTGACGCGTAATACAAAGTCGCCAGCCGCAGAATGAATTCCGGGCTCCTTTCGTTCCTTCATATCGGGTAATATAGCGGTGTTTGTCCATAGCAGTTGCAGGGCCATTCTAGCACCCGCTCCATAACTGGTCAAGGCTTTTATTTGAATTTTTCAAAGTTTTTATTTTTCAAGTACGGGGATTTTATTGACAAGAGCTCCTGAAACGTGCTAAAGTAGCATCATGCCGAATACACTCGAGGAAATTTCGCATGTAGATAAGCTTCGTTCCGTAGTAGATTACATCAGCAAAGCCGGAACGATGTCCATGACTGATGCCCTGCGAAAAAAGCTGTATAAGCTGAGTGTGCGGCAGTGCGCCGTGCTGGCAAACATCCGGCGCTACACACGTGTACACACGCAGGGTATTCCCATGAGCGTACTGGCGGAACGCGTGGGTATGTCCCCCTCTGCAGCTTCGCACATGGTGGACAGCCTGATGAGCCAGGGCATGCTGGAGCGGCACCAGGGGGAATCAGACCGCCGAGCCGTACTGGTCACCATCTCCCAGGCATTCCTCACCTTGGCAGCAGCCATTGAAAAAGCTCAGCAGAAAGCCATCAACGAGCTCAAATCCGTTCTCAGCGAGGAGGAGGCCCGTATATTCGAGACCGCCACAGAAAAGCTCTACGCAGCTCTGCTGGACCGCGAAGGCATCTGACAAAGTAATCGTCAGCAGGTCAGAGCGTTAGTGGCAAGCCCCGCCAGCGCAGTTTCACGATACCCGGCCGCCAATGCGCGGCCAGTTTCGTTCATGGTGGCAATCACGCTATCCAGGCTCACAAAGTGGGTGCCGTCGCCGCGAAGGGCGAGCCGCGCAGCATTCACAGCCTTCACCGCGCCGATGGCGTTGCGCTCAATACAAGGAACCTGCACCAGTCCGCAGACAGGGTCACAGGTGAGGCCCAGATTATGTTCCATGGCGATTTCGGCGGCGTTGGCCACCTGCTCGTTTGTGCCCCCCATGGCAGCGGTGAGCCCGGCAGCAGCCATGGAGCAGGCCACGCCCACCTCACCCTGGCACCCTACCTCAGCCCCGGAAATGGAAGCCTTGGCGCGATACAGAGAACAGATGGCTGAGGCCGTGAGCAGGAAAATCTCGATACCATGCTCACGCCCCACCGTGGCATCCTTACGGCCGAAACGCTCAAAATAACGCAGCACCGCAGGCAGCACACCGGCACTACCCATGGTCGGAGCCGTCACCACGCGACCACCCGCAGCGTTTTCCTCGGAAACAGCGAAGGCCCACAAGTTAATCCAGTCAATGATGGTGAGGGCATCCTGCGTATTCTCGCGGAACATCTCAGCCAGGCGGCGGTAGATGCGCGGGGCACGGCGAGGCAGCTTGAGTCCACCAGGCAGCACGCCCATGGTCTTCACACCGCGCTCAATCGCCTTGTCCATGGTATCATAAATCTTGCGGATGCGCGTGCGCAGCTCCATACCCGAGGGCAAGGCCATCTCATTGCAGCGAACCACGGCAGCTATGGTCAGGTTCTCGCGTTTGCAATGCTGCAGCAGCTCCGCACAGGAATCAAAGGGATACGGCACCACCGGCGGGGGCTCCGGCAGCTCCTCCATTTCATCGATACGCCGGATGGCACCGCCACCGATGGAAAAATACACCTCATTGGCCAGTTCCTGCCCGCTCTGGTCATACGCGCAGCAGCGCATGCCGTTCGCATGCTCCGGCAGGGTGATTTCCTTCTCCAGCACCACGTCCTGCATAGCACTGAAGGTGATGGGATGCGTACCATTCAACAGCAGCTTGCCTTCCGTAGCCAGGGTGGCAATGGCATTCGTGGCAGACATCTCCATCTTCTCCGCATCCAGCCCCAGCAAGCCATATACCACCGCACCCGGCGTGCCGTGCCCCACGCCGGTAAGAGCCAGGGAACCATATAAGTACACCCTCACCTTCTCCACCTGCTCCAGCACGCCCTGCTCCGCCAGTTCACGGGCAAACCGGGCTGCGGCACGCATGGGCCCCATGGTATGCGAGCTCGACGGACCGATACCGATGGAAAACACATCAAAAAAGCTGGTGTACATGCCTGCAACATACACCCACCCGGGCATGAAGTCAAGACACAGCTCCCCGAATTCCCCGGCAGCAACTGCCACCATGACAAATATTGGGGCAATCCCCATACTCATCATTCTCGCATTCGGTCGATTTTCGTGCAACCGAGCACCATTATTCGGTCGATTTTCGTGTAAAATCACACCAACATTCGGTCGATTTTCGTGCATTATTCTTGATTTATCATTAAAATTAAGTAAACTACGTCTAGAAACAAAGCATCCATATGGAACGCACACTAGAAACCGAGCTCAAACGATGGCAGCTCAGCCCTGTCAGGAAACCGCTTCTCCTGCTTGGAGCCAGACAGGTAGGGAAAACATGGCTGATGCAGCATTTCGGCCATAAGCACTACCAGAGCGTGGTGTACATCCGATTCGACCGAAACGAACGAATGAAGCGCATATTCGAAACAAGCAATTTCGATATGCAAGAGCTTCTGCTTCTAATCCAGGCGGAAACAAAGACAAAAGTACAGGCTGGAGAAACACTGGTTATTCTGGACGAAATCCAGGAATGTCCGGCAGCCCTGACATCATTAAAATACTTCTGCGAAGATCTACCGGATTATCACGTGATGGCAGCCGGTTCACTTCTTGGCGTAAAGCAACACCATGGTACAGGCTTTCCGGTAGGCAAGGTCAACACCATGACCCTATATCCCTTGAGTTTCAGAGAATTCATGTCCGCCTTAGGCAACGACTTTGATGTAGATTTCATTCAGAAGCGAAAATGGGACAGTCTCAGACTCATCTCTGACCGTCTGAGCCTCTTGTTAAAGCAATATTACTACATTGGTGGAATGCCGGAAGCAGTAAACACTTTCCTGCGTACACAGGATTTTGGAGAAGTACGTCGTGTGCAAAACGAAATTCTGGAAAACTACGCCAATGATTTCAGCAAACATGTTCCTACTGCCTTGGCTTCCAAATTATCGCTTCTTTGGGAGTCAGTACCTCAACAGCTTGCGAAAGAAAACAAGCGTTTTATCTATAAGGAAGTACAGAGCAACATGCGGGCTCGCGAACTGGAAACAGCCATGGACTGGCTGCAGCGTGCGGGGCTCATCTACAAGGTAGAGAGAATCAACGAACCTGCACTTCCTATAGGAGCATACCGGGATGGCGCTTTCAAGCTCTATTTTCTGGATGTAGGGCTTCTTGGAGCAAAATGCGAACTGGACATATCCACGATTCTGGAAAAAAATGCTATCTTCCGGGAGTTTAAAGGAGCGCTCTCCGAGCAATACGTGCAACAGGAAATCAGAGCTTCATCAGATTTCACGCCTCATTACTGGCAATCAGATAGCACCAAAGCTGAAATTGACTTCATCGTTCAGACTTGCGGCAATGTAATTCCCATAGAAGTTAAAGCAGAAAGTAACACAAAAGCCAAAAGTCTGCTGACATACTGTCGGAAATATACCCCGCGTATGGCTGTCAGGGTTTCCATGAACGATCAGGCGCAGAATCTTATTACCGCAGAAAACGGGGTCACAACCATACTGTTTGATTTACCACTCTATGCGGCCTTTATGTTACCGGATATCTGCAGAGACACCCTGTTTAATCCCACACACGCAGAAGCCTGATAGCAGAAACGCCCTGCGGAATGCAGGGCGTTTCTGCTATCAGGAAATAATGTTCAGCAAAAGCTTTACATGGCCTTGAGCTCGACCACGGCAGCCTCGAGCGAGGCGACATCCTGAATGGAAATCACCTTGGCTTCCTTGCAGATGCGGCTCATCATGCCGGCCAGGGTATTGCCCGGTCCCATTTCGATGAAGAGGCGCTCACCCTTCTCGATGAGGTCCTGCATACAGGCAGCCCAGCGCACAGAGCCGCACACCTGCTCGCCCAGCATAGCGCGCACATCCTCCGGGCCTGTAACGGGACGGGCCTCGAAGTTGCAGTATACCGGCACAGCGGGAGTGGTCATGGGTGTAGCCTCCAGCTCGGGGCGGAGAGCCGTCTGGGCGCTCTTCATGAAGCGGCTGTGGTAAGCACCGGCCACATTGAGTTTCTTGGCAATCTTGATACCGGCAGCCTTGGCACCGGCCACTGCCTTATCCACGCCCTCCACAGAGCCGGAAACCACCGTCTGCCCGGGGCAGTTGTAGTTTGCCACGTCGATGTCGCACTCGGCGGCCAGGTTTGCCACAGCCTCATCGCTGCCGCCAATCATGGCAGCCATGGTGCTGGGTGCAGCCTGGCAGGCTTCCTCCATGAGGGCACCACGCTTCTGCACCAGCTTCAGGCCATCCTCCATACTGAAAGTACCGGCAGCCGCATGGGCAGTGAACTCACCCAGGGAAAGACCGGCGGCTGCCACGGGTTCGATATCCACCAGAGAGCTGAGCACCTTGTAGATAGCCAGGCCGTGCAGATAGAGTGCGGGCTGGCAGTTGCAGGTGCGGGTCAGTTCTTCATCCGGGCCTTCAAACATCACCTTGGTGAGGGAATACCCCAGCGCGGCATCTGCCGCATCCATCATTTCGCGAGCTGCGGGATACGCATCATAGAAATCCTTACCCATGCCCACTTTCTGGGCACCCTGTCCGGGGAAAAGAAGTACTGCTTTCATAATATCGTCAAACAAAAACGTTCGTTAGCATGCAGGATACACTCAGCAGCTCCAGTGGTCAAGAAAAATCCGTATATACGAGCTTGTAAAAAGACACCGAGCATTGTCTCAAGCACGGACGGAAGAACGTAATCGTCACAAAGTTAGAGAATTAATAGGCTATGAGAGAATCGATGATGAGCGATGCATATTCCTGCTCAACCAGGTATATAGATATCATAATCTGCTCACTAATTTTTTCATAGCCAGCATAAGGTTAGTAGCTAAGCAACGCAATCCGGTTACCGGCAAGACGAAAAAAAATACGACAAAGCCAGAACTCCATACGAAAGAGTCATTGAACAAATGTAAGACGGGGTAAGGAAAAGAAACCTGATAGCCCTGAAAGAATCTCTCGATCCCATCGAATTGCAGGAAAATATCCAAAAATCACTAAAAAGGCTATTCAGTCACATGAAACCCGAGAGTATTTTATGAGTCTATCCCCCCACTTCCAGCGTTTTTCAGCCCCAAAATGCCGACTCGCTACGCTCGCTGTCATTTTGGGGCTGAAAAATGGTAGATTTGCCTTGTTTTTGAGTCAATTATTCGCTAAAGTTTCAGTGACCGTATTTTTGAGGCATCCACTTTTCGGCGACTGTTTTTTTGAGGCAACACGACCGGACATTACGGCCATTACGTTCGTCATTTGCTATGGCAGAAATCCAGATAACGCTTTATAGCGGTAGTCGGCTGAATCTGAAGGAAATTGGTAAAGTAGCTGAAACAAGAATCCGCATTCATCACCTCAGCAAGCTTTGCCACTGTCCCGACATCCTCTATCTTGTAGAAATCCATATCCAGATTCATAACGTTCCTGACATATCCGGAACAAACGCTCACGCTCTCCACGTATGAGACGATTGACATGGCGCTCAACGGGCCTCGAACACCACCTTCCTGCTTCAACCACTCACAAAACTCCCGTTTTCTACCAGTAAGGTTCTGCAACCACATCTCAGGATTCGACCTTCCCTGATGAACAGCTGCATCATACTGTTCATAAAGAGAAGCAAATGTATACATACCAGGAGTTTTACCGGATTCTGCAATTTCAATTTTCATATACAAATGGTAAGGGTTATGTAATAAGGAATCAAGCCATTTCCGACAGTAGTTCCTGAGCCTGATTGCGCACCTGCTTTGGTACTCTGGCAGAGAGGGCTACAATCTGAAGCGCGTCGCGCTCCCTGCCCGCCCTGAAAATACGGCCGGCATACGACATTCTGATACCGACACCCGCGGCTTCAAACTCGCCATGAAGCATAGCATCATGCCCTTGGCGCAATTCATGAAAATACCGCACAAAGGCAGATTTACCAATTCGGTTCAGGCTGGTAATGAGTTCGCTATCCGTCATAATTCCATTATTATCATTCATCGTGTAATATCGACAAGTAAATTGTTCTCCCATTTAATATTCTCGTTCGTAAATTCCTTATGAGCATCAATGAGCCAGTTCATCAGTGAACTGGCTGACAGGGGCAACCTCCATACTCACCTCAAAGCCGGACGAAGTAAAAATCTCGCTCAGGCTGCTGAACAGGTTGCGGATAATGCGCTGCTGACCGGAGGTAAGCCCATCCGGCAGGCAGTGAAGCATCTTCACCGGGCAGGTGAAGCCTCCGGCGAGCAGCGCCATGGCCTGCAGGGCCGAGGTCACAATATCCTCCGGATAAACGCGGATATTGCGGAAGGGCCGCTCATTCAGCGGCAGCACATTCAGAGAGACCACCGAGGTGGCCTGCCCATCCTTGAGCTGAAGCCCCAGCATCTGCGCGGGCGCCATGGCGACGGACTGCTGAAGCGACGCCCGGTGCAGCAGATAGGTATACCCTTCCGGAACGCGGAAATTCTGCTTCTGCGTGAAATGCTGCAGCTTTTCCCACACCTCGCTGAGCGGATTCAGGTATACGAACCGCTCAGCGGTGTTGCGCAGAATCCAGCCGTTCACCACCTGATCACAGGCGGCTACCTGGCAGAGCCATTTCTCGCAGGCTGAGGGATTCATCGAGATGATGAATCGAGGCGCACGAGCGGATTTGATGCCATGAGCACCCAGCAGTCTTTCGAAGCTCTGGTTCTTCCTGGTGGATTTTTCCTTCTTCGTGGTGTGGAGTGTGGTTGTAATCATGGTGTGATAAATGCGTTGCTTGTTGTATCATCATTGTAATACTTACACGATTCCTCCCCCGCTACAAACTATAGGGCATTGTCTTTTCATGGTTTGCAGCCTTTTCCCATCAAGAACTGCAGAGGAGACACCCCCTGCTGGTCGAGGGCATACAGACAGGCCCCGGCCTGCACCAGCAATTCTGCACAGCGGGTGTGTTCCAATTGCAGGGCCACGATGAGAGGCGTCGAAAAATCCTCAGACAGTGGTTTGTCGGGATTGGCTCCATTCTCAAGCAAACGGCACAGAGCAGAAACATCATTCCGCCGCACCGCAGCAAGGACGCTGAGTGGTTCACCCTTGATATCAAAGATTCCGGGGAACAGAAGCTCTGCCTCCTCTGCTTCATAAAAGGTCATAGCATTGACATCTGCCCCGGCAGCAACCAGGAGGGAGGCTAATTCCGGATCAGCTTCATTATCCGCAGCCTGAGCCACGGTCTCCCCTAGGGTACTATCGCTCCATATATACCTGACGGAAGGATTTGCACCGGATACAAGCATGCGCTCCAAGGCGGTTTTGTCATTCCGGGCAATCGCCTGCCGGACTGTCCCCGGAGGAGGAGCAGACTGAATCAGTGAACGAACCTGCTCTGAATACGCGAACTCCAACAATTCCTCATCCTGCACCTCCTGCTCGACAAATTCATAAAATTCCTCAATATTCTGAGCGTACTGCCCCAACTCTGCAGACAGGAGAGAAACGCAATCGCTATGCCCTTGGGAAAGTGCTTTATAAAGCGCCTCCAGAATCATCTCGAAATCATTACCCATCTCCAATATAACCCGCACACAATCCGCGTGACCAGCCCGAGCCGCAATAATCATGGCATTCCCCGTGCTGATGGGTTCCAGATTCACCCCACCAGCCAGCAGGTATTCCATAATATCTGCATAACCATGCAGAGCAGCAAGCCCCAATGGCCTGAGGCCGCGACGGGACAGATTGGCATCAGCCCCCCTGTACAGTAACAGCCTGACGCAGTTTCCTGCACCTTTTTCTGCCGCGTACTGTAGAAGAGTCTGCCCGTTTTCCAGGAAGGAATCCGGCGAATACGTTTCGGGTATGAGCAGGCTCAGAGCCGTTGCATCATCTCTATCGATAACAGATTGGAGTATCATCATCATTTTTCCTTTCTACGGGGCAGCAACCTAGTGTAACGAGGTTCATTCACCGCACGCACACTCACAAGCCAGGAACGCGGTATACTGCCCTCCCCGTACAGGATGCCCAGCAAAGCGCCGGCGATGGCTGCATTGGTATCCGTATCCCCACCGGCAGATACAATATCCACCAGTGCCGAGCGGAAATCCGGGGCATGCAGCAGCTGGTAGAAGGCACCCTGCAGAGCCACAAGCACCCAGCCGATGTACTCGCCATCGTAATCAGGCCGCTCCGACTCCGCCCGCTGCAAGGCAGCCAGAACTGAAGGGGCTACCCCCTGCTCCACAGCAAAGCGCAAGGCAGATTCATAAACACCACGGGCAGAAGCCCCGGGTTGCATGGCCTGCAGCAAGGCGTGTACATATACCACATTGGCATCCCCGCACACCGGGTGCGGATGCGTGATGGCAGCATCTTCCCGCGCAGCTCGCTGCCAGTCAAAATCCGGATGCTCCGCCGCCCACAGAGCAATGGGCATCACGCGCATCAATGTACCGTTTCCCTGGCTATCGGCCAGAGGCTCCCCCTCCAGCGCAGCCGACACGGCCTCTCCCGCATCCGGCGGGTCGGTTTCGAACCATTCCATGTAGCGATTATGTGCTGCATATTTATCCCACCCATCGGCATCCAGCAGGGCCTGGTGCAGGCACCAGGCCATCTGGGTATCATCCGTCACCTCACCGGCCTTGCGGTCTATGCAGATACCGAAGCCCTGCAGCATGCGGTCCACGCCGTGCGGGTAGGCACGGCGGATTTCATGCGCATGGCAGAACTCCACGGGAGCGCCCAGAGCATCTCCCACCATGAGGCCGGCCCAGGCGGCCCTTGCCATTTGCTTAGACATACTGATAGACGAATCAGATTTTTCCTTTTTGCCGGATTCCATTTGTTCAGGTGTCATCAGAAATAAAGTCTCTCTATATATAGGGGATAGTGATTACATGTTCTCGCAATACGATGCAGCAATGTCGGCATAGCACTCAGCCCGGGGAAACTGAAATGCTTTCTCTCCGGAAATACGGCGACCGTACACATCCAGGGAGAAACTATATTGGTTCGTCTTCCGCACATTGAACATACTGAATGTGTGGGCCAGCCTTATGACACAAGGCGGCTCAGATTCCGCCCACCGATACCCGGAAAGAACCAGTCGCATCATTCTGGGCGCCTCCACCTGAACAACCGGCTGTTCCTGCCCGGCGGGTCTCACCCAGCGGCGATGTCCGGCACTCAAGTAGGAACAGATGCGGGATTCCTTCCTATATACCATGCCACGTGGTGCTACGATTTCCTTCACGCTATGAAAAGCCTCATTCCCAACTACACGGAGATGCACATCATCCCCCAGCCAGAGGGCACGACAGGCCGGATTCCACCCCGGCTTCAGCCACTCTCCTTCTGTGGCTGAAGCCGCAAAAGGAGCCTCGCCCTCTGCGGGCAGAGGTGCCAGCAGATACGCCCCTTCACCGCCAGCCACCTCTTCACAACTGAGAATGTCTACAGCATCTGCGCCCCCCACTCCCGGGTACAAACGCAGGCTGTAAACCTGGGTCAGAATCGCCGGGATATCCCCCACGCGAATCCAGCTTCCCTGCAGATTGTCCTGGTATCGGCTTTCCTTCACATAAGCCCGCACCATCCAGTCAACCCCGAGGTTGATAACGGCATAGTCACATTCCGGATCATCAAAAGCATCTATATCAATATCGAGTGTCATATCTCTTGTATTTGTTGTGGTGGTTTCTGAAAAGAGCCTGCTCCATAAAGAGAGCATCTTATCGGTGCCCTTTTCTCTACAAATACTGGAAAAAAGTACAAAATTACAACCAACTATAGAGCGTTGTATTTCTTACGCATAGAACTTTTCGCATATGAAATGAAATCCGAAAGCGCGTTTTCCATACCGCCATGTTGCCGGAGATTCAGCAGCTGAAACTGCTCCATCTGCCGCAACGTAAGCTGCATTTTCTGCAGCATCTCCACATCCATATTGCGAAAAAGAAAAACTCGTTGAGACACGAAAAGCGAGCGAAGCAAATTCTCGCATCGCTGAATCTGCGCCACCCGAGTATCAACTGTTGAAAGGGAAGCACCGTGGACCTTGTGCAGGAACAAGCGAAATACTTTCTTATCCAAGGCTGCTCCCTTTCCGCTCCAGAAGGCAGCCAGACAGCGGAGTTTCAGCTCACATTCAGACTCTGACTCCTCTGGTATAAATCGGGCGCAGAAATCGAGAGGTGTGCCGCACAATTGCGGCAGTGGGCCTTCGACCCGAGCACGGGGATCCGCTCCGTTACAGACGAGTGCCCATATACTTTCAGCATCTGCACTCAACGCCGCAAGGTGAAGAGGCGTAAGAAAAAACGGCGTATCACACGGAATATCTGTTGCGCGCTGCAGGCCCAGATGCTCATTGATGCGGTAGATTGCTCTGCGTTTCAGCACTTGAAGCGTCACCATGGCAGCCTGATTCACCTCAGCTCCATATTCAGCAAGAGCCAGAACATTATCCGACGCACCGGCCATGACCGCCCGGATAAGGGGCGACAGCCCTACATCATCCGCAACATGTATATCCCCGCCCTGAGCCAGACAGGACAAAAGCTTCCGCGAACTGCGAAGCGTGGCGCATTCAAGAAGCGAGCCGGGCTCACTCCCGGTACTCAGTGCATTCCGAGAGCGGCATCTTCCCCTCCGCTTTAGTCTTCTTCTTTGCATCCCGTTGAATCCTCAGCAACAGCTGGCAGTCAGTTATATCACGCCGTTCTGTTCAAAGTCAATGCATCTTCAGTATATTTCACAACTTAACATGGCAAAAACAGCCTTTTTTCTGTCAGGATATGAAATTCGGGTTGCCAAGGGGGGACTTTTAGTGTAGACTGTGGCGCTTTTTTGTGCCTGCAAAAAAGTCACCAAAAACAAATATAAACAAACGAACATGAACCCCGAGATATTATTCTGGATAGTGCCGTTTGCTTCCATCGTCGCACTGGCATTTGCCGCTAAGTTCTTCTTCGACATGAAGAAGGCCGACGAGGGCAACGACCGTATGAAGGAGATTGCGGGCTACGTGCGCGAAGGCGCCATGGCCTACCTGAAACAGCAGTACAAGATTGTTTCTATCTTCTTCGTGATTATCGCAGTGGTGTTCGGCGTCATGGCCTACTACGGCCTGCAGAACAACATTGTGCCCATCGCCTTCCTCACCGGTGGTATTTTCTCCGGTCTGGCTGGTTTCATCGGCATGAAGACGGCTACCTACGCCTCCGGCCGTGTGGCCCAGGCCTGCCGTGATGAAAAGGACGGCCTCAACAAGGGTCTGCAGCTTGCCTTCCGCTCCGGCGCAGTGCTGGGTCTGACCGTGGTGGGCTTCGGTCTGCTCGATATCTCCGGCTGGTATCTCATTCTCGACAAGACCGGTCTGGTGGCCGCAGAGGGCATCAGCCGTCTGACCCAGATCACCACCATCATGCTGACCTTCGGCATGGGCGCTTCTCTGCAGGCACTCTTCGCCCGTGTGGGTGGTGGTATCTACACCAAGGCTGCCGACGTAGGCGCTGACCTCGTGGGTAAGACCGAGTACCACTTCAACGAAGATGATCCCCGCAACCCCGCCACCATCGCCGACAACGTGGGCGACAACGTGGGTGACGTGGCCGGCATGGGCGCTGACCTCTACGAGTCCTACGCTGGTTCCATTCTTGCTTCCGCCGCTCTGGGTGCAGCCGCTGCTGCCACCGCCGGCTGGGCCTACGAGACCGGCCTGCAGCTGGTCATGGCTCCCATGATCATCGGCGCTATCGGCGCTCTGCTTTCCGTCATCGGTATTTTCCTGGTGCGCACCAAGCCCGAGGCTAACCAGACCCAGCTCATGGCTGCTCTGAACTTCGGCATCAATGTTTCCGGCGTGCTTATCGCCCTTGCCGCTGCCGGCGTGCTCTACGCCCTGGGCATCGACAACTGGCTGGGTCTCTGGGGCTCCATCGTCATCGGTCTGGTGGTGGGTATCGCCATCGGCAAGGTGACCGAGTACTACACCTCCTTCGAGTTCAAGCCGGTGAAGTTCATCGCTGAGAACGCCACCACCGGTCCCGCCACCGTGATTATCTCCGGTATCGGCGTGGGCATGATTTCCACCTGCTGGCCGGTGCTCTTCATCGTGCTCGGCACCATCGGCGCTTACCTCTGC
>JAZQVE010000015.1:0-3298 GCA_045631705.1 Akkermansia sp. | reverse complement strand
CAAACCTTCTGATCCGTAGTCAGATGCTCTATCCAATTGAGCTACGGGCGCTTTTTCCTTTTCAGGAACCGCATGCAGTGTTGCGGTGACCGCAGTATACACGAACATCTCCCCAAAGTCAAGACAAAATTCCATCTTTTTTGCAATTTTTCGAATTTTCCCTCGTTTTTCTCCACATTCACCCCCACATTCGGGCATTTCCGGCTCAAAATTCATTTTTTTGAAAAAAAGGCTTGAATTAACCCTGCTGCATCTGTATAATGCGCCCGTCCCCGCTGCAAAGTGGGTGACTCGGTAAAACCGACGGAGCGGTAGCTCAGTTTGGTTAGAGCGCAGCCCTGTCACGGCTGAGGTCGCGGGTTCGAGCCCCGTCCGCTTCGTTTTACACGAAAAAAGGCACTCCGATTTGGAGTGCCTTTTTTCGTGTAACTTCGCATCGGGCCTCTCATACCCGCAACCTCGCAAGTGACCAGGGTTCACCATGCAGCACGGATGAGGCAGACACCTCTGGCTGGTTTACCCCTTGCATCAGCAAGGGACGAGGGGGCGGACGAGGGTTCTTTTCTCCCCGGCAGGGGTGAAACACGAACCATATGCCGGCGATGGGTCTCTATCACCCGCAGTTGCCTCAAATATGCGACACACCGTGCCGTTTTTGCACCGCAGCAGGCGGATTTCATTGAGCGATGCGATGCGTTACCGCTGCATCAGCAGTGGGACTGCCGCTATGGTACACCTCATCGACAAAGCACTCCATGGGGAAACACCCCACCAGCTTACGGAGTCGGGAACTAAAGTCCCGAGCATCGATAAGAGAGCCACCCTTCCAATTCGCCCTAGTCAATTCTCGCAGAGCGCTGGCGGAGCACATGGTCGCAGAGCACAATCCAGGCCATGGCCTCCACCACGGGAACCGCACGGGGGAGAACGCAGGCATCGTGGCGTCCCTTACCACGCAATGTGGTATCGCAGAGCGCATCGTTCACCGTCTGCTGTTCAATCATGAGCGTGGCAGTGGGCTTGAAAGCCAGGCGCATAATGACATCCTCACCATTAGAGATACCGCCCTGGATACCGCCGGAGTTATTCGTGCGTGTGCGCACGCGGTCGCCCGCCATATAGAAAGCGTCGTTATGCTCACTGCCGCGGAACTGCGGAGCAGCAAAACCGCTGCCTACCTCAAATCCCTTGCATGCAGGAATACTGAGCATGGCATGGCCCAGCGTAGCCTCCAGCTTATCGAACACCGGGTCACCCAGCCCCACCGGACAATTCCGCACCGTACAGGCCACCACGCCCCCCAGGGAATCCCCTGCACTGCGGGCAGCACGAATCGCATCCGCCATCTGGTCGGCCATGGCGGCATCTGCCGTGCGCACCACATTGGACTCCACCACGGCGGCATCTACCTCTGCGGCAGGAGTGGAGCACACGAGCGTGTGCACCTGCTGCACCCAGGCCAGCACCTCCACCTGCGGGAAGAGAGCCTGCACCACCGCACGAGCCACCGCGCCAGCCGCCACGCGGCCAATCGTCTCGCGGGCGCTGGCGCGACCACCACCAGCCCAGGCGCGGATGCCATATTTGGCATCATAGCAGTAGTCCGCATGCGAGGGGCGGTAGGTATGCTGCATTTCATCGTAGGCAGTGGAGCGCTGGTCCTTGTTGCGCACAGAAAGCGCAATCGGGGTACCAAGGGTAAGGCCATCCAGCACACCGGAAAGAATCTCCACACTGTCGGCTTCATTGCGGGGCGTCACAATATCGCTCTGCCCGGGGCGGCGGCGATCCAGTTCCTTCTGAATCATCTCGCGGGTCAGCGGCACCCGGGCCGGGCAACCATCAATCACCACACCGACACCCACACCATGGGATTCACCCCAGGTGCTGATTTTGAAAACGGAACCGAATGAACTGGACATACTGAATCTGCAGGGAATGATACATGATACGACACGGGAATGCAAGCACCATTCCCGCCACCGGAAACAGGGGCTTATTTCAACTCACCCCAGACGATTTTCAAAATCGGCGTAGGAGAAGCGCTTGGCCAGCGAAATGGCGCCATCCGGCTGCAGCAGGGCAATATCCGGATGCGGCACTCCGTTGAAATGCGTCGTCTTCACCACGGTGTAGTGGCTCATGTCATCCAGCACGATGATATCATCCACCCGAAGCGGGTGGTCAAAGGAATAATCACCGATGACATCACCGGCCAGGCAGGTAGGAGCCCCCAGGCGATAGGTATACGGCCGCTCACCGGGAGCACCGGTGCAGGTATACGCCTCGCCGGGCAGCTGCACCGCCGGGGTACCGGTTCCGCCGGCATGCACGGCATACACATCCGGCCGGTAGGGCATTTCCAGCACATCGGGCATGTGGGCACTGGCGCTCACATCCAGGATGGCATGCTGATAGCCCAGCGATTCAAAGACATCGAGCACACGGGCACGAAGAACCCCCGTGTGGATAGCCCAGGCCTCACCGGGCTCCAGATACACCTCCACCTTGTACATCTCGCGAATTTCGCGCAGCAGGGCAATGAGCGCAGCGCGGTCATAATCCGGCTTGGTAATCCAGTGGCCACCGCCCAGGTTCAGATAACGAATCTGCGGACTGGCCAGCAAATCGCCGAATTGCTTTTCAAAAGCGCGGAACGTGTCGATGAGCTCCTGAGCCCCCTGCTCGCAGAGAGTATGGAAATGCAGACCGGAAATACCGCTGAGGTCCACCCCCTGCAGTTGATCTGCCGGAATGCCGAGCCGCGAGCCGGGCACGCAGGGGTCGTATATCGCCGTGTGACCGGTGGAGAAACAGGGATTGATGCGCAGCCCCAGCTGCAGCTCCCCGCTCTGCACACGGGGATGCGCCAGACAGGCAGCACGCCAGCGCTGCCACTGCGGCACACTATTGAAATCGATATGATGTGCAAATTCCAGCAGCTCTGCCAGCTCCGCCTCACGATACGCCGGGGAATACACCGCCACATGCCCACCCAGATGCCGCGCCCCCAGGCGCGCCTCATACAGGCCGGAGGCACAGCATCCCGCCGCATATGGACGCAGGGACGCCAATGCCCCGGTGGTGGAAAAAGCCTTGAGCGCTACCAGCATGTGCGCGCCGGAGACACTGGCCACCTCCTGCAGAAGGCGGGCATTGCGCTCCAGCGCGGGCAGTGAAATCAGAAACTGAGCCACGGAACAAAGGCAGGATTAACGGCGACGGCGATTGCGCACGCGCTTGTTGGCAGCCTCCTGGGGCGCAGCTTCAGCTGCGGCTTTTTCCTCTGCTGCCTTCT
>JAZQVE010000014.1:0-3789 GCA_045631705.1 Akkermansia sp. | reverse complement strand
TTCAAGCCGGTGAAGTTCATCGCTGAGAACGCCACCACCGGTCCCGCCACCGTGATTATCTCCGGTATCGGCGTGGGCATGATTTCCACCTGCTGGCCGGTGCTCTTCATCGTGCTCGGCACCATCGGCGCTTACCTCTGCGCAGCTGGTGAGTGGACCTTCTCCGCTCAGAACATGAGCATGGGCCTCTACGGCATCGGTATCGCCGCTGTGGGTATGCTTTCCACCCTGGGTCTCACCCTGGCCACGGACGCCTATGGTCCCATCTCCGACAACGCCGGCGGTAACGCCGAAATGAGCGCTCTGGGTGACGACGTGCGCAGCCGCACCGACGCCCTGGACGCCCTGGGTAACACCACTGCCGCTACCGGTAAGGGCTTCGCCATCGGCTCCGCCGCTCTGACCGCTCTCGCCCTTCTTGCCTCCTACATCGAAGAACTCAAGATTGCCGCTCTTCACTACGGTGAGACCTTCAAGACCAGCTTCTTCGGTGAGCAGGTGCTGAACAGCGCCGAGGTTGCCAAGATGAACATCGCCGAGTTCATGGCCGCTTTCGACGTGACCCTCATGAACCCCAAGGTGCTGCTTGGTATCTTCATCGGTTCCATGCTTTCCTTCCTGTTCTGCGGTCTGACCATGAACGCCGTGGGTCGCGCCGCCAAGAGCATGGTGGAAGAAGTGCGCCGCCAGCTCAGCGACAAGGACGTATTCGAAGGCCGCAAGAAGGCCGACTACGCCCGCTGCGTGGCTATCTCCACTCAGGGTGCCCAGCGTGAAATGGTTGTGCCCTCCATGATTGCCGTAATCGTCCCCATCGCTACCGGCCTCATCATGGGTGTTCCCGGCGTGTTCGGTCTGCTGGCCGGTGGTCTTGCCGGTGGCTTCGTGCTCGCCGTATTCATGGCCAACTCCGGTGGCGCCTGGGATAACGCCAAGAAGTACATCGAAACCGGTGACGCTCCCTACTGCGGCAAGCACACAGCTGTGCATGATGCCTCTGTGGTGGGTGACACCGTGGGTGACCCCTTCAAGGATACTTCCGGTCCGTCCCTGAACATCCTTATCAAGCTCATGAGCATGGTGTCCATCGTGACCGCCGGTCTCAACATCGCCTTCTCCCTGCTGTAAAGCACACCTGCGATAGAGCAACTCTTAAAAGGCCGCTTTCCCACCCGGGAAAGCGGCTTTTTCCTGATAAGTTCGCGCCCCTGTGGCGTATTTCTTATAGAGGACACCCGTTTCTCCTTGCAAGCCCTCTATGGGTATGCTATGCTAATTGCATACTTCCAAACCAGCGAATCTCACACACCATGGACAAACTCATCGTTGAAGGCGGCACCAGACTCAGCGGTTCCGTCAATATCAGTGGTTCCAAAAACGCATCTCTCCCCATTCTCGCAGCAGCCCTGCTCACCGATGAGCCCGTGCGCATCACCCGCGTGCCGGATGTTTCCGACACGAACTACATGCTGCAGATTCTCAGCCAGCTGGGCTGCTCTGTAGAACGCTCCAGCGGCACGGTACGTATTGAATCCCCGGAGGGCATCTCCCACAAAGCTTCCTACGAACAGGTACGCAAGATGCGCGCTTCCATCTGCCTGCTCGGCCCGCTCATGGCCCGCATGAAGAAGTGCGTGCTTCCCCTGCCCGGCGGCTGTGTTATCGGAGACCGCCCGGTGGACCTTCACATCCGCGGCATCAAGGCGCTGGGCGCCCGCGTGCAGGTAAAGGGCGGCAACCTGGTCATCGATGCGCCGAACGGCCTCGTCGGCACCACTATTGACATGCGTGGTGACAGCGGTCCCACCGTACTGGGTACAGACAACGTGATGATGGCCGCCGTACTCGCCAAGGGCACCACCGTCATCGAATCCGCCGCTCGTGAACCGGAAGTGGTGGATCTGGCAAACTTCCTGAATAAGATGGGTGCCCGCATTGAAGGCGCAGGCTCCCGCACCATCACCATCCACGGCGTGGAGAAGCTGCACGGCTGCGACCACACCGTCATCCCGGACCGCATCGAGGCCGGCACCTTCATGGTAGCCGCCGCCATGGTGAGCGATGGTCTCATGATTAACCGCGTGTACCGCCCGCACATGAAGGCGATTTCCGACCTGCTCATCGAATGCGGCCACCGCGTGGAGTACAACGAGGACGGCACCTCCGTATTCGTGGCTCCCGGCGAGAATCCGCGCAGCGGCAAGATTCTCACCAATCCGTATCCGGAGTATCCCACCGATATGCAGGCTCAGATGACGGCACTCTTCGCCCTCACCCCCGGCATCAGCGTGGTGAAGGACACCATCTTCCCGCAGCGCTTCATGCACTGCTCTGAACTCAAGCGTATGGGAGCCAACATCAAGGTAGACAGCGGCACTGCCATCATCACCGGCGTGAGTGGCCTTTCCGGTGCTCCGGTCATGGCCAGCGACCTGCGCGCCAGCGCCGCCCTGGTGCTTGCCGCACTGGCAGCAGAAGGCACCACGGAAATTCACCGTCTCTACCACATCGACCGCGGCTACGAAATGCTGGATGAAAAGCTCATGATGCTGGGTGCCAGGGTGCGCCGCGTGCGCGACCTGGAGCAGGAACCGGTCGAAGAGAATTGATTTCTCATACATTCACCCTTTTCACTGCAATCCGGATGAGGCTCATGCGCTGCCTCATCCGGATTTATTCTTGACGATTCAATTCACGGAGATTAGAATCCAGAAAGACCGGATAACAGTCCCCCGGCAAACCTCCAGTCCGGATTCACCTCATCACTGTCATTTTCTGCTATGCACACTCTTCAGAAACTTTCCTGCATTATTCTGGGGCTTGCCTGCCTGCTGCCCAACCGTCTGTGCGCCGCAACCACCATCCCGACCTTTATCGACTCAAATCGCCGCAATAAGGAAATTGTGGTAAATGAAGCCAGGTATGATAAGAAGGCAAAACTCTTCTTCCTGGCTTATCTGGGGTACAATACCCACCAGGGAGACAAGCTCGAAGCGGCAACCCGGCCGCTGATACCGGCATGGAAGAAAATTCGCGGCAAAGGCGCAGATATCATCTTATACCTCGACTTCCCCCCGGAGCAGAAGAACAAGAAAGGCAAATCCCGGAACAACACTCCCGCTCTGGAAATCAAATGTCCCATTATCAACATATATCCCAGTCAGGTCCGCGATATCCTTTTCCAGAAGGATGCCCGCGGTAAGGACTACAGCTATGGCACATACGAACTGCGGGCAGTAGACACCAAGGGCTCTCCCATTGCCTATTTCAGCCAGGAGCAGGACGGCATTGTCATGCGCGATGCCGGAACCGGCGACAAGGTAATCCTCTGTTCTGGCGGCTACAAAGGTAATGAGTGGATGGGACCGGCCATACTGGCAGCCCACGAAAAACTAGCACAGACAGCAGGCTCGGAGGAAGGCAGCAAGGAAGCCTCCGGAAACCAGAAAAAGCCGAAAAAGAAATCCGGCAGGAAGCGTAAGAATAATTCCACCTGAGAGGCGCCGCAGACAGCAGGGGGATTGGTTCCCACGCCCCCAGGCATCTGTCTGTTGCGCACTCCCCTCATTTCAGGCTGTTGCACTACTCCGGAAACACCGCATATGGCGGCATAAAGAAGCTTTACGTGTTGACTTTTTAGGAGAATGGGCGTAGAATGGCGCGCGTATGACCACAAACGCCAAGAGCTACAAAGACACCATCTTCCTGCCGGACACCACGTTCCCCATGCGTGGTGATCTCACGACCAAGGAGCCGGCTCGTCTGGAAAAATGGGAGAATGAGAAGCTT
>JAZQVE010000013.1:0-12182 GCA_045631705.1 Akkermansia sp. | reverse complement strand
GGCCATGATGTTTGGTGAGGGTATCGGTCTGGCTGCTGTGCTTGCTCTGGTTTCCATGCAGGGTGTGGCTCAGGGCTCCATGGATGCCACCCTCATGCCGGTGCTCCGCAACACCATCGACGAGCGTTTCGCCGCTACGGGTTACGGGCTGCTGAACCTGACCTCCGTGGGTGCCGGTGCTCTGGTATCCTGGCTGGGTGGCATGCTGAAGGACGCCGGTACTCCGCTCTCCATGGTGCTGAGCCTGGCTGGTATCCTCATGATGCTCTGCGGTATCATCCTCTTCTGCCTGCCCAAGAAGGAGAATGCCTAAACCGATGAAAATTTCATCAATCATACTGTGTGCCGCTACCTTACTGGTAGCGGCACCAGTTTCATATACGACGGCCTTTGCGCAGGATGAGCTTACAGCGGAGCAGCCTGCAAAGAAAAAGGGAAAGAAGAAAAAGAAGGATAAGAAGGAAAAGGCCACATCTCTGGCGGGTAAGGCGGCTACGAAGTCTGAGCTGGCAGCGCTGGATAGCGAACCCTATGGGCGCGCGGTGGATGTCTTCGTGGCAGGAGAGGGTAATCCTTATGCCAGTATCCGCATTCCGGATATCATCAATGCCAACGGACTGCTGGTGGCGATGGCTGAGGGCCGTTATCAGGATACAGACCAGGGGCAGAATGACCTGATTGTCTCCACCAGTCGAGATGGTGGCAAGACCTGGAGCAAACCGGTGGTGGCAGCTGCTTCCAAGGGGGCTACCTTCAATAATCCCTGCTTGATTTACGACCAGGAGGCTAACCAGATTGTGCTGTTCTTCCAGCGTTATCCGCAGGGAATCAAGGAGCGTACGCCCGATATCCCTACGGGATGGAAGGATGCACGCTGCATCCGCAATTTTGTCTGCTTCTCCCGGAATGGCAAGAAGTGGAGCGCGCCGAAGGATGTGACTCAGTTCACCAAGAATGATGGCGTGACCATCACTTGCAGTGGCCCGAATCCGGGCGTGCAGATTACGCGCGGTGAACACAAGGGACGCATTGTTGTGCCTCTGAATGAAGGACCCTTCGGCAACTGGACTCTGGCAGCTGCTTATTCTGATGACGGCGGCAAGACCTGGAAAATCGGTAAGAAATCAGATGCCGGTCGTGGCATCAATGAGGTATCGATTGTGGAGACTTCCGACGGCGGTTTGTTCGTCGTGTCCCGCGCCTGGGGCGGCGGCATGCGAAAAGTGGCTTACTCTGACAACGGCGGCGAGAGCTGGGGCCCTGTGAATGACCACCCTGAGCTTACGAGTCCGAATTGCCAGAACGGCCTGACCCGCTATTCCCACGAGGATGATGCCATGTTGGGTGGACGGAGCCGAATTCTGTTCTCCACCCCGACGACAGGCAGTCGCACCAATGGCATCATCAAGATGAGCTATGATGATGGCAAGACCTGGCCGGTGGAGAAGCGTGTGGGCGATGGCCCCTTTGCCTATTCCGTGCTTTGTCCGGTGAAGCCGGGTGTGGCAGGTATCCTGTATGAGGTGAATGGCCACCCTATCAAGCACATCCGCTTTGCTCCGTTCAGTATTTCCTGGCTGACGGAGGGTGAGGATACAGGCCTGAAGAAGTGATAGCTTCTGTCCTCTGAATATAGAAAGTCCCCGCCTGATTATGTATCAGGCGGGGACTTTTCATGGAGAGGGCTTACAACGACCCCCAGTAGAGCCAATGGGCTTACTGCCATTTACCCTTGCGGAAGCAAGTGATGCTGACACCTCCCAGAAGAACCAGCATGCCGATGACGGTACACACCCATTCACTGGGTGACAGCCATTCGCCTCGCTGCTTGAGGAATTTGCGCTCGGCCTTGGCGGCCTGGGCGGCGGCTTCGGTTGCCACGGTGGTCTGATTGCGGCTTACATCGGCATTTACCGAGACGGCCTTCACAAAGTCAGGATTTACGCAGATGCTCTTGAAAATCTTGTTGTCTGCAGAGGCCAGCAGAGGGAGATTCACCAGCAGGTCTCCATTTACATCATACCCCATAGTACCACCTAAGCCATTCCATCCGGCGCCTTTACATCCGGATGCCACCACGGTGAAACTGATGAAGTGAGAGCCGTCACGGTGCAATGCTGCGGGATGGTTAACCAGCCTGGCGTAGGGAACCGTTTCGCCCCAGGGCTTGCCATGCCAGTTTCCGGTGATTCCTTCCGGGGTGGCCATGAGACCCAGCTCGTGGTCAGACTCAAAGGTCAGCAGCCTGGTGGGTTCGGTAACCTGAGATGCTGCCGTCAGGTCGATGGTCATGGCCACAGCGGACGTCGCAACATTGGACTTGCGGAAGCTGCTTACACTATATATCTGTTGCCGAGAATAAAGGGCACCTTCCTCGCCGGTCAGCTTGCCTGCTGTGCAGGTTACATTTTCGCGCAGGCTTGTTTCTGCCGGGTTGGTGAACAATGCCGGTTTTGCTGCCAGGGGCAGGGTAGTTGCGGCAGCAAGTGCAAGCAGAAGGAGATTTTTTTTCATGGTGATAACAGGTATAGCTGATTATGCTATAATCTAGCGCACAGAGGGTGATTTGGCAAGAAAGAATTGATGGATTTTGTTGTAAAGTATGTGAATTGGTACCGGGATGAGTGTTCCTCCTTGACCTTTGGGTAGATAACGGTTAAACTCCTGCGCATGCAGGAGTTGGAAATTATGGCACCCGCCGGCTCGTTTGAATCGTTGGCCGCAGCCCTGCGTGCCGGGGCGGATAGCGTATATTTCGGTGTTGGAATGTATAACATGCGAGCCCGTTCCACGGTGAATTTCACGGTGGAGGATTTGCCGAAGGTGGCGCGTTTGTGCCATGCCTGTGGTGCGAAAGCCTATCTGACTTGCAATGTGATTATCTATGATGAGGAGATGGAGGGCATGCAGCAGCTGCTCCGCCAGGCAAAGGATGCCGGGGTGGATGCTGTGATTGCCGCTGATCTTGCTGTTATTTCGTATGCTCACAGCATCGGGCTGGAGGTGCACATATCAGTGCAGGCGAATGTGTGCAACATGGGCTCGGTGCGTTTCTTTGCCGCTTATGCAGATGTGATGGTGCTGGCCCGCGAGCTGAAACTCAGTCAGATTCGTCATATCATCGAGGGAATCAAGCGCGAGAATATCACTGGTCCCTCCGGCGAGTTGGTGCGTATTGAGGTTTTTGCCCATGGTGCCTTGTGCATCGGCATTTCCGGCAAGTGTGGCATGAGCCTGGCGGCATACAACGCCAGCGCCAACCGTGGTCAGTGTTACCAGCTCTGCCGCCGTAAATATCGCGTAACGGATACGGAGACCGGGTTCGAGATGGATATTGATAACCAGTATATCATGTCGCCCAAGGACATCTGCACTATCCGCGTGATTGACCAGCTGGTGGAGGCTGGCGTGTCGGTGTTCAAGCTGGAGGGCCGCGGCCGCTCGGAGGCCTATGTGTCCACGGTGACCTCCGTATATAAGGAGGCCGTGCAATGCTGTGCAGCCGGTGAGTGGTCACCGGAAAAGGTGGCTGTCTGGGAGGAGGAATTGCTCCGGGTATTCAACCGCCAGTTCTGGCATGGTGGCTACTATCTGGGCGAGGAATGGGAAACCTGGAGCGGTTGCTCCAACAGCCTGGCTCTGGAGCAGCGTCAGCATCTGGGCCGTGTGATGCGCTGGTATGCCAAGCCTGAGGTGGCTGAAATCCGACTGGAGGCTGGCCCTGTAGCTCCTGGTGATAAGATTGAGATAACCGGCGTGACAACGGGCATTGTGCGCGTGACGGTGCCGGAGGTGCGTTGTGATGATGAGAATGGTGAGACCCAGGTGGTGCCGGTGGCGCCCAAGGGTGCCACGGCGCTCATATCAGTGCCCACCAAGGTGCGCCATGGTGACAAGGTGTACATAGTGACACGGAGAAAGCTGAAATAATATGGAAATCGAGAACCTCTTTTCTGCAGACCAGATTGCTGAGGCTAACCGCAGGATGGCTGCTGCACTGGAGGAGCGTTTCGGCTGCGAGCGCCCGGTGAAGGTGCTCGTGCTTATGAACGGTGCCATGTGGTTCGCGGCCGATCTGCTGCGGCTGCTCCCCCCGAATTTCATGATGGAGTCTGCCCGTGTTTCCAGTTATGGCTCAGCCCGCGAAACCAGTGGCAAGGTGACTTGGAAGACCCCGGTTCCGTATTGTGAAGGGAAGCGCGTTCTTGTGCTGGATGATGTGCTGGACAGTGGTATTACCCTCGCCAATGTGAAGGCTGAACTGATAAGACTGGGCGCTGCTGAGGTTGCTACTGCTGTGATGGTGGATAAGCCTGAAGGACGCCGTGTGCCATTTGAAGCTGACTACGTGGGATTGGCGGCTCCCAATCTCTTCCTGGTAGGCTATGGCATGGATGCTGATGAAGCATACCGTAACCTGCCGTACATCGGAGTGGTGCGTGATTAATGAAGCTGCGTGGCCGCGCATGCTATAGCCCTGGGGTGGGGTCACTTACTGCCGCGCAGGGTCTGGCCGTTGTCCGGAGCTATGAAGCGGTCTGCGGGAATACGGGCGGCTTCAAGAGCTTTGGTAAGGTCATCCAGCGTTTCCTGGTAGCCTTCATTCGCCAGTTGCCAGGTGCCGAAATGGCAGGCGATGGCTTGGCGGGGCTGCAGTTGCTGGAACGCCTCCACCGCCTCGGCCGGGGAAATGTGACCATTGCGAATCCAGTCCGGTTTATAGGCGCCGATGGGGAGCAGCGCGACATCCGGTGAGCCGAGGCGGGCCCGGATATCGGCAAAGCAGTTTGATTTTGCCGAGTCTCCCACGTAGTAAACAGAGGGCCCATCGGTAGCCTGCAGGTAGAACCCGCACCAGAGCGAGCGATTGCGGGTGTAAGTCTTGCGGTAACGGTTGCTCCAGTGTTTTGCCGGGGTAAGGGTGATTTTCAGGCTGCCGTGCTGCACGCTTTCCCACCAGTCAGCCTCGATGACGTGCTGGTGTTCTCCACAGTGGTATTTTACCAGATTTCCCAGCCCCAGCGGTACAATGAAGAGGGGCTTATGCTCCTTGGCCAGCTGCCGGATAGTATCAGCATCAAAATGGTCGTAATGGTCATGGGAGAGCAGGCAGATATCAATTTTCGGCAGTTCCCCCCAGGCGATGCCGGCGGGACGGCAGCGTCTGGGGCCGAATCCCTGCACCGGGCTGGTATAATCGCTCCACACCGGGTCTGTCAGTATATTGAGACCCGCTGTGCGGATAAGCATGGTCGAGTGGTTGACCATGGTGACCTCCCAATCGCGCCCGTCTACCTGCGGAGCCAGTTCCGGCTGGTGGGTCAGGGCTTTCACCGTGGGATAATCGCCCTTGGCGTGGCGTTCCTTGAGCCATTGGAGCAGGTTGCTGGTCTTGTACAGCGTGCTGGGCTCCGGGTTGTGAAAGAACATGCCGTCGAAGTGGTCCGTTACCGGGCCATCCCATTCGCCGCCGCGGCAGAGACAGTGCGGCATCAGGAAATCCCCCGCCATGAGCAGGGTACCCAATCCGGCAAGCAGCGTGGAGACAATGGCGAATTTCTTTCGGCGGGTCATGACTCAAAGCGGTGCTGGATGAGTACATTGAAATGATCACCTGCACCCGGTACGGCAATCAGGTGTCGATCTGCGGCGCTGGTGGGGTCGGCCAGGTCCTTCAGGTAGGCATGCTGGCTCATGTACTGCACCCGGTCACCCACGCAGTTGGTGGCTAATTGGTGCAAATCAGTGAAATTCACATCGGCGGTGATATCGCAGCGGCCGGTGAGACGGGGCAACTCCTCGGCTGCTATCAGCTGGTGGGCTTTGTAGCCGCGCAGGGTGCCGGCGGGGCGGCGGAGGTAGAGGGTATCATTCATCTCGCCGTAGTCGATGGTGACCATGGTGCCGCATTTCCAGAGCGGCTGCCAGGCCGCGTACCACTTGTGGTAGCTCTCCTGCACTTCCACAATCTGGCCTTCGTATGCCCAGCGTGAGAACACGCTGGATTCCGGCAGCGGCCGTTCCTTGATGGCGCGTACAATTTGCCCATGGTTGACAGAGAGCCCCAGCTCCATCCATTTGCCATCCTGGAAGACGAACTGGCGGGCAGGGAAGGCATCCGGCAGTTCATTGGAGAAGATGAAGGCGCGCCCCCCGGCATGCTTGATAGCCTTTTCAATGGTGTCGTACACGCGCACGAAGTTACCGCCTACCATGAGCTGCAGGTCACGCAGGGCCTTGGAGCGGTCCACCATGTAGTAGCGTACGCGCAGGCGTTTGAAGAAGCCGAGCGTGCGAGCCATGCTCATGGCCATGTCGCCATTGCCACCGCCGATTTCGATGATGGGAAGGTTGCGGTTGAACGCTTTGCAGCTCTGCTCCCACTGCTGCACCAGCCGGCGCGCCAGCAGGTCGCTCATGGTGGCCGTGGTGGAGAAATCGCCGCGGATGCCGATATCGGCTATATTGTTGTTGTAGTAGCCGCCTTCCGGGTCATAGAGAGCGATTTCCATGAACTCCTCCATGGAAATCCAGTTGCCGTGGGCCAGGATATGCGGCGCCAGATTCATAAGCCGGCTCAGAGGGAAAGCTCCAGCATGCGCTCCAGCGGGGCAGCTGCACGCAGTCGCAGGTCTTCCGGTACGCGTACCTCAGGGGCCAAATCGCGCAGGCAGTTGCGCAGCTTCTCAAGCGTGTTCAGTTTCATGTACTCGCATTCGGCGCAGGAGCAGGTACCCATGTTCATGGGAATGAACTCCTTGCCGGGTACCAGCTTGCGCAGGCGGTGCAGAATGCCGGTCTCTGTCACGATGATGAACTTGCTGCACTCGCTTTCGCGGCAGTAGGGAATCATCTTCTCCGTGGAGCAGATGTGATCTGCCAGCAGACGGATGGGTTCCTGGCATTCCGGGTGACATACCACCAGGGCATCCGGATGCTGGGCCCTGGTGGCCAGCAGCTGGTCGCGGGTGAAGCGTTCGTGCACATGGCAGGCGCCGTTCCACATGGTCATGGTGCGGCCGGTCTGCAGGGAGGTCCAGGCGCCCAGGTTGCGGTCCGGCACAAAGAGGATGGGGCGGTCCGTGGGTGCCGTTTCGATGATTCGCTGGGAGTTGCCGCTGGTCACGATGACATCCGCCAGCGCTTTCACGCCGATGGAGCAGTTCACGTAGGCAATAACGTAGTAATTCTTGTCCTTATTTTCCTCCAGGAAGGCAGCCAGTTCCTCGGCAGGGCAGGAGGCTTCCAGCGAGCAGGCTGCGTTTGCATCCGGCAGCAGCACGGTGCGGGTGGGATTCAGGATGCAGGCAGTCTCGGCCATGAAATGCACACCGCAGAACACGATGACATCGCATTCGGCCTCCTGGGCCTTGCGGGCCAGTGCCAGGGAATCGCCCACAAAGTCGGCCAGGTCCTGGATTTCCGGGCGCTGGTAGCTGTGCGCCAGGATAACGGCGTTGCGTTCCTTCTTCAGACGAAGAATCTCGTCAATAAGGTTTTCGTTGCTCATATTGAGGCCGGGAAAAATTATTTCTTCTCGCGGGTCATGTACTTCATGAGGGCGTACAGACCAGCCACCATGACGATAGCAAGCACCACCAGGTGGGATTCATCCTTCACGGCATGCACCAGGTCCTCCGGGCTCTTCATGATATCGGGGTGGTCGGTGCCTACCTTGTCACCGAACCAGGCCAGCACCCAGCACCAGATGGCGGAACCCACGATGGTGGCAATGCTGAAGGCGGTGAAGTTCATCTTGACCAGACCGGCAGGAATGGAGATGAGGTGGCGGATAACGGGAAGGAAACGGGCAAAGAAGATACCAGCGGTTGAATACTTGTTCATAAATACCTCTGCTTTCTCTACCTTGTGCGGCGGCATGAGGAAGTATTTGCCGAAGCGATACACGAACGGACGCCCCAGCCACAGAGCCATGATGTACATGACGCATGAACCGATATAGGAGCCCACGGTGCCGGCCAGAACAACACCCCAGAAGGACATTTCTGCGTTCGGGTAGGTGGCAATGATGGCTGCCGGGGGAACAACGATTTCACTCGGCACAGGAATGATGGAGCTCTCCATGGCCATCAGGATGACCACACCCCAGTATCCCCACTGCTGAATGCAGTCCATACAGAAAACAAGGAATTCGTGCATATGGGCATTATGCACACATTTTTACGGAATAAAAGTCTTTTCTTGCAATTTTTCGCGCGCGTGGTAGAGTAGAGGCATGAAGATATACGTGGTAGCCGGCGAGAAGAGTGGCGATAAACAGGGTGCATTGGTGATGCAGGAGCTGCTGCGCCGCCGCCCGGATGCTGAAATTGTGGGCCTGGGCGGCAACCGTATGCATGCGCTCGCTCCTGGTGTGGAGGACTGGGCAGATGCTGCCGCTGTCATCGGTATTGTGGAGGTGTTGCGCCACATCCGTTTCTTTGCCGGTAAGCTCAAGGAAATGACTGAGCGCATCGCTGCCGACCAGCCGGACTGCTTGCTGCTCATTGACTACCCCGGTTTCAACCAGCGCCTGGCTGAGCGCGTGCGCAAGGTATCTCCCAGGACGAAGATTGCCTGGTTCATTGCTCCCATGGTGTGGGCCTGGAAGAAAGGTCGCATTCCCAAGCTGGCCGCTGTACTTGACCTCATGATGTGCACCTTCCCCTTCGAGAAACCGCTGTTTGAGAAGGCTGGTCTGCGCACCGAGTTTGTGGGCCACCCGCTGGTGGATGATATTCTGGCCGCCCGCCGCACCGATGTGCGCGAGAAGAACCTCATCGGCCTCTTCCCCGGCAGCCGCAACCGCGAGGTGGAGCGTCACTTCCCTGTGTTCATCGATGTAGTGAAGGAACTCCGCACCCGCCACCCCGAGTGGCGTTTCGAGACCTCCGCCAGTTCGGAGAAACTGGCTGCCACCATGCGCCGCATGGCAGATGAAGCCGGCATGCCGCAGGAAATCATCAACATCTGCCCCGGCAGCTATCATGATTTGATGGATCGTTCCGAGGCTGCGCTGGTCACCTCTGGTACTGCCACGCTGGAGGCGGCGCTGCACGAGCTTCCCTTTGCTCTGGTGTACAAGGTGTCTGCCGGTACATACATGATTGGCCGCATGATTCTCACCATCAAGTATATCGGCATGGTGAACATTCTGGTGGACAAGCCGGTTGTCCGCGAGCTCATTCAGAACGATTTCAATGTGGAAAACTGTATCGCCGAGCTGGAGCGCCTTACCCAGCCGGACTCCCGCGCCAAGGTGCTGGCCGAGATGCAGGAATCCATGGGGCGCCTTGGCCACGGTGGCGCCGCAGCCAAGGCAGCCGAGGCTGTGCTTTCACTGTTTGAGTGATTCCTGACAGGCGGAGGTTCTGGATTACGAATACACCATGGGGTATCTGCTTCCGGATGTGCTGGTCATTCTGCTTGTCCTGGTGCTGGTATGGTTCAGGGACGGAGCGTATATGCAGCTGGCGGTAGCGGTGTTGTTCAATGTTCAGGTCCTGTTCATCCTCGCCTCCTGTTTCGTCTTTGCCGTGGCTGATGCCTTCCTGCTGGCGGAATCAGGGATTCTCCTGCTGCTGTTTCTGCTGCTGGTTTCCCTGTTCTTCTTCAGGGGACAGAGGAAAAAGTCCTTGTCCTTTATCCTGCTGTGTCTGCCCTTCGTAGCACAGCAGCTGGCCTGCCACTACGGCCATTTCTTTTTCCTATGGTAAGGAAGAAGTCGCTTCCCGGCTCGGCAGCGGTCTGGGTCAGGTGAACAATCTCCACAGCATTCTGACAAAAAACAGAATGCAGAGTACCAGAAGCACCAGATTGATGCAGAAGCGGCGCTTCAAGGCTGCTAATTCCTTTTTGAGCTCCGGTGCTGCGTCCAGGAGAATGCTGATGATCTGCTGGCGCACCGGTTTGGGTGCTGTGCAATGAATGAAGGCGTAGTCAAGCGGGGTTCTGCCCTGCGCATCTTTTTCTGTGGGACTGGCTCCGGCCTTCAGGAATAAGGTGACCAGGCTGGCATCACCGCCTTCGGCAGAAAGGTGGAGCAGAGTGGAATTTTTGACCGGGACATGAATATCGGCTCCGGCCTGTACCAGCATTTCCGCACAGTCGGCGGGGGCTCCATCGGTCAGAGCCATGAGTGTGGCAGAAACCAGCGGCGTGTTACCATTTCGGGAAACGGCATTGACGTCAAGTCCGTGTTGCAGCAGCTCCTGCATCTTTTCGCTTCTGTCCTGCCATGAGCCGCAGGAAGTTGCGGCGTGGTGCAGCAGGTTGGTGCCTTCGTTGGTGATGATGTTCACATCCGCTCCCAGCTGAATCAGTTCGCGCAGGTTCTCCGCCGTGCCGTAGTAGATGGTGGCAAGTGCCAGCGGGGTGAATCCGGCATTCTCCCGGGCATTGATATCGGCCCCGGCGTCCAGCAGCATGCGGATGATTTCCATGTGTCCGTGAAGGGCTGCTCCGTGGATGGGGCGGTAGCCCTCCTTATCGCAGCTGTTCGCATCTGCTCCGGCTGCCAGCAGGGTGCGTACCACCTCTGCGTTGCCGCTCTGCGCTGCCAGGTGCAGCGGCGTGTCGTCCAGTTCGTTGCGTCGGTGCACATCTGCCCCCGCCTCCAGCAGAAGTTGTATGCACTCCAGCTGAACTTTATCGGAAAGTTTCTTCAGGTCATTGTTATAAGCCACCACATGCAGCGGGGTGGTGCCGTGCGCATCCGCGGCGTTCACATCGGCGCCGGCTGCCAGCAGGCGCTTCAGGCATTCGATTCTGCCGAAACGGGCGGCCATGTACAGTGCGGTGACCTGGTTGAGCTCCACCGCTTCATCCGGGTTCGTCATGCGGGCGTTCACGTCTGCGCCCTCGGCAATCAGGGAATCGATAAGCTCCGGTTTGTTGAAGGTTACGGCTACGTGCAACCTGTTATCCGGCGAGGGCTCTTTACTGCTCATGGCGCTATTATATAAAAAAAAGACGGTGAGTCAATTATGAAAATTGCTATTTCCGGTCAAAGAAGCGGTTGAAGAGGCAGAGCAGGATAGGAAACGGTGCGGTAACCAGGGCCAGGCATATAACGGCGAGGTAGGAGAATCCGCTGTCAAGTTCACCTGCCAGGTCTCTCAGCAGGTGGATGGGGAGGAACCAGAAACTGACCAGCACCACCACTACCAGCTCCTTGCCGATTCGGGGGAGGTTGAGATGGCGAAATACTCCGAATGCCACAATGCCCTGAATCATGCCAATGAGCAGAACCCCGACTGCTATCACAAGCCATGTTTCCACCTCTGCCAGATGATGCCTGCGGGGTGTCAGCAGGGTAAACGGCAGGTACAGAGCGGTGTATGTGGCGGCTGCGGCCAGTGAACTGGTGAGAAGCTGGCCGAAATCCGCTTTGCCAGCTTTGAGCTTATTGACCCGCGGTGCCCGGAACACCGGTTCCGGCAGCCCCGGCAGCTCACGGATGGGACGCCAGTCATCTGCACCGGCAGTGGTATAGAGATAATCCTCCGTTACTTCGCCCTGCCTGACCAGCTCTGCAACAATATCCAGTGCCAGCGGACCCATGGGGGCACCACCCGGCAGCTTCAGTATGTATTCTCGCGGTGTTGTACTAACCGGTATTGGCTTAGAGCTTGCATTCATGGCTGCATGCAGTTGAGGATAACGGAAATGATGGTTTCCATCTCATCCGGGCGGGATTCTGCGATGAGGATGACCAGCGCCACGAGGGTGGCATCGACCAGTCGTTTGGTGCCGTTGAAATAGAGTGCGTTGTTATGGTCGAGGAAATACAGGAACACGGCGGCTGCAATGCGCTTTTTATGCATGGATGCAAAACAAAAGGATATCGGCTGGGGTCAGGGGCGTAGCTAGCCGCAGGAGTGGCACAGCAGAAGATGGAGAACGCAGGCGACTACAAAGCAGGCAAGCCTGTGGAATTTGTCATCTGATTTTATCTTTACGACCAAATCTGCAATGCTGTAGAGACCGTGCAACAGCACCAGGCAGATGAATGTTCCAACGGCGGCGCCGAGGAAATCAACTGTGGTGTAGTTGATGAACGGGAAGAATCGCAGCGGGGAGGCATGGGTAAAGACGCTGGCCCAGGCTGTGATGGTGAGCCAGAGGCACAGCCATTTTCCCAAGTGGGGAAGGAGGCGGTTTGTGCAGAATACGCGGGAGTA
>JAZQVE010000012.1:0-8561 GCA_045631705.1 Akkermansia sp. | reverse complement strand
TAGCTCAGGTGGTAACTCGCAAAGGTATGCCGCAGCGCATCCTGCGGCCAGCGGTGGGCAGGGGAGTCCCACCCCGCCGCCCGGCGCAGTTCCCGCCAGTGGTGCAGCCAGTTCGCTGGGCAAATCATATCACTATCCGATTGCTTGTGAGCCCGCAGAATCCGCAGCAGCGGCTTGTGAATCGTCACGCGCCGCGCGCCGCCCGTCTTGCTGTGCCTGGGGAGAATATAAATCGCCTTCTCCCGCAAATCCACCTGCGCCCAGCTCAGCCGCGCCACCTCATGCGGGCGGATGCCCGCATAAAGCATCATCCCCACCGCCGCCGCGCAGCTGCCGCCCTGGTACTCTTCCGCAGTTGTGGTAATCTGCTCAATCTCCTGCGGAGTCAGAATCGGCACCTGCTGCTCCACCACCCGCGGCGCCTCCACCCGAGCCACAGGATTCGCATCGCACCACCCCCTCTTCACCGCCGTGCCGAACACCCCGCTCAGAATCAGCCGAGCCTTCTGCCGCTGCCGCGGCGTATCAAACGCCTTCTCAGTATACCCCGCGCACTCCTGCGGCGTGATGCTCCTCACCCGCCGCCGCGCCAACCCCGGACACCGTTTCATAAACCTCCGTGTGAAATAGCGGAAATCGTATACCGTACGTGTCCGCCTGTCTCGCCGCGCCTCCAGCGCTGCCTCCACCGCTTTCTCAAAAGTCACTGTGCGCTCTCGCTGTTTCATGGCTTCAGCTCCTGCCGCCATACACTTCCTGACCCGTTTCAGATTTCCACGATGTTGTTCTAATGCTTCTTTGGCGATAATAGCAGCATCTATTAAATGCACTCCTGTTGATTTCAAAATGCTGAGTGCGGCTGCTTCAAGTTCTTTGTCTTTTGTATTCATATGTACCCGCTTTCGGAATCCGTAAGTCAAGCACACAAACTGTTTTATTTCAAGAAAACAGCAACACCCGGTACATCGTTTCATTTTTCGCCGTGCTCAATGTCTCATAGGCTGTTATTATCTCCACAGAAGATACCATGTATAGCCACCCTTACGGATTCCGAAAGGGTAGACTGTCAGGCAATGTGTAGAGCAGCTGAGGTAAACAAGTGTGCGAAGCAGTGTAAGCCTGTATTGCTGTATGGAAATGGGGTGAATCTGGTTGCCGGGTGCCATTCTTACTTGTCGCAAGAGAAGGTTAAGGCAAATTTTGTCAAGTGGGAGAATGGTGAACGAATGCTGACTGAGGAGTTTTTCAGCAAATGCCAGGATTTAAGACCCACTTTTGCTCACCATGCGCTGTCGGCATTGGCTGAGCATTTTTCTGCTTTCTATACGACTAATTATGATTTTGCCATGGAGCGGGCTTTTTGCGGTCGCTCCTCTCATCCGACGGTGCTCCATATTCATGGCGACGCCAAGGACGCGGATCAGTGTATTTATTTTTCATGCCAGTATAAGGAAGCAGTCGAGCATCTGGAAATAATAGGCTGTAGCGAGTTAGTGACCTGGCATAAGGAATTTCCTGGCAAGGAAGTTCACGTTGTCGGTTTGAATTTTGGACCGGACGAAAAGATTCTCTATACCCTGCTTCAGAAACGATGGCACGAGCTGCAGAAACTGGAAAGTTTCCAATGGACAGGTAAACAAAGCCGGATTTATGTATGGCTGATGCGAGACGAAGAAAATCCCGGCGATTTCGATTATCGCGCTGCCATGTTACGCAGCCTGAGTGTGACTGTCATTCCGGTGCCTGTATATAAGGGGGATTATAAGTCCGCCTGGGAATGTTTGACGGGTAAACTCCTCATGCATCTGAAAGGCATTCATCACCAATACTGCGGTGAAAGCGATGTTCTTAAACTCAGCCGCGATGATAAACACATCACCACCGGCTTGAATGTGTCCTACGTCTGCGAACCGGATTTAAAATTCCCCGATTGGTGCCTTATGTGGGTAGGAAAGACGACCTTTGAACAGCAAAACAATAGAACTTACTGGCTTTTTTATTGTAACCTGCCAGGGCAGACTACTTTGTGGCGCGTAGACCGCACTTTTATCGCACCCTATGTGATGAATGGTGATTCCTATTTCTACCTTGATTACCGTAATGGTACTTTGTACGCCCGAGGGGAATCGCACCCTTCTCCTGTTCCTGTAGCCCAGTGTATCTCCGTTCCTGATATAAAAACGTTCGATAGCTATATCCTTCACCCCTTTATCTCTTCTGAAAAATAAACTTCTCATAACCTATTATGAAACTTCATCTCCCTGTTTTACTTCGCAAGGCTCTGTTGGCCTGTTTCGCTTTTACTTTCGTTTGCTCTGCGTCCTCTTCTGCTGCGGATCTCACGCTGGGCGGCGATGATTCGCTGACTATCGATTATGCCGATGCTGATCCCATCCCTGACCTGGCAGGTGGCACGCTTCAGCTGAGTGGCGATACCGTCCTTCTCCTTTCCAATTGCGGAGTAGGTGATGGCAAGACCTACACGTTGCTCACCGGGGTGGGCGCTTTGTTGGATGCCGAGGGGAATCCTCTGACCCTGACGGATGTAAACAATGCGGCCTCGCTGTATTTCGATACATCCCGGCCCGGCTCCGGCTTCTGGGCAGATGGTTGGTTGCAGCTCGCTTCGGATGGCTCCGTGCAGATTGTGCTGCATGCTGAAGATGTGCAGGCGGCTCTGACTATTACCACCCGTCAGACAGGTTCGAAGACATACAATTACTACGAGAATATCATTTTTCAGAATATTGCTTCCTCTACCTCCTCCTATGCCGAAGGCGGCGCGATTCGTGGGTATAACGCCATCACGCTGAGCAACAACGGCAGCGTGGTGTTTGAGGGAAACACGGCTTCCTCTACCTCCTCTTATGCCGAAGGCGGCGCGATTTGTGGGTCTGGTGGCATCACGCTGAGCAACAACGGCAGCGTGGTGTTTGAGGGGAACACGGCTTCCTCTACCTCCTCCTCTGCCTGCGGCGGCGCGATTTATGGGAGCACCAGCAGTACTACCATCACGCTGAGCAACAACGGCAGCGTGGTGTTTGAGAGGAACACGGCTTCCGCCTCCTATGCCCGCGGCGGCGCGATTTATGGGTCTGGCGCCATCACGCTGAGCAACAACGGCAGCGTGGTGTTCAGCGGGAACAAGGCTTCCTACGGCGGCGGCGCGATTGATGGGTATTATGACGCCATCACGCTGAGCAACAACGGCAGCGTGGTGTTTGTGGGGAATACTGCTTCCTGCTCAACCTACATTGCCTGGGGCGGCGCGATTCATGGGGCTGGTGGCATCACGCTGAGCAACAACGGCAGCGTGTTGTTTGAGAGGAACACGGCTTCCTCTACCTCCTCCTATGCCGAAGGCGGCGCGATTCGTGGGTATAACGCCATCACGCTGAGCAACAACGGCAGTGTGTTGTTTGAGGGGAATACGGCTTCCAGCTCAACCGACTCTGCCTGCGGCGGCGCGATTTCTGGGTACACTATCACGCTGAGCAACAACGGCAGCGTGGTGTTTGAGGGGAATACGGCTTCCAGCTCAACCGACTCTGCCTGCGGCGGTGCGATTGATCAGCGTCCGGGTGGAGTTTTTTCTATTCAGAACAATCAATCCGTTGTCTTTAAGGGAAACTATACGCTAAACTCAGGTGTATTAAGGCTGCAGAGTATTCGTGCCTTTGATTTGGATGATGCAGATGAATCGCTTGTTGTTCATTTCTCTGCCCCCGGAAATAGCAGCATTGAGTTCCGGGATATGATTCATATAGACGTTGCTTCCAACTCATCGTCCGCTTTTCATCTGAATGACTGGTATGAGGCGGAAAATGGGGAGAAGATAGCTCAGACGGGTGATATCATCTTTACGGGGAAAGATGCCACTGCTGAGTATCTGCAAACGATACTGGATAAGCACGGCCTTACCGCCACAGGTGAGGAGATGGCGGAGTATATCGCGGCGTCCAGAACATCCGAGATTTGGGGTGTGGCACAGTTGCATGATGGGCGCCTCATTATTCGCGATGGTGCGGTGCTGGAGGCGGATTGTATCAAGGTGCTTTCCTCCGCCAGTGGAAAGAGCACCCCGACCTTGTGGCTGGATAATGGTGAATTGACCTCCTATTTATCAACAGTCCGCCAGAATGCTCTTTCCTTTGCTTCCGGAACCGCTTTTGCCTTGAGCGGGCAGAATGCTGCAAGAAACACGACTATTACGTTCGAAGGGGGCAGCTCATTCATCATCACCCTGAATGCTACGCACACCGACACGGCGGCGCTGACCCTGACCAACTGCACGCTGACCTTGTCCACCAGCGGGACGCTCACGCTGCAGCTGAATGCCGTGGAGGGGCTGGATACCACAGGGCGATATATGCTGCTGAGCGGTGTAGCGCAGCCGACGAATTGGGCCAATGTCACCGTCACAGGTGGAGTATGGGACAAAGATGACCTTAGCTGGGTGAATAACACACTCTACCTGAACTACCCCACGTTGACCGAGGCTACCTGGAATAACGCTTCGGGGGACTGGGTCTGGAATGTAGAAAGTTCTGTTAACTGGGAGCAGCATGAACTCAACTGGGCTTACCGCAACGGAATCGGTGTGATTTTCGGAGATGAGGCCTGTGGCACGGTGAAACTGGTGGGTAATCTGGCTCCTAAGAGCGTACTCGTGAATAACAGTATAGGCAAGGACTATGTGTTCTCCGGAACCGGCTCACTGACCGACAGCATGAAGCTGACCAAGGAGGGAGAAGGCAACCTGACTATTTCTACCGATAACAGCTACACAGGTGGCACAGAAATCAAGGGCGGCGTGCTGATCGCCAAAAATGCCCAGGCGCTGGGTACAGGTGCAGTCACGCTCAACGGAGGAACCTTGGAAATCGGGGTGGAGGGCATTACCAATACCATCTCCAATATCGGCGCCAGCACATTGCAGGTGGCAGGTGATGTGACGTATAAGCTGGGCAACACGGCTATCGCCAACAGCGGCACGCTGAAGCTGAGCGGTAGCTTCGATGCATCTGAGCTCGAATACAAGACCGAAACCAGTGACCAGCGCTATGCTCTGGATGGCAGCGTGGTGGACAATACGCAGAGCGGCTTCTCGATGGGAGAGAAGTATGCGGTGCAGATTGTTAATGGCGGTACAACGAATGGCTCAGGAGCGACCATCAGCCACACTTCCCACCAGGGAAACAATCCGCTGGTGCTGGGAGCCGATGGCTGGGCACGCTCCAATGGTGCCGGCAGCTACAGTGTATTCTATCTGGAAGATGCCGACAGTCTGGCTGTAAGCACGATTGCCGCTGTTTCCACACAGCATCAGGAGACGCTGAATAAGGTCATCATGGATAGCGGTATGCTGACGGTTGATCAGAGCATCGCGGTGGATGCCGCTGGCGGCAGCATCGTCATCACGAAGTCTGCCACGCTGAGCGGCACGATTGATGACACCACCGTGAGCACGGCTGCGGGCGATTACTCCGGCACTATTTCTGCGGTGCTGGGAGGCAGCAGCTCGCTTAAGGTGGGCGGCGGCAACATTATCATAATCGGTGATAACCGCTACGCGGGTGGCACAGAAATCAAGGGCGGCGTGCTGGTCGCCAAAAATGCCCAGGCGCTGGGTACAGGTGCAGTCACGCTCAACGGAGGAACCTTGGAAATCGGGGTGGAGGGCATTACCAATACCATCTCTAATATCGGTGCCAGCACATTGCAGGTGGCAGGTGATGTGACGTATAATCTGGGCAACACCGCTATCGCCAATAGCGGCACGCTGACGCTGAGGGGCAGTATTGATGCCAGTGCTCTGCAGCTTAACAAGACGGAAGCCGGGCGCCTGTCTTTGATCGGTGAGCGTGTGGGACTGATGGAGAGTGGTTTCAGCCAGGGGGTGGCGTACAGTGTGCAGCTGGTGAATGGCGGTAAGTCTGTGGCTGATGGCCTGAGCATTCATCACGATGATTTCCTGATGCGCACGCAGCTGGTGCTGGGTGAAGATGGTGTGGCTCGCGCAGGGGCAGAGGTGGATTATACCCACTACTTCCTGACCGGTGGTGATTCTGCCGAGGTGAGCAAGATTGCGGATGTGTCTGCGCAGAACAAGGCTGAGCTGAATGCCGTGACCATGGACAGCGGCCTGCTGACGGTGAACCAGAGCATCACCGTGTCGGCCACGGGTGGCAGCATTGTGCTGACCAAGGCAGCCACGCTGGGTGGTGTCATCGAGAACACGGCTGTGAGCAGCGCTGCCGGTGATTATGTGGCGGAAATCAGCGCCAGAATGGAAGGTGACTCCACGCTGAACATCGGCGGTGGCACTATCACTGTGAGCGGTGCTAACAGCTACACCCGCGGCACCACGGTGAACGGTGGCACGCTGGTGGCGGGCAATGCCCAGGCCTTCGGCACGGGTGATGTGACGGTGAATGATGCCACGCTCGACCTCAACCAGTTCAGTATTACCAACAAGGTGCTCATGAATGGCAGCTCGACCCTGGGTTATGCCGATGGTGCTTCGCACATTGTGCTGGGTAGTGGCGCTGCTGTAAACTTCCGCGATGGCTACACACTGGACAGCGGAAAGCGCCTGACCGTGGCCGGCCCCGCAAGCTACACGGGGGCCCTTACCCTGGGTGGCGGTACGCTGGAGTTGTCCGGTCTGCTGACGGTGAGGGGTGATGTGACCTTCACCGATGGAGAGAAGACCACGCTGGATGTTTCCGGCTGGAGTGGGCTGGGCGATGGCGATGTGCTGGCCGACTTCGGCAGCAGCAACAGCGGGTATGCTGATGGCTGCCTGTCTCTGAACGGTATTACCGGTGAATGGACGCTGGCATTTGATGCTGCTACGGGTGTGCTGACCCTGGTGGCGGTGAAGGATGAGCCTCTGCCTGAGTTCAATCCGAATCTGGACCGCAACCAGCAGGCGGTGTATGATACGGTGAAGGATATCATGGGCAGCGGCAATCCCGGTGGTGTGCTGGGGCAGCTGGCTCAGGAGATTATCGGTACACGCGATGAAGCTGCGCTGAAGCGTATTCTGGACGAGCTGAGCGGTCGCGAGTATGCCACGATGATGAACAGTCAGATAGAGGGTAACCTGGGGCATATGCGCCGTCTGCGCGCCTCTGCCGGCAAGGGAACGCCGCTGGGTGAGTATGTGACCTTCGGAAACAGCTATGTCTCCAACAAGGGTGTAGACAAGAGCGATAACAAGGGTGCATCTGTGCAGATTGCTCCGAGCCCGATGATTGATTCGCGCCGTATTCGTGCGGGTGTTTCTGCCTTCCATGAGGAGGGCGAGCTGGATGGCGATCACAATGGCGACGGCTTTGAGCGTTCCGAAACCGGTGCCCAGCTGACAATGGAATACCTGGTGAGCAATGATTTTGCTCTGGGCCTGGGGATTTCCCAGAGTCGGACGAAGCTGACCCCGACTTATGGCAAGCGCCGCGATGAGGACAATACACATATCGACCTTTATGGCGTGTACCAGAGCGGCCGCTGGAGCAGCACCACGGCGATTGGCGTGGGTCTGCACCAGTACGAGCTGGGCCGCACGGTCGCTGGAATGAGCACGGATGCGGAGGCGGATGGCTTCTCGGTGAACTTCCTGCAGGATGTGGCCTATACCGTATGGGCTGATGAGCAGCATGGTGTGCAGGTGTTCGGTGCCGTGGAGAGCTCGTTCAATAAGATTGATTCGTTCTCTGAAAGCGGTGCAGGTAATGCCTCGCTGCTGGTGGATGAACAGGATGCCTGGGCTACGGATGTGACGGTGGGCCTGCGCTATAACCGCGCTCTGCCCGCACTGGGTAAGGCTCTGCCCGGTACCCTGACGGTGCAGACCGGTGTGGTGGCCAGCCTGGGCGACCGTGAACACGAAGTCAGCATGCGCTTTGCCGGAGCTGCTGCCCGTGATTATAAGCAGTATGCTGCCGAACGCAGCCGCTGGGGTTATAATGTGGGTGTATCTGTGAATCTGCCGGTGAGCGCAGAAACGGCGCTGTATGGATCTGCCGAAGCGGTGATTCGCAATTCCTCTACCAGTGTGGATGCCCAGATGGGCCTGAAGATGGCGTTCTGATAAAGGAATAACGAACAGATTATCAGTATCCTACCACCGGAGTGCGGGGGGACACCTCTGCGCTCCGGTGCTTTATATGAAGGGAAAATCGTAACAATCAGCCCCGCCTTATAGAAAAAGGCGAGGTTTTTGCTTCCTCCTGCATGGACGTTGCTATTCCGAAAATTTATTTTTTCGCTCTAACACGTACGAAAAAGCGTGGGTTAGATGGTGCATGCAGAAATGCTGCACAAAAAATCTCAAAAATGCGCTTGACGTGAAATCACGTTTGTGATAAGCTTTGCCCCGCACCCCGTCACGGGGTTGCCCGAAAGAACTAAGCGATTCCGCTTCTTCGGCCGGGCGAGGCAATTTTCCAAGTATGACTTTCCGAGGCGCCGAGAGCTGCGGTAACGCGGTTCACTGGCTCAACAACCTGCCAGGCGGGGCGCCGGAGAGGATAAAGAGAGGGAAGGAAAAGGTCGTG
>JAZQVE010000011.1:0-5268 GCA_045631705.1 Akkermansia sp. | reverse complement strand
CCGCTTTCGTGCGCCCGGCCGATTATGAGGAAGTGGCCATGCTGAACGACATTTACACGGTGCTCCTCATCTCCATGGCTCCGGAAATGCCCGGCTCCTTTGACTTCATCAACAAGGCCACCGCCGCCGGCATCACTTGCTCCGCCGGTCACTCCGCAGCTTCCTACGCCGACTTCAAGAAGGCCAAGGCAGCCGGTCTGAAGCACCTCACCCACTTCTGCAACCAGATGAGCCCGCAGCACCACCGCGAAATCGGTCTGGTGGGTTCCGGCATGCTGGACAAGGACGTGAAGATTGAAATCATCTGCGACAAGATTCACCTCTGCGAGGACATGCTCAAGCTGACCTTCACCAACAAGAGCATCGACCAGCTGATTATGATCACCGACTCCCTGGCCTGCTCCTGGATGCCCGATGGCCCCGGCCAGCTGGGCGGTCTGCCCATCATCGTGAAGGGCGGCGTGGCTCGTCTCGAAAGCGGCAACCTGGCCGGCTCCACCCTGCGCTATGCCAAGGGTCTCAAGAACATTCAGGAACTGACCGGCCAGCCCCTCAGCGAGCTGGTGAAGGCCACCTCCTGGAACCAGGCCCAGAGCCTCGGCCTGCACGACCTGGGCAAGATTGCCCCCGGCTACACCGCCGACATGGTGGTGCTCAACGCTGAGTACGACACCGTGATGACCATCATCGACGGTGAACTGCGCTACCAGGCCTGAGTTAACATCTGACCAACAAGCGGGGTGCTGCGGCACCCCGCTCCACTTTAACCACCACCCCATCACCATGCTTATCTCCCCACTGGCCGCAAAACTCTGCAAGAAGAAAGGAATCGACCCCGCCGTACTGCGCGGAAGCGGTCCCCGCGGCAGAATCATGGCAGCAGATGTGGTGGAACCCACCACCGCCCCGGTAAGCCGCGGGCGCACGGTGGTGAATGACTTTGCCACCCAACCCACCCGCCCGGAAATCGACGGGTACTACGTATACGACCAGGAAGTGAACATGGCAGCTCTGGCCCGCATCAGCCTGCCCATTGCCGTGCAGTGTGAGAAGTTGCTGGAAAAGCGCTATTCCCTGTTTGACTACATTGTGCGCGCCGTGGTGAAGGCCTGCACCTGCCACCCCGTGTGGATGCCTGCAGATGGCAAGGTGGATGTTCTGCTCTTCCAGGATGCCGGCAACGAGGTGGTGGCCATTGAGAACGCCGCAAACAAGAGCATCTACCGCCTGGCCCGCGATACCCAGCACACCAAGGTAGGTATCCCCGAATCCTTCTCCCCCCACATCGCCGTGTGCGATGCCGCGACCTCCCGCCAGCAGGTGGTGGACTACATTGCCAGCGGCAAGCGCCCGTCCTTCGGCTTCGTGGCCCGCGGCCGCAGCCCCAAGGTGGGCATCCGCGCCGGCGGCGAGCCGCTCAGCAATTTTGACCTGCCCTACACCTTCTACGTCTCCACCGCCATCCCCGCGGCAGAGGCCAACCGCATCGCCGCCCGTCTGGGCGAGTTGCTGTATAACCCGGTGAGCCTGTTGCTTCCTACGTGACTTCCCGAGCGCAGCCCGGGAAGTCTGTACGCTGGCAACGCCAGCGTATTTCATGCAGGAGCAACGCGACTGCATTTCATCTGCCCAAAGGGCGGATTTCATACACCCGGGAACCGGGTGTATTTCATTGAGCCGCGAAGCGGCGACTGATTACCGCTGCATGAGCAGCGGTACTGCCAATGGCGTGCCATCCCTTAAATCAGGTATCCATGGGAGGGTTATATTTGTCTCTATGATTGCCAAATTTATATATGCTGCAAAAACGGAAGTACCGCTGCGCGGCTCAATGAATTACGCCCTTGCGGGTATATGAAAGCGCAGCTGGGTTCGCTGCTCATGAATTACCGCCTGCGGCGGTATAAAAAAGCCCCCGGAACCCCAACCGGATTCCGGGGGCTTCCTACAAATATCAGCAATACTGAGTCAGCACATACTGCAGAATACCACCGGCGCGGAAGTATTCCTTCTCAATGGGCGTGTCAAGACGCACGATGAGGGGCAGTTCGAAGGACTCGGCACCGGCGGGCTGCACCAGCAGGGTGGCAGCGCTGCGCGGGGCCATATCGTTGTTCAGACCGATGATGGAGAAGGTCACATCCTTGAGCCCCTTCACCCGGTCATAGTCGGCCGGGTTGGCGAAGTTCAGCGGCAGCACGCCCATACCGATGAGGTTGCTGCGATGAATACGCTCGAAGCTCCTGGTGATAACGGCCTTCACTCCCAGCAGGTTGGTACCCTTGGCAGCCCAGTCGCGGCTGGAGCCCATGCCGTAGTCCTCACCACCGATGATGATAGTCTTCACGCCATCCTTCATGTAAGCCATGCCGGCATCGTAAATGAAGGTAGGCGTGCCGCAGGGGGCGGCAATCTCCGTATCCGGGGCACTTACAGCAGAATCGCCGAAATAGAGCGTGTAGCCACCCTCTACGCCCTCGGTGAGCAGGTTCTTGATGCGCACGTTGGCAAAGGTGCCACGAGCCATCACAAGGTCGTTACCACGACGGGAGCCGTAGGTGTTGAAATCGCGGTGCTCCACACCCTGGGCGCTCAGGAACTGGCCGGCGGGTGCCGTGGGCTTGATAGCACCGGCGGGGGAGATGTGGTCGGTGGTCACGCTGTCACCGAAGATACCCAGCGGGCGGGCATTCACGATATCGGCGATATCGCCCTTGCTGCCATCGAAACCATCGAAGAAGGGAGGACGGTGGATGTAGGTGGACTCGGGGTTCCAGGCGAAGGTGGCACCGGTGGGAGCGCTCACGCCGTCCCACTCAGGCACATGGCCGGCATAGCAGGCGGCATAGTCGGCAGGGCTGGCAGCCTTGGCCTGGGCGGCTGCAATCTCATCGCCGGTGGGCCAGATATCGCGCAGGTACACAGGGGAACCGTCCGCAGCGGTGCCCAGAGGCTCGTTTTCCATGTCGATATCCACGCGACCGGCCAGAGCAAAGGCAATCACCAGCGGAGGAGACATGAGGAAGTTGGCCTTCACATGGGAGTGGATGCGGGCCTCGAAGTTGCGGTTGCCGGAAAGCACGGAGCAGGAAACCAGATTGTGGTTCACCACGGCTTCCTCCAGAGCAGAGTTGAGAGGGCCGCTGTTGCCGATGCAGGTGGTGCAGCCATAGCCCACGGTGGAGAAACCGATGCTGTCGAGCGCCTCGGTGAGTTCATTGTTGGCAAAGTAGCGGGCAGCAATGCGGGAGCCGGGGGCAATGCTGGTCTTCACGTAGGCGGGCACCTTCAGGCCCAGGGAAGCGGCCTTCTTCGCCAGCAGACCGGCGGCGAGCATGAGACCGTCGTTGCTGGTGTTGGTGCAGCTGGTGATGGCGGCCACCAGGATGGAGCCATCCGTCAGTTCCACGTCATGCGTGGTATCGGCATCGGGGTTGCCGGCGTCGCCCTTCATGGTCACGGCCACAGGAGCGGTGCGCTGGGGCTGGCCATAGGTGCCGCTGCAGATTTCAGCGAACTGGTCCTTCAGTGTGCTCAGCGGAATGCGGTCCTGCGGGCGCTTCGGGCCGGCCACAGCGGGCACGATGGTGGAGAGGTCGAGCTCGAGCTCCACGGTGTAATCCAGTTCGCCCTTGCGGGGCATGCCGAAGAGTCCCTGAGCGCGGAAGTAATTCTCGCAGGTGGTCACCTGCTCCTCGCTGCGGCCGGTGGTACGCAGGTAGCCGGAGGACACCTCGTCGAAGGGGAAGAAGCCCATGGTGGCACCGTATTCCGGAGCCATGTTGGCCACGGTGGCGCGGTCCGGCAGAGAAAGGCTGGCAGCGCCCTCGCCGAAGAACTCCACGAACTTACCCACGACACCGTGCTTGCGCAGCATCTGGGTCACGTGCAGGGCCAGGTCGGTGGCAGTCACGCCCTCGCGCAGCTTGCCGCTCAGGTGCACACCCACAACCTCCGGTACCAGGAAGGTGACTGGCTGGCCCAACATACCAGCCTCAGCCTCGATACCACCCACGCCCCAGGCCACAATACCCAGACCGTTAATCATGGTAGTGTGGGAGTCAGTACCCACCAGAGTATCCGGGTAGTACACACCGGCGTTCTCCATCACGCCGCGGGCCAGATACTCCAGATTCACCTGGTGCACGATACCGGTGCTGGGGGGCACCACAGAGAAAGTCTTGAATGCCTGCTGGCCCCACTTCAGGAACTCATAGCGCTCGGTATTGCGCTCGAACTCGCGGGTCAGGTTCTTCTGGTAGGCCTCGGGGAAACCAGCCCAGTCCACCTGCACGGAGTGGTCCACCACCAGGTCCACAGGCACCAGCGGCTCCATATCAGCCGGATTCTTACCCAGGTCCTGCACAGCAGCGCGCATGGCGGCCAGATCCACCAGCAGCGGCACACCCGTAAGGTCCTGCAGGATGATACGGGCCACGGTAAAGGGAATCTCATAGCTGCCGGGTTCCTTCGCATTCCAGGCAGCCAGGTTCTTCACATCTTCCTCGCTCACTTTCAGGCCGTCGCAGTTGCGCAGCAGGCTTTCCAGCACAATTCGCAGCGATACGGGCATGCGGGAGATACCAGGGAACCCCTGCTCTGCCAGAGCCGGAAGAGAATAATACTGGCCATTTGTTCCTTTGCCAGTGGTGAAAGTGCGGAGTGTATTCATGATAATATCTCGTATGTTAATGATATGAAAACGCAGAGAGTATATACATTTATCACAGGATTGCAAGCAAAGAAAACGCTATTCCCTGTATGTGACAGAAAAACTGGTCGTTGAGCTCGAAAATCCGAGCTTTTTATTCATATACAATCCACCCGGACTGGCACCCCAGCCCGGGCGGAAAAGATTCGGGTTCTGACCAAAAAATCAGAAATTGATGCGATAACCTACCGTGCCGTTCACGTTGGTGTAGTCGCTGCGGAGTTCCACGGAAGCATCCATGAAGATGCTGCCGCCATACAGGCCCACGGGAATGGTCAGGCCGGCACCCATTTCCAGACCGAAGGCACCCATTTCCGTGCTCTTCACGCTGGACTTGCTTTCCGGCAAAGCTGCCAGAGCCACATCGCTGCTGCCGTTGCCGTCACCCACGTCGAACTTGGCAAGCACACGAGCCTCCAGGATGCTGGTGCGGTTGTACATGCTCTCACCCACGACGGCCTGCACACGGGCACCGGCACCGAAGGTCACGGTATCCATGGTCTGCTCGCCTACCTCAAGAGCCAGGTCGCTGCCCTTCTCGGTGTAGCCGTCAACCG
>JAZQVE010000010.1:0-2576 GCA_045631705.1 Akkermansia sp. | reverse complement strand
CGCTCCGCCAGCCAGGCATAACTGTAGTTGTTTGCCTTCAGCCAGATTTTGATGCTTTTCTTCAACTCGGACTGGTCTTGCGTCTCCACGGTGTAAAAGTAGCATTTTCGCCACACTTTTGCAAGCCGATAGTGTTCAATTCACCCGAAAATTAACCTGCATCCTGCAAATGAAGTTGACTTCTTCGCGCTTTTGCTACATATTATCTGACAGGAAGTAGCCTTATGACCACTAATATCATTTTCACCTGCCCAGCCTGCGGCAGCCATGAACTCATGAGCATCCAGCAAGCCGTCCACCGCACGCCGATTACCCTCATGCGCACGGCCGGCGGAGAGTGGTCAGGCATACCCAGCGGCAGCATCCAGGAACTGCGCGGCAGCACCCTCGGCTACCGCTGCGCCAGCTGCCGCTACCCGGATGTCCCCAACCACGACACCAACGGTGGCTTCCACTGGCAGACGATCGACCACGTAGCCGCCGCTGGCGTTCTCAGCACCCCTGGGGATGCACCGTTGCCCAGCATCACCGCCACCATCTGCCAGCCGGACGGCACCACCCGCAGCATCACCCTCACCCCGCCGCACCCCGGCACCCTCACCATTCCCGAGCGCGCCGCCATCCTGGCCGCCCACCACGCCCCCGCCGGCTCCGTCCTCCTGGTCGAGGGGGAGTGAGCCCCGGCAAATGATGAACATTTCTACACAAAATCACCTCTCTACCCTTATGGACGAAAATATTCCGCAGACCGTTGAAGAAATCGAAAACTCCAAGTGGTTCAAAAAGCTCAACAAACCCGAAATCATCGCCGGGCTTGAATCCGGTGCTGAGCTCTGGCTCAGGAAACACGGCACGAAAAGCAAAGTAGGCAGACAGCTGCACGCTGCGCTGCAGCTCTACCGCCAGAGCAAAGCCGGCAATGTGCTCACCCCGCGCAATGTAGCCATCCTCACCTTCAGCATCCTCTATGTCGTGTGGCCCATGGATGCCATTGCCGACATCATCCCCGTCGTCGGCTGGATGGATGACATCGGCGTGCTCTCACTCGTCTTCACCGCCATCATCTCCAGCATGGCCACCGCGGGCAAAAAGCCGGGAGAAGAGCCGGAGCCTGAACTTCCCGAAACACCCGCCGACCAGCCGGCGGATGCAGAAAAAGCCCCATAACCCGCCTGCACCATGTTCAAGCACTTCATCAAGGATATTGCCGCGCGCAAGGCCATGATTCTGTTCAGCGATACCCTGCTGGGCCGCGCCATGCTCCGCAAGGGTGTGGAGCTCGCCAGCCGGGAGCTGGGCATCCCCCTCGATGTGCAGCCGGACTCCACCGCCCGCGAATTCTGGCACATCCGCGCCGGTGAACCCACCGCCCCCCTCTGCGTCCACATTCGCGTGCATGCCGAAACCCTCGCCGAACTCATCGAGTTCGGCGCCAACGCCTGGCTCGAAGGCAGAAAACTCCACCTCCACCGCGATATCCTCCCCCTCCTGGCGAGGCATATGCAAGCTGCAGAGCAGACAATCAACGATGGAATAAGTGGGCCCGAGACCGACACCAAACGTTGATACGAGCCAGCCATAAGCGCCAGCTCAGTAACTTTCCGGAATAAATTTTACGGGAAAGGAAGCGGTGTGTGTAAATTCCCACTACAAGGCTGAGGGCTACACCGCCCACGGTGCATAAGGCACCGCTACCCAGCGCCGCCACAGCGGTGCCTGTGGCCATGGCTGCACCGCTGGTTCCGGCGCCCACCAGCAAGCCCCGCTTCAGCCCGGCGCTACCCTCCTGCTGCTGTTTCCAGGCCATGGTGAGCGCAATGGCTGCGGCACACATGCTGATGGGATTGGCCGCCAATGCACCCGCAAGCCCGCTGGCAGCTGCCAGTTCGGCCAGTTTCTTTACATCCTTCTGCTTACAGCCAACCACCACAGCAGCGGTGGAAAGCACCCCGCTGAACAACTCCAGACTATTTATCTGCAGCAGATCTCCCAGCCAGTCCTTGGGAATGTGCAGATGCTCATTCAACCAGGTGCTCATGGCGTGGAACTGCCCAGGTTCCAGAGAAACTACCGGCAGACCGGAAACAGAAAACAAATCCTTTCCCAGATGCTGGGCTGTCCCCATCAACTCCTGCCACAGGGAATCATCCGGCAGCGCTTTGGACGCCGCCTCGAACGCACCGAAGATATCGTGCTGCCCATCCACCAGATGATGCAGCTTCGAGCCCCCGGTATGCAGGCTCAGGTAGACGCTGTCAATCGCCTTATCATACACCGTGGTGTTCGGCGTGTTAATCAGCTCTGCCAACCGCTGCGCCAGAGCGTGCCCGCTTGCCGACCCCAGGGCGGGGTCGGCAAGCAGACCACCTTTGTGCCATTTGAAGCGGGGAAGTCTCATGACTTCGGCGGCAGAATCTGCAAGGAGCCCCCGTCGTCCGGTATGGTGTATGTGCCGGGGCCAGTGCCGATTTCGGTTCCATTCAGCTTAACGGGGGTGCCGGGAGGAATGTCTGTAATCTGCAGTTCCACAATTCCTGACGGGGTCGGCTTCAATTTGATTTCGCGGGATGCGCCGA
>JAZQVE010000009.1:0-7442 GCA_045631705.1 Akkermansia sp. | reverse complement strand
GAACGAACGGGTGAGATAGACTACGAGGCCATGCGCGACTATCCGTCGATGCTCTTCGGGCTTGAGACGGCGATGATGGAATATCGAGGTGCGAGGTGCGAGGTGCGAGGTGCGAGGTGGGAGGTGCGAGGTGGGAAGTGGGAGGTACGAAGTGCTAATTTGAAATGAAGGTGCGTAAAAATTCGGGAATTCGGTGTCGTTTGCGCTTGACCGTATCGCTGTGATGTGGTAGCGTGCCCCCAGCGGACACTGACGCCGCTGTAATGTATCTTCCACTCGCTATGTCTACAGAACTTCCCCAGAAAGTCCATTCCCATGCAACTGGTGGCCGGATTACGGTAGTTGCAGCTCGTTACAATGAGAAATACACGGATGCGCTTCTCCAGAATTGCCTGGATGAGCTGGCAGAGTCTGCCCCGGGGGTGGAGGTGGAAGTGGTGCGCGTGCCGGGCGCCTTTGAGGTGCCGGTGATGGTGAAGCGCGCGCTGGTGCAGCCGGTGAGTGGCGAGACTCCTGATGCTGTGATTGCCTTTGGCGTGATTCTGCGCGGCAGCACGGCTCATGCAGATCTGATTGGCTCTGCTATCACGAACCAGCTGATGAGCATGGCTTGTGAATCCATGGTACCGGTGGTGCACGAGGTGCTGCTGCTCAATAATGAGGAGCAGGCGTTTGCCCGCTGCATTGCCAGTTCGCTGAACCGCGGTCGCGAGGCAGCCCGCGCTGCCCTGGCCATGCTGAATCTGCTGGAGGAGCAGGCCGAGGCCGCCAAGTTTGCGGCACGCCGCAATGCTGTGAGCCGCACGGGCTCCCTTATCTGATGCCTATTTACCCCCAAGCCTGAACAGAAGATGAATATTTCCCGTAGTAAAGTACGCCAGGGGGCTCTGAGTTACCTGTATGCCTACCTGACCAATGGTTCCCAGCCTGTGGATTCCGCCGTGTTCTGGTCAATCGCTCAGGAGAAGGAGGTGGACCACCTGCGCGTGGCCCGCGCCAAGGCGCTGCTGCATGTTTGCCGCGCCACGGCCGATTCTGCCCGCCTGCTGGCGGAGCGTGTGGAGAAGCTGGAGAATCTGATGCACGCTGACCTGACGGCCGCCGGCCTGCTGGAGGATGTGCAGCGCTATGCGAACCAGTCTTCCCATTTTGATGCTGCGGTGAAGGCGCTGCAGTACTGCGTGGCGGATAAGCGCCGCGATACCACGGACCAGCTGGTGCTCTGCGCCGGCGATGTGATGCGCCTGGCCAAGGCGGTGCTGGGGCTGGGCCGCGATATGCTGCCGAAGTTTGCGGATTTCCCGGCCTACCGCCAGCTGCTGGATGGTGTGGCCTCTGTGGTGAACCGCCGCGCCCGTATGCTGGAGGTCTGCACGCAGCTGGAGGATCTGAAGTCCCTGGAGGGCAATAAGGAGTATGCCGGTCTGGTGCGCATGAATCAGGATATGGTTGAGCTGCGCCCGGCGGTGGAGAGCCTGGGCAAGGCTATCATCGCCCATATTCCGCTTATGGAACCCCGCCTGGAGGCGCTGCTGGCCAATTATTCCCTGGAGCGTCTGGACCTGGTGGACAAGTGCATTCTCTACATCGCGCTGTATGAGCTCACGGAGAATGGTCTGGATATCCCCATCGTGGTGTCTGAGGTGACGGCGCTGGCCAATGAGTTCTCCGGCTCCAAGAGCGCCCAGTTCATTCATGGTGTGGTGGCTGCAGCTGCAAAGAACTAAACGCACATGGCACATTTCTTTACCCGCCTGATTGATAAGTTCCTCGGCGAACCGGAGATTGACTGGGACGAGCTGGAGGCTGACCTGATTTCCTCCGATATCGGCGCGAAGCGCGTGATTCCGCTCATTGAGGACCTGCAGGAGCAGGATTCTCAGGATGCCTGCGATATTGTGGACTATATCAAGGCCCAGCTGCGCGCGGCTTTCCCGGCGAATCTGCCGAAGCTGCCTGCCCCGGTGGCGGGTAAGCCGGTGGTAATCATGATGGTGGGTGTGAATGGTGCCGGCAAGACCACGACCAGCGCCAAGCTGGCCCACCTGCTGCAGAAACAGGGGCACAAGGTGCTGCTGGCTGCGGCTGATACTTTCCGCGCTGCGGCGGTGGAGCAGCTGGAAAGCTGGGCCACGCGCCTGAATGTGCCGCTGTACAAGGGGCGCGAGAACCAGGACCCCGCTTCGGTGTGCTACGAGGCTCACACCCGCGCCATCAATGAGGGCGCTCAGTACCTCATCTGCGATACGGCCGGGCGCCTGCACACGCGCCACAACCTCATGGAGGAGCTTTCCAAGATTCGCCGCTCCATTGCCAAGCAGGATGCGGAGGCCCCGCAGGCATGCTACCTGGTGGTGGATGCCACCACGGGTGGCAATGCGCTCATGCAGGCTCGCGAGTTCCACAAGGCTACGCCGCTCACCGCGGTGGTGGTGACCAAGATGGATGGCTCCGGCAAGGGCGGCGTGGCTGTGGCGATTCAGGATGAGCTGCAGATTTCTCCCGTGTTCCTGGGTATCGGCGAGGGAAAGGATGACCTTATCCCCTTCAAGGTGAACGAGTACGTGGATACCCTGCTGTAATCGCCATGGATTGTCTGCTCGAGTACACGCGCGAGGCGCTGGTGGAGCTGCTGGGCTCCATGGGCCACAAGGCATTCCGCGCCACCCAGCTGCAGGAGTGGATCTGGAAGCACCGCGCTGCTTCGTTTGAGCAGATGAGTAATCTGCCCCCTGCGCTGCGTGCCGAGCTGGCCGCGCGGTTCTGTCTGCGCCCGCTGCAGGTGGTGGAGGTGAATGAAAGCACCACCGGCACGACCCGCAAGTTTCTTTCCCGCATGCAGGACGGCCACCTGGTGGAGTCTGTGATTATCCCCGCGGCGGTGGGGCAGGGCGGTGCGCATAGTTCGCGCATCACGCTGTGTGTTTCCTCGCAGGTGGGGTGTGCGTTCGGCTGCCGTTTCTGCGCCAGCGGGCTGCTGGGTTTCACCCGCAACCTGACGGCTTCTGAGATTCTGGGCCAGATTCTGGCTGCGGAGGAGATAGCCGGCGAGCGCGTAGACAATCTGGTGTTCATGGGTATGGGCGAGCCGCTGGCCAATATGGATAACCTGCTGGCGGCGCTCACCATGATTCTGGACCCGCATGGGCTGAATATCGGTGCCCGCCATATCACTATTTCCACCTCCGGCAATGTGCCGGGGCTGCGGCGTCTGGCTGCCTTCGGCAAGCCGCTGCGTCTGGCGGTGTCGCTGCACGGCGCCAGCGATGAGGTGCGCTCCCAGGTGATGCCGGTGAACCGCAAGTGGCCGATGGGTGAGCTGATTCCGGCGCTGAAGGAATGGAACCGCACTGGCAAGCACATGATTACCCTGGAGTATATTCTGATTCAGGATGTGAATGCCATGCTGCCCGAGGCCCGCAAGCTGGCCCGCATTGCCCGCGACCTGAATGCCAAGGTGAACCTGATTCCCTACAACACGGTGGAGGGTCTGCCCTGGGTGCGTCCCAGCGAGGCGGATTGCAAGGCTTTCTGCCGCGCGCTCATGAATGAGAAAATTCCCGTGACGATGCGCTACGAGAAGGGTCACGACATCAACGCCGCCTGCGGCCAGCTGCGACTCCGCCGCGAAACGCAGCAGGCAGAAGAGAAGAAGTGATGCTTTATCGGAGCTCGGGACTTCTGTCCTGTTGATTCCCCGGGGAAATACAGGAAAACCGGAATTCTACATTTCCCCCTTTTTTCTCATTCTGCGTTCTGCTTCTCAAAATCCCTTGACGAAATGCCGGAGGGCGTGTATATTTCGCGCGTGAGTTCTAAGAACGTACCATTATTGACCCTTCCGACGACGGATTATGACCGCATGCTGGATATGAGTACCCGGCATCTGGTCAGTGTGCTGCGCAGCGCTGTGCTGGCACCGGACCGCATCGGCCGCTTCTCCCCGCGTCCGCCGGAGAATCACGATGCCTACACTGTGCATCACCGCCCGGGCTGCATCGATATCCACCTGCATGTGGGTGGGGAGGATGTGTTCTGCTGCAAATTTGTTCCCGCCCAGGAATACTGATGGTCCGCTTGTTGAGAGCTTGTGCCGCGCTGCTGGTGCTGCCCGCGCTGGATTCCTGCCAGCAGTGCCGCTGGTGCCCCGCTGAGTGGGAGATGACGGAGGGGCTGCGCCCGCTGGTGGAGCCGCACGAGGTGGAGTTCCGCCCCATGCTGCCGGATACCCCCGGTACCCGCATTGTCGGCCGTTTCCTGCTGGGGGAGGATTCGGCGCAGGACCTGGGCAATGAGTACTGCCTGCAGGAGGTGCGCCGCCGCGCTGCCGCCATGGGGGGCAATGTGATTGTGTATCTGTACCCCGGGGTGGATTATGCCCCGGTGGCCTATGTGCCCGAGCTGGCTCAGGAGAATCTGCATGCCAATGATGACCTCGCGTATTGTGAGGAATGATGCAGGGGCGGGCAGGGGGCTGTCCACTGGTGAGGATGCGGGTGCCGGTTCATGACCGGCGCCGTTTTTTTTGAGACTGCCGGAGTGCCTGTTTCCCGCTGTAACATAATTGTAACATTTCACGGGCATTTTATGCTCGCATCTGCCGGGGGCTTGTGCTACAACATCCTCAGCGAAATAACCAGAAATTTCTACTTATGGCATTACATATCCAAATGAGTGAAGAGGCCGAGAAGGAGTACAAGCGCACAAAGATGCGCGGGGCTCTCTCCTCCTTCGGCGCCGCTTTCGGCTTGTCCCTGGCATTCGCCCTCACGCTTACCTTCACGGTAATCGTGTTTGCCACCGACCCGCCCGCAGAATTCCTGACCTATGTTCCCCCGGCAGATAACCTGCCCCCCAGCAACAAGCCCACCACCCCCAAGCTCAGCCAGAAGGCCGCTGCTCCTTCCCAGAACGTGGCTCCCACGGTGATTGTGGCTACGGGTGCTGCTCCTGTTGCCATGGCTCAGCTTGATATCCAGATGGATGATTCCGCTGATGATGGCCTTTCCATCGATATCGGTATCGGTATGGATACCGGCCTGGGTGATGACCTGGGTGAAGGCGGTAGCGGCATGGGCTCCAGCTCCGGTTCCGGTTCCGCCCTGGAAGGTACGCTCTATGACCTGAAGCAGTCCAAGGCCGGCGCTCCCACCAAGGTGGCTCCCGGCGGCAAGGTGGACAAGAATGAGCTGTACGGCACGGTGGGTGGCTTCCTGAAGACCTGGAGCAAGAGCGCTCTGGCCCGCTTCTACACTTCCCCCGCCAAGCTGTATGCTTCCAACTTCTTCCTGCCCATGGCCAATGCATCCCTGGCTCCGGATGCTTTCCAGTGTGCCCAGAAGGTGAAGCCCGCTGCCTGGCTCGTGGTATACCGCGGCAAGGTGAAGTCCCCGGTGTCCGGCACCATCCGCTTCGTGGGTACGGGTGACGACTTCATCGGTGTGCGTTTCGGTGGCAAGGTGGTTCTGGAAGGCGGTTATCGTCTGCCCAGCGCTTACAAGAAGGGCGACCTCAGCCAGGTGCATATCTCCACTGGTGACCATCCCAAGTACAAGGAGCGTATCAAGAATGGTGAGGACAAGGCTCACCGTCGCTACGAGTTCATTAACTATCCCGGCATTGATACCTGGAACCGTGAAGTTGGTGGTCTGACCGCCGGTGATCCCATCCAGGTGAAGGAAGGTACTTCCTATCCCATCGAAATCGCCATCACGGAAGAAGGTGGTAAGTTCGGTTACGTTCTCATGTGGGAACACGTGTCTGAAAACCCTGTGGTGAAGAACGGCAAGGTTTCCGGTGGCAAGAAGTTCTACCTCTTCCGCACGAACTTCTCTGCTCCCAGCAGAGAGGAACTCAAGACCCTCATCGGCAAGCACTCTGCTGGCAACATGGAGTGGCCTGAGTTCGACCCGGACTCCCCCATCTGGGTTGCTGTTCCCTGATGCGGAACTGATATAAGACTTATGCAGAACACCCTCGGCTGATACCCTTTGCCGGGGGTGTTCTGCGTTAAAGAGGAAGATAGATTCAGACTATGAGAAGGCGAAATCGGATGAGACGGGATGGTGCGGACGGCCCGGTGGGGCTGCTGCCTGCTGTATCTGCTGGTGTCGCGGCGCTTTCGCTGCTGTTCTGTCTGGCACTGGTGGTGCCGGTGACTTGTCTGGCGCCGGAGATGCTGGTGGATGAGCATGCTGTTCATTCGCCGGAGGAGTGCTGTGTGCTGAGGTGGTCCGCCCGTCGTCTCAGGCCTGTGGTGCCTGTGGTGTCTGTGGCTCCGCCGATGGTGGCATCGGGTGGTGCGGCATATGTATCGCCGGAGCAGGTGATGCAGGAAATGGAGGAGCTGGTGGAGACGGAGTCCCCGGTGGATGAAGATTTTCCTATGCTGCAGATGGAATTGCTGGGCGAATTTGAAGCCGGGCTGTCTGCTTCTTTCCTCTGGGGGACGTTCTATGACTTGTCGCGAAGCAAGGCCGGTGCGCCTACTGGCCTGACAAGCGGCAGAGAACTGCAATCTGTGGTGAAGAAGTTCCTGAAATCAGAGGGGCAGAACCCGCTTTCCCGATTTTATCGATTGCCAAACACATTGTATGCTTCCAGTTTCCTGCATCTTGAGGCGGATGCTGCCTGGGTGCCGGAAACGTTTTGTCGGGAAGGCGTCCTATTGCCGCCTGCCTGGGTAGCAGTGTATGGTGGGCGCGTGGAGGCGCCTGTTTCTGGAACAATTCGATTTGTCGGCTCGGGCAATGCACGGATGGCCGTGTGTTTTAATTCCCGGGTTGTGCTGGAGTCTGGTCCCGGCCTGGCCTCACCCTCGAAAAAGGAAAATCCGGGTGCATTGGCAATCGGTTCTGCCATCAAGGTGAAGGAGGGCGTATCCTATCCTGTGTGCATTATTATTGCCGGCATGGAGCATAGGACTGGCTTCGCCTTGCTGTGGGAGCATGTGTCTGGGAAATCCGGAGCCGCGAAAGAGACGGTGCCAGCGGGTAAACGATTTTACATGTTCCGCACAAATATCTGTACACCAGATGATAGCAGTATTGAGGAGACTCAAGGGAAAGGCTGCGAATGGCCGGCTCTTGACCTGGATTCGCCTGTTTGGAGGGTTATACGCTGATGAGCTCAACATTTAACTCCGCTTTATCGAAAAAGGCGGAGTTTTCGTCTTTCTGGACAAAAAGGTACCAAAACTGCAAAAATAAATTTCCGCTCTAACCTGCACGAAAATGATGCACTTAGGACAGGTTGGTAAAAAAAATCAAACTTTTTATCAAAAATGAGCTTGACGTGAAATCGCGTTTGTGATAAGCTTTGCCCCGCACCCCGTCACGGGGTTGCCCGAAAGAACTAAGCGATTCCGCTTCTTCGGCCGGGCGAGGCAATTTTCCAAGTATGACTTTCCGAGGCGCCGAGAGCTGCGGTAACGCGGTTCACTG
>JAZQVE010000008.1:0-33962 GCA_045631705.1 Akkermansia sp. | reverse complement strand
GTACATCGACCCCCGCCACGAGTAAAGAACCCCTAAATATAGAACAAGATTATGCCTCTTTTTGAATCTTATTCCCGTCGTATCGACCAGATCCTTCCGGTTCTTGCTCAGTACGGTATCAACTCCTGCGAGGAAGCCGAGAAGGTTTGCCTTGAAAAGGGTATCGACGTGCGCGAAATCGTGCGCGGCATTCAGAACATCGCTTTCGAGAACGCTGGCTGGGCCTATGTGGTAGGCGCTGCCATCGCCATCAAGAAGGGCTGCACCAAGGCTGCCGACGCCGCTGAGGCCATCGGTGAAGGCCTGCAGGCTTTCTGCATTCCCGGTTCTGTGGCCGACGACCGCAAGGTGGGTCTGGGTCACGGCAACCTGGCTGCCATGCTTCTGCGCGAGGAGACTGAGTGCTTCTGCTTCCTGGCTGGTCACGAGTCTTTCGCCGCTGCTGAAGGTGCAATCGGTATCGCCCGCTCCGCCAACAAGGTGCGTCAGAAGCCGCTTCGTGTTATCCTGAACGGCCTTGGCAAGGACGCCGCCTACATCATCTCCCGTATCAACGGCTTCACCTACTGCCAGACCAAGTTCGACTACGCCACCGGTAAGGTGGAAGTGGTGAGCAAGAAGGCTTTCTCCGACGGTGAGCGCTCCAAGGTGAACTGCTACGGCGCTGACGACGTGCGCGAAGGTGTGGCCATCATGTGGCTCGAGGGCGTGGACGTTTCCATCACTGGTAACTCCACCAACCCCACCCGCTTCCAGCACCCGGTTGCCGGCACCTACAAGAAGGAATGCACGCTGGCTGGCAAGAAGTACTTCTCCGTGGCCTCCGGTGGTGGCACGGGCCGTACCCTGCACCCGGACAACATGGCTGCCGGTCCCGCCTCCTACGGCATGACCGACACCCTGGGCCGCATGCACAGCGATGCTCAGTTCGCCGGTTCCTCCTCCGTGCCCGCCCACGTGGAAATGATGGGCCTTATCGGCATGGGCAACAACCCCATGGTGGGTGCTACGGTTTCCGTGGCTGTTGCCATCGAGGAAGCCATGAACAAGTAAACCATACCGGTTTATCAGAAACTTCCGAGCCGCCACCTGCTGCGCAGTGTGGCGGCTTTAGTTTTGGGCGGGTGCGGGCAGAATAATCAGCGGGCCCACTGGCAGAGCTGCGCGGGGAAGGCGCATTCCAGGCAGATATTGCGCGCGCAGAAGTCGGCATCAATCTGCAGCAGTGCCTGCTGGGCATAGGCGTGGCGCAGGGTGGACTTGAGGTCTGCGCGGTCGCCGAAGAGATGCCAGGCGGTGCGGTCGATGCCGCCGGGCATGGCCGCTTGTTTCAGGCGGGTGAAGCTTTCCCAGGCATGGGGAGCCTCATCATTCATGTAGACGTAGTTGATGAGGAAGTCTGTAATCCGGGATTGGCCGATGAGGGCGGATGATGCCTTCATGGGGGCTGCGCTGAGGGTGTAGTGGCTGTCCCAGAAGGGGTGGCTGATGCTGCCCAGCAGTGCGGTCAGCTCTGCGGCTCCGGCGGCATTCAGCAGGGGGAGGATGCGGCTCCAGAGGGGGACTGTGGCTGCCAGGGCTGCTACGCGGCGCTGCGGGTGGTTCATCGGGCGGCTGGGGGCTTTGCACCAGGGCAGGCTGCGCTCCGGTGCCAGTTCGTACTGCCCGCGCAGCATCCACCAGGCGTCCCAGATGCTGCGGTGGTACTGGCGCGCATCGGCCCCGGCGTTCTCCGGAAGGGTGGGGAAGAGGAAGCCGGCGGTGCCCAGCAGGATGGCTTCGCTGTTGCAGCCGAGTTCCTTGATGGGGCTGCGCATGGCCAGCATGAGCATGGCGTCCTTGTTTGCGCTGTAGCCCAGGGTGGTGGCCCAGGCTTCGTACCAGGCCTGGCGTTCGCCTGCGGCTGCGATGCGCTGCCGGAACCGGGTGCGCTTTCGCTCCATGCGGTAGGCTGCGGCGGCTTGCAGGAGGGTCTGGATACGCTCGGCGGGCATGTCTGCCAGCGGCTGCCGGCAGCGGGGCAGTGCGTCATCTGCTGCGCGCTGGTGATTGCAGGGCATCCAGGATTCCGGCGGCAGGTAGAGCAGGGGGATGTCGCGGTGCTGGCTGTTGCGGGTGTACCAGCCGGGCGGCGGCGGGGTGAGCACCACGTGGAGGATTACGTTGTCAAAATCCGGATTGGCGCCGTGGCCATGGCGCTCCCAGTCCTGCGCACAGGGGTCAATCTCGATGTCGCCACGCAGCCGCACGCCATTCAGGTCAATTTCTGCGTGGGTGAAATCCGGTCCGGGGAGGCGGTTCCAGCGTCCGGTATCCAGAATATGCACGCAGCCGTTGCGCAGCGTGCTGCCGATGCGTGGGAGTAATCCGGCGGCCCACCAGCTCTGCAATTTGAGCTCCGGGGGGAGTTCCGGTGCAGCCGGGGCGGCTGCGCAGCCGGTGTAGACATCTGCCAGCAGTTGCTTGTATTGCTCAATCAGGCGCTGGCGGGTGGCTGGCATTAGTCTTCCATGTCGGCTTCGTGGCGCATGAGGTCTTCCTCAAGGGTTTCGCAAACGTAGCCGAAGGTTTCGTTGTTCTTGTGGTTCATGGAGCGCAGGGTGTTGTGCGCTTCCAGCACGTGGCGGGTGCGGTCCAGCTCATTCATGTTGCCGGCGGTGGCTTCCTTGGCGTTGCCCTGCAGAAGAAGGGCACGGCGGTCAGCTATGTCTGCCTGCCAGCCGGCGTCTGCCGGGTCGATGTCTACCAGCATGTCGAGCCCCAGGCTCTCCATGGCGGAGCGGGTGCGGCGAGTGGGGGTGGCAATCTGCAGGAATCCTCCCTGAGCCATCATCTTGCGGGCAAGCCCTGCCAGGGTGCCCATGAAGGTGGAATCCACCCCGGGGCAGATTTCCAGGTCCACCACGATGAGCCGGCCATTGCGGGCGATGTATTTCTCTGAAATTGTCTTCAGAGCCGGGCTGTTGACAAAGCTGCCGCGGCTGGTGCAGCGAATCCAGAGACAATCGTCGAACTCGTGGTAGGAAAGGGATGAATCAGTCATGGCTTATCTCATTCTATAGATGCCGTTGCGGAAAGGCAAGAAAAAAGCTGTTATCAGGAATCCTTTTTTTCGCCGTAGAGGAAGCCCCACTCAGCCACGCTGGGGAACTCGAAGGAACCGATGCGGGCGCGGAGCAGGTACCACAGTTTGCGGAAGTTGTTCACGCTGTAGCGGCGCTCGAAAACGCGGTATTCGTCGTCCTGCATTTTCTCGAGTACATTGTGGTAAATCAGGCTCATTGCCTGAGCGGGGATGAGGGCATTGCGGTCGTCTACGGACAGTGCCTGGTAGAGTTCCTCTGCCTCGCAAAAGAATTTCTCAGCCAGGGCCGCCTCGTAGGCCAGCAGCTGGCGCATGCGGTAATTGTAGCGTTGGTTGTAGAGGTCGTCGGCTGTGACGCCGAAGAGCGCCATATCCTCCGCCGGCAGGTAGATGCGGCCGTGTTCGCGGCAGTCTTCGGCTACGTCGCGCAGGATATTGACCAGCTGCAGGGCATAGCCCAGGGCAATGGCATAGTCCCGGGCGGCATCGGAAGCCCCCATGACGGTGGCGCTGGAGATGCCGACGCAGGATGCAACTCGGTAGGAGTAGGCCAGCAGGTCCTCGCGCGTTCTGGGTTGCACGGGCGAGATGTCTCCCCGGCAGCCGATGATGAGTTCCAGCAGAGGGGCGGGATTGAGCTGCAGTTCCTGCATGAGTTTCTGCACTTCTGATTCGATGCCTTCTGTGGGGGGCACGGCGCAGGTGATGACCTGCTCCCAGCGGTCGAGGGCGGTATGGCGTTCATCGGGAGTCATGCCGGGTTCGTCGACGATATCGTCCACGATTCGGCAGAATGCATACAGACGTGCCATATTACGACGGCGGTCCTCGGGGAGATCCATGAGGGTGAATGCCAGGTTGGATTTGGCATTGCTGGTGATGGCGTCGGCTTCAGACATGGTCAGGAGAGAGTGAGACGTTTCGGTAAAAGGAGGTTAGTCGATGGAGCCCCAGTGGCTCGTGAACGGCCAGAGGGTGAAGCATGCCGGCCCGATGATATTGTATTGGCGTACGGGGCCCCAGTAGCGGGAGTCCAGGGAATTGGTCGTGTTGTCGCCCAGTGCGGCATATTCGCGTTTGTTGGGGTCGGCTGTGTTCTGCAGGTGCACCGGGCCGCGGTCCGTCATGTATGCCAGCGGATTGCTGCGCAGGGAAAGGCACTGGTAGCCCTCCTTGTTGTAGGGCTCGCGCCCGGCTGCTACGCGGGCGATGGTGGATTCCTCTGCAGCCTTGCCATTGACCAGCAGGAACGGGGTGGTAATCTGCAGCGTGTCGCCGGGCAGACCGCAGAGACGCTTGATGTAGTGCGTGCCGGATTGCTGGTCTGTCATGCGCAGTGTGCTCGGGGGCTGCATGGAGGTGTTGATTCCGCGGGTGTCGAAGACGAAGGTTTCGCCGCGCTCCGGTTTGCGGAAGTGGTAGGCCACGCGGTTCACGAGAATCATATCGCCTGCATCCACCCGGGCGCGCATGATGGTTTCGCCGGCGCGGTAGCTGCCCAGGCGGATTCCGTTGGGCGTTTCGATGAATTTGCCTTGCTCTCTGAGGTATTGCATGACGGAGCCTTTGGCGGAGAGGATGTTCACCTTGCTTCCATCACTGAAGGTGAGGGTGGTTTCGGTGAACAGCTTCCATTTGGGGTGGTCCTCGATGTTGACCAGGGAGCAGGCGTTTTCTGCCTTGGCGTCCACATAGGCGCTTCCCAGGGTAATCATATCCCAGATTTTCCTGCCCATGCCCGGTATTTCATCCACCGGATGAACAACGATGCCATTCAGGCTGGGCTGCATGGAGCCTGTGGGGATGCGGAAGGGTTGCACATAGTAGGTGCGCAGCCCCAGAAAGATGACCATGATGACGAAGAAGGACTCCACCATTTCCACCACGGCGCTGCGTTTGTAGCCGGGCATTTCGCCGCATTGCACCTCTACCAGCTTTACGAGCCGCGTGCTGGCTTCCTTGTCCCAGTTCTGTAGTGCTGCGGCAATGTCGTCCCTGTGCTTGCAGCAGGTGTCGATGGTTTCTGCAGGTAATGCGTGGCGGTTGTAATTGACATAGCGGTTCAGCGTGGCGATGGCCTCGCGTGCGCTGCGGCGCCAGGACGGGGTAAACCACGCCAGCGCATTATCCAGAAACCAGAAGAGTAGGGACTTGATGTTTTTCATGCCGGGTCAGTGTTGGATATTGTACACTATTGCCGGCAGAATGAAAGAAGAAAGTGCGTATTATATGGTCAGGCCGTTCAGGATGAGCACCAGCATGACCAGGGCTGCAGCAATCCGGTACCATCCGAAGAAGGAAAGCCCGTGCTTCTTGAGGTAGCTTACCATCCATTTGACTGCAATGATGGCACTGAGCCAGGACATGAGGGTGCCGGCTATCATGGCGCCCCAGCCAATCTCGGTAATCATGGTATTGCCGAACTTGATGAAATCGTATACAGTGGCTGCGCTCAGGGTGATGAGCCCCAGCAGGAAGCTGAATTCCACGGCCGCGGCCATGCTGAGACCTGCCACCAGACCGCCAAGCATGGTCATCAGACTGCGGCTGGTGCCCGGGCACATGGCAAGACACTGCATGGCGCCTACGATGAGAGCCTGCTTCCAGCTCATTTCCTCCAGACTGAGGCCATGATGGTTGCGCCCCTTGCCTGTTTTCATGTTGTAGCGGACGAAGACGAGAATGACAACGCCGCCCAGGGCCCAGGTGATGAGCACTGTTTCTGCGTTGAACAGATATTGCTTGATGGGGTCTGCCAGGAAAAATCCAATGACCATGGCCGGGAGGAATCCCAGCAGCAGATTGAGCGCCAGGCGGAAACCTGTGTTGTTCTGCTTCGGGTGCCATACGCCACTCCACATCTGCCTGACACGTGCGAAGTACAGGTTCAGCACGGCCAGGATGGCGCCGACCTGAATGCACACGGAATATGCGTTCAACGCATCTGATTCCTTCAGTCCGAGTAGGTATTGAGTGACGATAAGATGCCCGGTGGAGCTGATGGGCAGGTATTCCGTCAGGCCTTCTACTAGACCTAAAATAAGGGATTGCAGGATGGTCATGGCGGGTGGACGTGTACTCTATTTTTGATAAAAGGTCAATCTTAAAACGAAAAAGAAGGCATAAAAGATAGGCATCGGTAAAAAAAGATTGAAGAAGCACTAAAAACCTGCTATGAATAGTCACGGAATTTCGCGTGCAGCGTTTGCAATGGATATGAAGAATATTTGCCGTCAGATAAAAAAGGGGTTCACCTTGGTGGAACTCCTCGTGGTGATTGCCATTTTGGCCGTTGTGATGACCATGGCAGCCGGCGTGCTGAGGGATGCCGGTAAGGGGCGTGGCATTGAATCCGGCGTGGAGCTGCTGGAGTCCATGGTGCTGGAGGCGCGCGCTACAGCTCAGGGCAACGATACGTACACTCGACTGATTATTGTGTCTGACCCCAAGAATGATAAGCCGGATACTATACACCTGCGCTACATGACGGTGCAGATGTTCCGCAAGGGCGATGGCAAGAATACCTTTGACGGAACCGATGTGGCTGCTGATGGTAAGTGGGTATCCACCTCTTCCGGTGTGATGCTTCCCCCCGGTGTGTTCTTCTCTCCCACTTACAGTAAGCCGCTTCCCCGCAAGGATGGTGCTGTGGGTTCCATGCTTGGTGAGGGTGTGACCCGCCTGCCCGGGCGTGGCCAGACTCGTATCTACTACGTGGAATTTGATGAAAAAGGCCGCTTTGTGGCTCCCATGGCTGATCCTCTGAACCTGACCTGCCCGCAGCGTCTGGTGCTTATCAACGGCCGCCCTGGTCGTGGGCGTCATGCTGCGGATGGTATTGTTCCGCGTGATACAATCAAGGATGGCCGCGAGGTGCGCCCCGCCGGTGCCAAGGGTATCTGCCTGTGGCCTTCGGGCGACGTGAGCCTGCTGCGTACGGAGGATCATGTGTTCCGCGATGTCCAGTAATACCGAGTAAACGATTTACAGATATGAAAAAGTTCCTTTCTTTCCGTAGCCTGCGTGGTTTCACCCTGATGGAGACCCTGCTGGCCATTGCGCTGGTGGGTGTGCTTCTGTCTATTTTCCTGACGGTTTTTGTGCCTGCCCGTGGTCTTGTCCGCCAGGCCCTCACCCGCCAGGAATCGGAGCGTATCACCGGTATCCTGCGAGCAGAGCTCAGCACATTGCGTGCGGACGAAATGGCGGAGGCCAGTGCCAGCACATCCAGCGAGAACCTGTACCTCACCACTTTTGATAAGGGCTTCTACTGGCTCAAGAAATCTGCTCGCCCGAGCAGCGCCATTGTCGTGTTCTCCTATCGTGCCGATTTGTCCAAGCCTGCACGTAAGGATGGCTCGTATCCTGCTGTGCCTGCAGGCAAGAGCGTGCCCGGCAAGGATATGCAGCTGGTTTCCATTGCCTGCCCGATGGATGACCCGGTGCATCGCGATGATATCCGCGATGCCGTTGGCCCGGTGTTCCTGGTCAAGATGACCCAGCTGGAACTCAAGGGTGATGGCGAGTACCACATGGTGAATGCCCCCGGTGTGGTGGCACAGGCTTCCAGCCCGGAGCAGTATGTTTCCCAGGCCGGTCAGCGCGATGCCTGGGGCGGCGTGCTTTTCTGCCGCGCAGAGTTCTACCACATGTCTCCGCCCAACCCGGCGCGCTACAAGGGCAAGAGCTGGAAGAAGCTGGGCCGCCCGCTCTTCTCTGCAAACCTGTCATTCCGCCGCTAATCCACTTTTCTTTTCTTCCCCTTTTCTTCTGATTATATCATGAAACTTGGAAAACACAGCTTCCACCGCGGTTTCACACTTATTGAACTCATGACGGCCATGGCCATTACGGCTATGCTGGTGTGGGTAATTATGTCGCTCACCAACCAGAGTATAGACTTGTGGAAATCGGTGAGCGAGGATGTGAGCACTTCCTCCCGCTCTCGTGCGGCCCTCCAGGCACTGAGTCGCGACTTTGAGTCCTTCCAGATGCGTGGCCATGACAACAAGTATCAGTGGCTTTTTGCCAAGGCTGATGAGAGTATGTCCAACGTACCGAAGGGGCTGAATATCCCTCGCTCTGCCCAGTGCGTGTTCTTTGCCTGTGCCCCGGACCGCAACCCGTCCGTAAGCTCCAGCACATCTCTGCGCATGAACTACCGCTCTGCCCGCGCTCACAACCGCGAAACCCAGGGCGATGTAAACGCTATCGGCTACCGTCTCATGTACCGTGACCAGATTCTGAATCTGCCGTCCTCGGATGGAAATGAGACGGGCGTGTTCCCTCTTTTCTCACTGTACCGCCACGTGGTGCCGCCCCGCACCACTTTTGAGAATCTTCTGGGCAAGGAGAATCTCGAATCCGCCTATGTGCGCTTTGAGAATGACGATGAGAAGAATGAGAATTTCCTTTGCGAGAACATTCTCGAGCTCAATATTACTTTCAGCATCCGCTATTCCAATTCCAAGGCGGATGCAGAGAAGGGCCGTGTGAGTTACGATGTGGTGAGCATTCCCATCGTGGCCTCTAACCGCCGTGCCAATAAGGTAGCCGTATATGGTGACCGTATTGAAGCAGGTGGCAATACGTACGAGAATGCCCGCATTGATTCCGCTACGCTTTCCATTACCGTGTTGACGGAGGAGGGTGTGGCCCTTGTGGAGCAGATTCGTAAGGGGCGTCATCGTGCTCCGAAGAAGATTGCGGATTTCTTTGCGAAGTACACTCGCTCGTATTCCCGCATGGTGGCTTTACCCCAGCCGCTCTGATTCATAGATACTTCAGATTATGCAGATGCAGACTCAGCAGCGTGATGTGCTCCCCGGAGCCATCACGCTTTGGATTGACCCGGTTCCCCGCAACGGATACAGAAATATGGCAGCGGACGAGCTGCTCAGCCGCCGCTCAGAGGCATGGCTGCGTATCTATACCTGGGAGCGCAGTGCAGTGAGTTTCGGCTATTTTGATACCGTGGCCGAGGCTTCTTCTATTTTCCCCGGTGCTGAGGAATACATACGCCGCTGGACCGGCGGCGGTATCGTGGACCACCGAATCGGCTACACCTATACCGTGACGCTTCCTGGGAAGGAGGGGGTGATGTATCCTCCCGCGGATCAGCTTTATCTGTGGATTCACGGGGCTCTGGCCACTGCATTGCAGGAGAGAGGGGTGGAGTGTACATTGCTTACCGAGGATGCTCCGGATGGTGGCCGTGCATGCTGGGCCAGCCCGGTGAAGAGCGATATCATTGATGCCACCGGCCAGAAGTTGGCCGGTGCCGGCCAGCGCCGCTATAAGGGCGCTGTGTTGCACCAGGGGCTCATTCAGCAGTGTGAGCCCCAGGCTGGCTGGCCGGAGCGCCTGGCGGCAGCTCTGGCGCCCGTGGTGCAGGTTGTGGTGGGTGATGAGCCGTATCCCGGCTTCAACGAGGAGCTGGTCACCCTCTGCCGCACCAAATACGAATCCGCAGAGTGGAATGATGAATCCCACGGTCGCCGGAAACCCAGCCGCTAATTCACCAGGTAGCCGGAGATTCAGTGAAGGAATACTGGCGGTCGGCACGCCCGCGGAATTTAACACAGCCTAAATCAGAATTCTACATTTCTTTCAAAATAAAGGCCCCCGTTGCAGAAACGGGGGCCTTTTTATAAGGGAATCAAAGGAGCCGGGTTATTTCTGATTTGCAGCACGGTATTCCTTCCAGTTTACCCGTGAGCTTTTGGCATGGAAGGTGTCATCGGATTCAGTGATGGTGATACCGGCCTTGGCCAGAGCATCGCGGCGGGAGAGGATGGCTGCCATCGTCATGTTGTCCGGGCGGGCATTGATGAGGTTGCAGAAAGCCTTCTTCCATGCATTGAGCTCCTTGTTGGTGATGCTGCCCGGCTTGGCTGCCAGGTAGAAATCAACCATGTTCATGACGACGATGGGATGCACATACATGATATAGGGGTGCCAGTCTGCTGCGTCTTCACCGAAAGCGAGGTCGACGCCCTTGTCCGAGACCTTTTTCCAGATGCCTACGTTGATGGCGTTGCTGCTGTAGGTGTTGTTCTTGGGCAGATTGGCGTAGACACGGGCAATGGTCTCAAAGAGGACTTCCTTGTCCTTGAGCGACATGGAATTGTACTTGAGCAGGGCATCGGCGCGGTCGAAGGCATCCCACTCCTTGGCTTCCGGTCCGTTCAGCGTTACCATCGTGGTCTTGGTGACGATGGTGCGCTTGCCACTGTTTTTCTTAATCGTGACTTCCTTGGAAACGATTACCGGGACATCCAGCTGAGTTACAGGACGCGGAGCCTGCTGGCAGGAGCTGCAGAAGAGCCCGGCTGCAAGGAGGAGAATGGAAAGTTTTTTCATATGCGCGCATTATATGATAATTGAGCTGTGCATGCAAGCTGCATTCTCAAAAAAATAACCGCCGGGGGAATCCGGCGGTTGTGAGTAGTGAATCAGGGCTCTTTTCAGGGGAGTTTTTCGCCCCGAACCTTGCTTGCGGTCCAGTCTCGCATGCGGGCAAACATGGAATAGAGGCCCGGCACCATGAAGATGCCGAATACCGTGGCCAGCAGCATGCCGAAGAAGGTGGTAACGCCGATTTCGATACGGCTGGCAGCACCGGAGCCGGTGGCAACCACCAGCGGGAACACACCGAAGAGGAAGGAAACGGCGGTCATGAGCACGGCGCGGTAGCGCATGCGGGCGCCATTCAGAGCAGCCTGTTTCACAGGCACGCCCTCCTCGTGGTTATCCTTGCTGAATTCGACCATGAGAATGGCGTTCTTGGCCGCCAGACCAATGAGCATGAGCAGGCCCAGCTGCACGTAGATGGACATGCTCAGCCCGAAGAGCTGGGCGCCCATGAGTGCACCCATGGTGGCCACGCTCACCGAGAGCATCACCGGAACAGGGGTTGTCCAGCTTTCATACTGAGCCACCAGGAAGAGGTAGGAGAATATCATGGCCATGGCGATGAGCGGTGCAATTTTGCCATCGTTCTGGCGCTCCTGGTAGGAGAGGTCCTTCCAGCTGACTTCCCACAGCAGGTTGCGGCCCGAGGCCTTTTCCTCGCGGTTCATATCGGCGATGGTCTGTTCGATGAGCTGCATAATTTGACCGGAGCCCACGCCCATGGCCGGAGTCACGGAGATATCGGCGCTCATGTACTGGTTGAAGCGGTTGTAACGCCCCGGCCCCATGCGGTAGGACAGGGAGCACACGGCGGAGAGGGGAACCATCTCGCCCTTTTCGTTGCGCACCATCTGGTTCAGAATGTCATCTGCCGTGCGGCGGTCGTTGGTGCCACCCTGAATCTGCACCTTGAAGTTGAAGCCGTTCAGGGTGAAATCGTTCACATAGGATGAGGCCATCACGCTCTGCAGGGTGCGGAAGATGGTATCCACCGGTATGTTGAGAGACTGGGCCTTCTCACGATTGATTTCGAGGTGAATCTGCGGGGTTTCGGCATCGTATTCGCTACGGGTGCGGGAAACGAGGTCCTGGCGGGCCATGAGACGGTCCTGCACCTCCTTTACCGCGAGACCAAGATCCTGCGGCGTGGCATCGCCGGAGACCTGGAGCACGGCGGATACACCACCGGCAATACCCAGACCACGGATGGCGGGCGGGGTCACGGCATTGATGCTGGCCTGGGGAATATCCGCGCAGGCGGCGTTGATTTTTTCTGCAATGCGGCTGGCATGCATTTCCGGATCCTGGCGTTCGTTCCAGTGGGTCAGCAGCACAATCATCATGCCGCTGTGTTCGCCGGAGCCGCTCACGAAGCTGTAACCACTCTGGGCGGTCACCATCTCCACACCGGGCATGCCGATAACGCGCTTCTCAATCTGGCGCATCACATTGTCCGTGCGCTGCTTGGCTGTGGCGGTGCCTTCCATGGTAACCATCACGAACAGGCTGCCCTTATCTTCGGTGGGGATGAAGGAGTTATTCAATCCGGACGGTGCAAGCAGGGATTCGGGGGAGATTTCACCTGCGGCCGGTTTCTTGTCACCGTGAATCAGTTTCTGCCAGCTCTCAGGTGCACCGGCAAAGTAGATGTAGTTGCCGCCCAGCACGAGAAGCAGGCAGAGAATGGTGAGCCAGACATGGCGCACCAGAATGCCGGCACCCCACAGATAAATGCGGCGGCTGGTCTCCAGAATCCAGTTGAAAGGCCAGAAAATGAAGCTTGCCAGCTTATTCTGCTTTGCTCCTGCGGGCTTCAGGATGAGGGCGCACAGAGCAGGGGAAAGAGTAAGAGCATTGAGCGTGGAAATGCAGAGGGCCACACACATGGTCACGGAGAACTGGGTGTAAATCACACCCACCATGCCGCCGTAGAAGGCGATAGGCACATACACGGCCAGCGTTACCAGTGTGGTGGCAATGATGGCGCCCGTAATCTGCTTCATGCTCTTGATGGTGGCCTCCTTCGGGGTAAGCTTTTCTTCCTGGATGATACGCATCACGTTCTCCACCACCACGATGGCATCGTCCACCAGGGAGCCGATTACCAGAATGAGACCGAACATGGTCAGCACATTGATGGAGTAGCCCAGCGGGTACATAATCATGAATGCACCCAGCAGGGAAACGGGAATGGCAATGGCCGGAATAAGGGTGGCGCGCCAGTCCTGCAGGAAGAGATAGGTCACCAGCACCACCAGCAGCAGGGCTACTACCAGGGTTTCGACGATTTCGTCCATGGTGGCATCGATAGCCTGAGTGGGGTCATAGCCCATGCGCCACTCCATGCCATCGGGGAAATTCGGCTCAATCTGGCGCATGGCTTCCTGTACCTTGGCCACGGTGGCCAGGGCGTTGGCTTCGTTATTCTGGTGAATAATCATGCCCACGTTGTCCTTGCCGTTCAGGCGGCTGTAGCCGGTATTGCGCTCGGCACCCAGCTCGATGGTGGCGATATCCTTGAGCTTGGTTACGTGGCCGTCCTGGCCGCGTTTCACGATGATGTTGCCGAACTCCTCAGCGGTTTTGAGACGGCCGGTGGCGGTCACCTTGAAGGTGGCGTAGGACTGCACGTCTTCCGAACCCACGGAACCGGCAGCGGCCTGGATGTTCTGTGCCTTGATGGCCTCGCTCACATCGGCGGGGGTGATGTTCATGGCGCTCATGCGGGTGGTGTTCATCCATACGCGCATGGAGTAGTTGCGGCTGGGGATGATGTCGGCACTGGATACGCCGTCCACCTGGCAGATTTTGTCCTTCACGTTCATGCGCAGCCAGTTGGAGAGTTCAAGAATGCTCATCTTGTTCTCGTCGCACATGAAGTTCAGGAAGCAGAGCATGTCGCCACTGCGCTTGCGTACATCGTAGCCTGTCTGCTTGATTTCGCTGGGAAGCTTGGATTCCACTCGCTTGATGGCGTTGGACACGTTCACCATGGCCATGTCATCATTCGTGCCGGGGCGGAAGATGAGGGTGAGGCTGAAGGAACCGTCATTGCCGCAGGAGGAGTAGAAGTACTCCAGGTCGTCCATGCCGATGAGCTGTTCCTCCACGGGGGCTGCAACCACCTGGGCCACCTCCTCGGCACTGGCACCGGCATAGGTCATGCGCACGGAAACCGTGGGCGGTGAGACCTCCGGGTACTCAGATACCGGCATTTTGCTCAGGCAGAGCAGACCGCCCAGCATCATCAGAATGGAGATGACGAAGGCGAATTTGGGGCGGTGAATGAAAAAGGCTGAAAACATTGTATCAGTAGAGTGTTAAAGGAATTATTTGACCTGCACGGGGGTGTTTTCCTCCATGTCGGCCAGGTGAGAGGTGATAACCTGATCGCCCGGCAGGAGTCCGGCGAATACGGAGATGCGGCCGTCCTCTGCGGCGCTGCCACAGATGATGCGGCGCATGACTGCGCGCTTGTGCTTCACGACGTATACATAGTTGCCGCGGGAATCGGTCAGCACTGCTTTGGCAGGAACCCCCAGCACGGGGAAGTCGGCCTTGCGCCGCACGCGCACGCTGACCACGCCGCCGGGCGCCAGGCTTTGGTCTGCATTGTCGAACACGGCCCACACATTCTGTGTGCCGGTGCCGGGTTGGATTTCATTATCGCAGAAGGCTACCCGCCCCTTGCCTTCAATTTCCTGACCGGTGGCAGTAATCAGGGTGAGTTCTGCCTGTTCCTTCAGCTTGTTGCTGTTACCGTAGATGGAGAGGATGTCTTTCTCGCTCAGCGGGAAACGTGCATAAATGGGGCTCAATTGTACGAGTCGTGCCAGCGGAGTCTTGATGTCGGTCACGTAGTTGCCGCGCGATACCAGGGTGCGCCCGATCCTGCCGCTGATAGGAGCCGTGATGACGCAGCGGTCCAGGTCATCCTGTGCTACTGCCAGTTTCGCCTCTGCCGCCTCCAGTGCAGCCTCCAGCTCGCGCACGGTGGCCTGGGCGTTTTCCAGGTCGTTTCTGCTGCTGGCATTCATATCCACCAGCTTCTGCTGGCGCTCGTACTTGGTGCGGGCATCTGAAAGTTTGATGTTGAGCTGGTCAATGGCTGCCTTGCAACCATCCACCGTGGCCTGGTAGCGGGTCGGTTCGATGAGGAAGAGTTTGTCTCCTGCCTGCACCCGGTCGCCTTCGGTGAAATAGCGTTCCTGGAGCACGCCTTGCACAAGCGGGCGCATTTCCACGGTGTTGATAGCTTCCAGACGCGCTGTCTCAACGGTGAGAACGGTGGGGTCCTGCATTTCGCGGACTGTTTCAGCCTCAATTTCCAGCGGATCCAGCTCGCCGCCCAGGGCAGAGCCGGGTTCGTTGACGGTGGCGTCAGCAAAGACGGGGCGTACCACTGCTCCGGGACGGGTCTTGTGGGAGCCATCGCTGATGACGGTTTCGCCCGGCTGCACGCCTTCGTAGATGGCCTGCAGGCGCCCCTGAATGGTGCCGGCAATCACATCGCGGCGCACAACTTTGCTATCGGCGTCGATGATATAGACAAAGGCGCCGTTGGTGTCATAGTGTACTGCGGTGAGGGGAACCATGCACACCTCGCGGGTAGCGGTGAGGCAGATGGAGAGTGCCCCGATGCCGTGGTGGGTCAGCTGTTCCTCCGGATTGGCGAACTCTGCCCACAGGGTGTAGGAGTCTGTGCTGCCGGTCAGCTGATTGTCCACGATGGTGATTCGCCCCTTGCTCGCATAGCTGCGGCCGTTGGCGGGGGTCAGCTGCACATCGGTTACATGGCCGATTTCCTTCGGACCATGGAAAATGCCGTTCACATCGTTCTGACTCAGGGGGAACCGAACGTAAATCGGATCCATCTGGGTGATGGAGGTGATGGCTTCGCCCTTGGTGATGTAGTTGCCTTCGCCCTTGGAAAGCCGACCGATGCGTCCATCAATTTCTGCCAGAATTCTGCAGTCTGTCAGGTCCTTGCGGGCGCGTGTGAGGTCGGCTTCGGCACCGGCGCGACGAGCCTTCAGCTCCTCCATGGCGGCCTTGGCTGTTTCCATATCCTCGCGGGAGGCAGCCTGCTGGTCGGCCAGTGTGCTGAGACGTCTGTAATGGCTGGTGGCGTAGACAATCTGAGCATCCAGCTGAGCTACAGCCGCTTCTGCCTGTTTCACGGCGGCGGTGTAGCGCAGCGGGTCAATTTCCAGCAGAATATCGCCTTTTTTCACGATGGCGCCTTCCTGGAAATGAACCTTCATGAGCCGGCCCTCCACAGCTGCTCGAACGGTGACGTGGCGCACGGCTTCTGTGCGGCCTATGCTTTTACGAACAATCTTGTCCTGGCCTGGAGCTGCTTTTTCGGCCTGCACGTAGGTGACCATCTTGCCCGGCATCTGGGCGGTTGCTGCTCCACACAGCAGCAGGGGAATTGCAAGCAGGGAATGGTATTTCATATTGAAAAAGTAAAATGTTCTTACTTGGGCATCATATCACGCCTCGCGCGCGGGCGCAAGGCACAAATTGTGTTGAAATCGCCACATTTCAGTCCGTGTCATACCGTGCAACGCACGGAGACCGAGCTGGTAAAGGGGAGAATGAACTTGTGCAGCTCCACGGTGGCTGTGGCGGCACCGAACTCCTGCACGCATGCAGTGGCCATGCGGTGGCAGAGGGTTTCCAGCAGCACTGTGGGCTCAGCCTGGGCCAGAGTCATCAGGTGGCGGGAGAGCGCATCGTAATCAATGGTGCGTTCCAGAGCTTCATCCAGATCTGCAAAGGCGGTGCGGGGGGTGATGCTGATGTCTGCCACGAGCCTCTGTGCCTCTGTGCGTTCCTCCTCCGGGACGCCGATGTGGCAGGTGAATTCCAGCCCGTTTACGTGAATGGTATCGGCCACCTCTGTCTTCGGCCCGTTGCCGCCGCGTTCCATGAAGCTCTGCAGGGCGCCGAGGTGCGGCACGGTCAGGTCCGGATGGGATACAGAGAGCTGGGCGGCGTTGTTGTACCCGGTGAGTACGCCGATGCCGATGATGCCGGCGCAATGTGCGGCATTGATGTCGTGCTGCATATCGCCGATGAAGGCGGTGTCTGCGGGGTTGAGATTGTGCTGGCGGAGCAGGGTGTAGATGTATTCCTCCTTGTTGCGCACGCCGGAGTGGATATGCTCGAAGTAATCCTTCAGCCCCAGGTAGCGGGCCTGCTCATCGAAGGCTCGCGGGTCCATGCTGGTGAGGATGAAGCAGCGGATACCCCGGCTCCGGCAGAAATCCAGAAATGCCCTGGCATGCGGAATGATGGTCACCTGGGTGACTGCATGGTCAAAAGCGTGGCGGTAGTATTTCTCCAGGTCGGTCAGTCTGGCACCGGGTGTCTTCCAGGCGTAGTAATCCGGGTAGGGAAGCTGGAACTCATCGCGGAATTGCTCCCGGGTGAGCGGGGGCAGCTCATACTGGGCGAGAACGTAGTTGGTGGCTTCCAGGGTGAGAGCCAGGTCATCGCAGAGCGTGCCGGACCAGTCGAAAAGGAGATTCTTGAACATGCGGGGTCAGCGTTTTGTTGTGATGATGTTGTGCTTGCGCTTGTACTTGAGGATGGCGCGCTTGAGCTCCGGGTTGATGAAGGGGTTATCCTTGCCATACCGGGCCCAGGGGCCGCCCGGTACACGGTGGAAGTCTACAAAACGCCAGTGTACGGTGGCGGTACCGCCTTTGATGCCCAGGTAGTCACGCACTGCGGGGGAGATATCGATGCCTGCGCATTTGTTGGCCTTGTTTTTCGGGCGGTGCCCCAGGAATACGTATTTCCAGTCATCGGTGCAGAAGGGGCCGCAGTCTTCCCACTGGGCAAAGCAGTAGCGGCCGTTGTAATAAATCTGCACCCAGGTGCCGCGGCACACGGATTCGTATTTTCCATCCTTGTAATGCCTGTACCAGGGGATGACTTTTGCGGCCTCCGGCTTGGGACCACCTTTATCGATGTCGTTGTAGGGCAGGGCGATGTAGAATGGGTTGAGCCGAGGGGTGAAGCCCAGTGGGGTGAATGTCTTCGGGCAGCGGTTGGCCGGATTCGGGTCATCGAAGCCGCCGTAATTGTCATCCCAGGCGCTGTCCCAGCTGCTGGCCGTGTTGGGTACCGGGTTGTTCTTTGTGGCTTTCTCACCTATGTAGAAATAGGTGGCAGTGATGTCGAAATGCCAGGGGTAGGCACCCGGGCTGGGGCGGTTTCCCTGGGTTTTGGGATCCGGGAAATTACGGCGGTGGCTCTGGTCAAACTCCGGGCGCAGCGGCCCCGCCTGAATGGCGGCTTTGCGCAGGTTCTCATCGGTCATGCGGCGCTTCTTTGCCGGGGCTGTGCTGGTTTTCCGGATAGAGGAGCCCGGTATGCTGGTGCGCACGTGCTGCCCCTGGGCAGGAGCCAGTAGCAGAAGTGCCAGTATCAACGCTGTAGTGGGGGCAAAGCTCCGCATGAAGACTCCTTACCAGTTGTGCAGCACGCTCGGGGTGGCCACGGGCAACTTATCCGGGGCGTCCAGGGTGAAGTGGAGACCGCGGGATTCCTGACGGCGGATGGCGCAGTCCACTATAAGCGATGCAGTGAGTGCCAGGTTGCGCAGGTCGATGATTTCCGGTGTGACCCGGTAGCCCCAGTAGTATTCGTTGATTTCACGGTTAATGTTGCGCAGTCGGGTGGCAGCGCGCTGCAGACGGCGGTTGGTGCGCACAATGCTCACGTAGTCCATCATGGTGCGGCGCACTTCGTCCCAGCAGTGGTAGAGAATGGCCAGGTCATCCTGGGGGACACGCTCGCCGTGCTTCCACTCGGGGATGGGGTATTCCTCCATCTTGTGGGCCAGGGGCAGGGTGCGCAGCATGCGCTGCAGGGCACGCTTGGAGATGACCACGCACTCCAGCAGGGAGTTGCTGGCCAGGCGGTTGGCACCATGCAGGCCGGTGCAGCCGGTTTCGCCTGCGCAGAACAGGCCGCGCAGCGAGGTCTGGCCGTCCGTATCCGTCTGCACGCCACCGCACTGGTAGTGGGCGCTGGGTACCACGGGAATCATGTCCACTTCGGCATCCACTCCGTAGCTCTTGCAGGTTTCGTAAATGTACGGGAAGCGCTCGGCCATGAAGCCCTTGGGCTTGTGGGTCATGTCCAGGTACATGCAGGGGTGGCCGGTGCGCAGAATCTCGTGGTTGATGGAGCGGGCCACGATATCGCGCGGAGCCAGGCTCTTGCGGGGGTCATACTTCTGCATGAATTCCTGGCCATCCGGGCCGCGGAGTACGCCGCCCTCGCCGCGCACGGCTTCGGAGATGAGGAAGGTGAGACCGTCGCGGTCGCTGCTCTTGGGGTTGTAGAAGGTGGTGGGGTGGAACTGCACGAACTCCAGGTTGGAGACGTTGGCTCCGGCGCGCCATGCCATGGCCACGCCATCACCCGTGGCGGTGGCGGGGTTGGTGGTGTACATGTACACGCGCCCTGTGCCGCCCGTGGCCAGCATGATGCGGTCGCTGCGGAAGATTTCCACTTCGCCTGTGGCGGGGTCGAGCACATAGGCTCCCAGCACGCGGTCCTCGGTCACGCAGCCGAGCTTTGCGGTGGTGATGAGGTCGATGGCGATGCGGTGGTCCAGCAGGGTGATATTCGGGTGTTTCTGCACGCAGTGCAGAAGCTTGGTGCTGATTTCCAGGCCGGTGGTGTCCTTGGTATGCAGAATGCGGCGCTTGCCATGGCCACCTTCGCGCCCCAGGTCGAACTCACCGTTCTTTTCGGTATCAAAATCCACGCCCCAGTTGAGCAATTCCTCAATGGCGGCGGGGGCTTCCTCCACGATGGTGCGCACCGCATCCACATCGCACAGCCCGGCTCCGGCATCCAGTGTGTCGGCTATGTGTTCTTCAAAGGTGTCGTTCTTGTCAATCACCGCGGCAATGCCTCCCTGTGCCTTGGCAGAACTCGATACCAGGGGGTCACTCTTGCAGAGGATGGTCACCTTGCCATATTCGGCGGCGCGCAGGGCAAAACTCAGTCCCGCCACACCGCTGCCGATTACTAGAAAGTCTGTTGTAGTCATCGCTGTATGTTGGATGCGCGCGGGATTTTACCACACTTCTAACCGTTCGTCACGCGGAATGTCAGAAAAACCCGCCCTCGTGGGCGGGAAAATGCATTTATTTCATGATATGCGTCTCCCGGATGACACCGAGCGGGAGTCTGGCGCAGAGCAGAAGGAGATTCAGCCGATTGGGTGAGGACAGGGCAGCTGCCAGTTCGGCAAAGGCCTGCGGGCAGTAGTCCGGGTGCTCCTGGCGCAGCTGGGCAAGCCGGCTGATTGCCTGGGGATATCCTTCCCGGTAGATGTGCTGGATAATCCGGTCAATCTTTCCGGCATCGGGGGCGTTGTCGATGTAGGCTCTCACCTGGGTGTGCAGCTCAATATAGAGATGTATTTCCTCCTCGTTCATTTTTCCGGTTCTGGCTCGGGTGGCCTGGTAGGCCTGGAGCTGCTGCTGAAGCTCGTGCGGCAGGTCTCTGGTGCGGTAGTTGATGGAGCCACAGGCGTTGTCGCCATCCCAGTGGATGTTGACATCGCACCAGCGGCGCTGCTGCATGATGGCTTCCCAGTGGGTCAGCAGGGTATTGGTAAGCTCCTGCTCCCGGGCTGTGTCCCCATTCCGGCTTTCCTCCGCCACCTCGGTGAGCAGTTTGTCCAGCATGCCCAGTTCGACATAGCCCTGCCAGAGTTGCTCAACTGCGCCTTGCGCCTGGGCTGCCAGCTCGGGATTTTCACAGGACGGGGAAGACTGGGAAATCTGCTCAGTGGCGCAGGCCAGGCCGGCAAGGAGGAGAATGAGAAGCTTTTTCATGAGTTCTGAGGTGAGAAAACGCCCCGCAGGAATGCTGCGGGGCGTGGTGATTGAAAGAGGGTGATTATTTACTTGCCCTGCTGGGCCTGGCGCTGGCGCTCCAGGGCTGCCTGCTGCTCGAGCATGCGCTCCATGAAGCTCTTCTTTGCGCCTTTCTTCTTCTGCACCTTCTCCAGAGTGGGAGCCGGCATGCGGCGGATGATGATGGTCTGGAGGATGGAGATGAGGTTACTGGTGGTCCAGTACAGACCCAGGGCGCTGGGATAGGTGTAACAGAAGAGGAAGAACATGAGCGGCATCCAGCGCATGATCTTCACCTGCGTGGCATCGCCCGTGGCAGGCGTCATGTGCATCTGGATGATGGTGGACGTAGCCATAAGGATGGGCAGGATGTTCACCGGAACTTCATAGCCCATGAAGGGGAAGGAGAACACGGTATCCATCTGGGAGAGGTCGGTCACCCAACCGAGGAAGCCCTCGCCGCGGAACTCGGCTGCCGTCTGCAGCACGTAAAAGAAGGAGAAGAAGATGGGCATCTGCAGCAGCATGGGCAGGCAGCCACCCATGGGGGAAATGCCGTACTGCTGGTAGAGCTTCATCATTTCCATCTGCACCTTCTGCTGGTCGTTCGGATACTTTTCCTTGAGGGCCTGCATTTGCGGCTGCAGCAGGCTCATGCGTTTCATGCTGGTGTAGCTCTTGCGGTAGAGCGGCCAGATGAGGAGACGGATAGTAAGGGTCATGGCGATGATGGCCCAGCCCCAGTTGCCCAGCCAGCCGTGGTACAGGTTCACGAGCCAGTTCATGGGGTAGGCGATGATGGTGAACATGCCATAATCCATCACGCGGTCAATCATGCGGAAGTCGTCGGTCATCTCATCCAGCATGAGGTTGAGCTTCGGGCCGGTGAAGATGTCGTAGGAGAAGCTCTTCTGGCCGCCCATCATGGTGTCGGTCTTGCCGGCCAGAGCGAAATCGGGCATGCCGAGGGCAAGTTCCACGCATTCGGTCTTGTCGCCGCTCACCTGCAGGGGGAACTGGGCAGGGGCTGCATACAGGGCGTTGTTGCCGCTGGTCTTATCCGGCTTTACGATGGAAGCGTAGTACTGGTTCATCACACCAGCCCACTCCAGGCTGTCCAGGTCCTTGTCGTAACTGCGGTCCTTGGCCTTGCCGAGCCAGGGGCGGAAATCGCTGGCGTTGTTCTTTTCGAAGCTGCCGTCCTCCAGACGCACATGGTAGGTGTAATAGGAGGATTCATCCTTGGAAATCTGGCCGATGCCGCCGGCGTAGAGACCCCAGTCCTGGGCGTTCAGCGTCTGGCCGGAGGTGTTCTGCACGTCAATCTTCAGGTTAAGCACGTAGGCGTTGCCTTCGATGGTATTCTCGCCCTTCTTCAGGGGCTTGAGGGTATAGACCTTGCGGACAATGAGATCGCCCACGCGGCCCAGCAGGGTCACCTGGCTCTCGTTGCTCAGATCGGCGCGGTATTCGTACACGGCATTGTCAAACAGGGGCGCGCGGTCGTTGGAGAGACCGAATACCAGGGTGCCGATGCCGTTATCCGGGTTGGAGTTGATGCTCACATCGGTGCCCTTGAGTTCATCGCGGGTGCTGTTGATGGCCTGGCCAATCATTTCTACGCCGCTGATGCTGCCGCCGATGTTGCTGAAGTTGTACCTGGCAACGGGCTTGCCCTCGGAGTTCTTGCTGATGAGACTGGCGATAACCTTCTTCTCTGCCGTGGGGGCGGCTGGTGCAGGGGTGGTGGCGGTCACAGCTGCTTCTGCCGGTGTAGCCGGCGTCGTAGCTGCTGCGGGATCTGCCGGGGCTGTGGCTGCAACCGGGGCTGCGGGCGCCTGGGGGGCCTGTTCCTTGTCTTTGTTGTAGTACCACTGCAGGCCCAGCAGTGCTGCGCAGAGCGATACAACAAACCATCCTGTTTTATCCATAGCTGTTATCTAGGTTAGTTAGTGGTTGATATTTTATATGAAATTCTGAGGGGGAAATCTTTATTTCTGGCGGCGGGGTGGCACTGGGTCGTGCCCGCATCCGCCCCAGGGATTACAGCGCAGGATGCGCCATATTCCCAGCCCTACACCCTTGATGACACCGTGGATTTCCACGGCCTGAATGAAGTAAGTAGAGCAACTGGGCTGAAAACGGCATCCGCTGTCTGGTCCACAGAGCACATGCAGCGGTTTGCTGATGAACCGCTTGTAGAACAGCACCGGCAGGATGACGAGTCGCTTCAGCATCCGGTTTGGTTCAGTTGGTAAAATGTTTTCGCTTGAGCAGGCGCTTAAAGTCCTTCTCAAGCTCACTATAGTCGGCTGTGGCAGCGGTGTGGCGAGGAATGAGTACCACATAATGCCCCATATGCAGCGGTTCTCCGTGTGCCCGGAGTATTTCGCGAATACGGCGGCGCAGCAGGTTGCGCACCACGGCGTGTCCCAGTCGTCTGGTTGTGATAATCCCGAACCGGGATTCCTTCGTGCCCGCACCCTCGCCGGAATAGGGCAGGGTGCTGAGCACAAGAAAACGCCCTGCTGCGGATGAGCCTTGTGCACGTACCATGGCGAACTCGCTGGCTCGCTTCATGGTTTGGTGCCGCTTCAGCTGCATCGTAAACAGGGCGTTGGTTTCTCCTGCAGGGGGCAGGGAGCACCCGGGGTACTCTCTAACAGAAACCCTGCCGGGGCTTTAGCCGTGCTGGATGATGTGGCGCTTGTACTGCACCTCTGCACCCTTGGGCAGAAGGCGCTTGCGACCCTTGGCGCGACGGCGGGCGAGGATGGCGCGGCCGTTCTTGGTAGCCATGCGGGCGCGGAAACCGAACTGGCGCTTGCGGCAGCGCTTGGAAGGCTGGTATGTTCTCTTGCTCATAATATCTTAATGTGTTTTGAAGTGGTTTCTGTGAGGCCGCATGAAACGGCCGGGTGCGATATGATACCCGAAAATCGGCGTATGTCAAGCACCGTTCTTCATTTTTTTCGATATCCGGGCGAATTTCACGCGTCAGAGACCATGAATTTGAGCTCGGCTTCGCAGGTAACCTCGCCGTTGACAAGGCAGCGGCCAACAGCCACACCAATGGCACCGCGCATCTTGGTGAGCTCTGTTTCAATGATGAGAACATCTCCGGGCACCACGGGACGGCGCCACTTGACCTTGTCGCAGCTCATGAAGTAACCGATCTTACCTGCATTTTCGGGCAGACGGAGCATGAGGACGGAGGCAACCTGGGCCATGGCTTCCACCTGGAGCACGCCGGGCATGACCGGATGACCGGGGAAGTGGCCCTGGAAGAACTGCTCGTTCATGGTTACGTTCTTCTGGCCAACGCACTTGCGATCGCCCTCGAAGTCGATGATGCGGTCTACCATGAGGAAGGGGTAGCGGTGCGGCAGGAGCTTCATGACCTCCAGGGTGTCGAGCACAGCCTCACCGCTGGGAATGGTGATGGGCTTCGGACGCAGTGCTTCCATGCTCTCATACTTCTGCTGGAGCTTGGCTGCCATCTGGGTGTTGATGCCGTGGCCGGGCATGATAGCAATTACGTGTCCCATGATACGGTGGCCGCAGAGGATGAAGTCGCCAATGAGGTCCATGGCCTTGTGGCGGGCGCATTCGTTGTGGAAACGCAGGCCGCCGGCGCAGAGGTATTCCTCGCCCTTGATGACGATGGCGTTGTCCAGCGTGCCGCCCTGAATGAGACCCTTCTCCAGCAGCGGCTGAATGTCCTCGTAGAAGCAGAAGGTGCGGGAGTTGGAAAGCTCCTTCTCGTAAGTCTCCGGGGTGATGACGCTGTCGAAGTACTGCGTCACGCGGCCGTTCGGCCCCACGGCGGTGAGGGAGATGCGGAAATCGCGGGAGGGCATGATGACGATGGTGGAGCCATTCTTGTTCTCCACCTTGATGGGCTCGCGGATTTCCCAGACCTTCAGCGGGGCGTTCTGCTCCACGATGCCGGCCTTCTTGATCATTTCCACATAGGGAAGGGCAGAGCCATCGCCAATGGGGGGCTCGTTGGCATCCATTTCGATAATGGCGTTGTCCACGCCCATGCCGGTGAGGGCAGAGAGGATGTGTTCCACGGTGTGCACCTTCACGGCGCCGTCCGCAATGGTGGTGGCGCGCTCTACGGACTGCACCTTGGCTGCAGAGGCATCCAGGAAAGGCTTGTCCGGCAGGTCGATGCGGCGGAACTTGAAGCCCGTATTCGGCTCTGCGGGTTTGATGACAAGCTTCACCGTCTGGCCGGTGTGCAGCGATGTGCCCTCGAGCGTAGAGGTGCACTTGGCAAGGGTCTTTTGCATGCGTGTAGCCATAATTCGTAAATGCATTGTACAGAATTCCGCTTTGAATGTGAAGTAAAATCTAGCTTTTTCGCAAACTTAGTTGATAAGAACCGGATTTTATGTTCAAAATAGTTGGAAAAAGCTTGCCAAAATGAGCGGTAGGGTGTACTGTTTCAGCCCCTCGATTCTCTTGTTATGTCGTATCATGTTACAGTCGCGCTTGTTATTTTCCTGATTACCTATGGGTTGATTATCTCGGAAAAAGTGCAGCGGACTGTGATTGCCCTTTTTGGCGCGATGCTCATGGTGCTGGCAGGGGTGATTTCGCAGGAACAGGCGATTCACCACATTGATTTCAACACACTGGCACTGCTGATAGGCATGATGATTCAGGTGCTGGTGCTCAGCAAGACGGGCCTGTTCCGTTTCCTTTCCGTGTGGGCCGCGCAGAGAACCAATGGTAACCCGGTGAAGTTGCTTATCTCTCTTTCCATAATGGTGGCTGTCTGTTCTGCCTTTCTGGACAACGTGACCACGGTGCTGCTCACGGTGCCGATTACGTTCACCCTGGCGAAAGATTTGAAGGTCTCTCCGCTGCCTTTTGTGATGGCCCAGATTCTGGCTTCCAATATCGGCGGTACCTGCACCATGATTGGCGACCCGCCCAATATCATGATTGCGAGTCAGGTGAAGGAACTCAGCTTCACCGACTTTATCTGGAACCTCACCTTGCCCTGTGTCATTTCCTTTGTGCTGACCATGGCTATCCTCCTGTTTATCTACAGGAAGGATTTTGCTCATTCCAACAAGAATCTCAACCGCATCATGAACATTCGCCTTGGCGGTCTTATCCGCAGCAAGGGGTTGTTGATTCGCAGTCTGTTTACGCTGGCGTTCACGATTGCGCTGTTCTGCTGCCACGGTTTCATTCCCAACTGGGGACTGGAGAGCGGCACTATTGCGGTGACGGGGGCTTCGCTGCTTCTGCTGCTGACCATGCCCGACCGGGAGAAAGCACTCGAGTTTGTGTTCTCCAAGATTGAGTGGACCACCATCTTCTTCTTTGTGGGGCTCTTCGTTCTGGTTGGTGGCCTGGAGGTGAACGGCATCATTAACTGGCTGGCGGCTAAGACGATGCAGCTGACGGGCGGTGAACCGGTTTCCACCACAATGAGTGTACTTTGGCTCAGTGCTGTGATGAGTGCCTTTGTGGATAATATCCCCTTTGTGGCTACCATGATTCCCCTGGTGAAGGATATGGGCGTCATGGGGTATGCCAATCTGGAACCGTTGTGGTGGTCTCTTTCTCTGGGTGCCTGCCTGGGTGGCAACGGTACGGTGATTGGTGCCAGTGCCAATGTGGTGGCCCTGGGTCTGGCCCGCCAGCATAAGCTGCGCGTGAGCTTCATGCAGTATTTCGCCGTGGGGTTCCCGCTCATGCTGCTTTCCATTGTCATTTCTTCTGTGTATATCTGGCTGCGTTTCCTCTAAGTGTGTTTGGACTTGTGCGGCGTGGACTGTTGGGGTATACTCCCGGGCATGTCGATATCTGAGGAACTTTTTGAGCGTGCGTGCCGGGTGATTCCCGGTGGGGTGAATTCACCGGTCCGTGCCTTCCGTCGTCTGGAGCGCGCCCCGTTCTTTGTGTCAAAGGCCGCCGGTGCGCACCTGACGGATGAAGACGGTAAGCAGTATATCGACTACGTGGGTACCTGGGGGCCTGCGATTCTGGGGCACGCCCCGGAGTGTGTGATATCTGCCGTGCAGGCTGCGGTGCCGCAGGGACTGGGCTATGGTATTCCCACCCGCATTGAGGTAGATATGGCCGAGACCGTGTGCCGCTGGATTCCCAGCATTGAGAAGGTGCGCATGACCAACAGCGGCACCGAGGCCACCATGAGCGCCGTGCGCCTGGCCCGTGGCTATACCGGGCGGAAGTATATCATCAAGTTTGCAGGCTGCTATCACGGTCATGTGGACAGCCTGCTGGTGGCGGCGGGTAGTGGGGCATTGACCCATGGTGAACCGGACAGCGCCGGTGTGCCTGCCGAGTTTGCCAATCTGACCATCGTGCTGCCGTACAACGACTGCGAGGCGGTGCGCCGCGCCTTTGCGCAGCATCCGGGTGAGATTGCCGGTATCATTGTGGAACCCTTCCCGGGAAATGCCGGTTTCTATCTTCCGAAGCCGGGCTACCTGGAGTTTCTGCGCGAGATAACGGAGAAGAACGGTGCCCTACTTATTTTCGACGAAGTGATGACCGGTTTCCGAATTTCTGCCGCCGGTGTGCAGGGCAAGACGGGTATCACCCCGGATATCACCACACTCGGTAAGATTATCGGCGGAGGCCTGCCCGTGGGCGCATTCGGTGGCCGCCGGGAAATCATGGATTGCGTTTCCCCGCTGGGTCCGGTGTACCAGGCCGGCACGCTGAGCGGAAATCCTGTGGCCATGGCCGCAGGTCTGGCTCAGCTGAATTACCTGGAGCAGCATGATTCCTATACCCGCCTGGAACAACTGGGTGCCCGCCTGGAGGAAGGCGTGCGCCGTATCCTGCGCGATGAGCAGTTGCCGCTCACCTTCATCCGCGACGGTTCCATGTTCTGCCTGCATTTCACCACGCAGGAGGTGTATGACCTGGATACAGCCATGAGCGGCAATTTCGATATGTTCCGCCGCTATTTCCACGCCATGCTGGATCAGGGCGTGTATGTGGCACCGTCGCCCTATGAGACCGGCTTTATTTCCACGGCTCACACCGAGGCGGATATCGATGCCACGGTGGAGGCCATGCAGCGTGCTCTGCGTGTGGCGAAAGACTGACTTTCCGCTTGCCAATGGAGGGCTGAATCTGTAGAATGAACGCCATGAGCAAGATGATTCACCGATTGATGTTCCTTTTTGCCGCGGTTTTGGTGGCGGTGCAGCCAGTGGTGCATGCCCAGAGCGCGGAGGTCATGAATGAAACCGGTGATATGGTGCGTGTGATGCGCCATCCGGATGGCACGCGTGCTATTTACCAGCGCCAGAAAGGCTGGCGTGGTATGCGTTGCTCCTCGTATACAGCCAGCGGACGCCTGGCCGCTGTGAATGATTACACGGAAGGCAAGTACGGCCAGCTGGTGGGTTGTATCATCTACGACCATACCAAGAAGAATATCATCTATAAGGTCGCATATGGCTACGACAGCCGAGCCCGCCTGGTGGAGGAACGCATGTATTCCCACCCGCAAGGCAAGCTCGTGCAGCGCGTGATTTACAAGTACGATAACCGTGGCAATCGTTCCAAGCCGCTCATTATTTCCCTGAATACGGCCGGCCCTGTTACAGAGATTGCTCCCACCATGCAGGATGATGTGAATGCCATCAACCGCCAGATGCGCGAGCAGGGACAGAGCCGCCGTCGTCGTTGATTCTATTATTTCTAACCCACGAAACACCCCGAACAGATGGAAACATTCTCCTGGCAGGACCGCGATGAGGACGGCAACAAGGTAACATACGAGGCCCAGCACTTTGGTGGCTGGTGGCAGCTCATGGTGGCGCCCAAGCTGGGGCGTTCCCAGCGCGATGAGGTGGTGTTTACACCCGCCGAATTCACAGAGGAACACTGGCAGACCCTGCGCGATTTGCTGTGGCGTAAGTATCAGCGTCGCCGCGTGGCGTGGGATATGGTGCAGCACATCGATGATATTCTGGCGGGCAAGGCCACAAACGAGCGCCGCGACCGCCGCAACGGTAAGTCGAAATGACTGAGGAAGAAATGATTCATTGCCAGGAGCCCGGCCGCCAGGTGGAACGGGCTGTGGCTATCATGCATCGGCTGCGCCAGCCCGGCGGATGCCCCTGGGATGCTGAGCAGACTCATGATTCCATCATCAGCAGCCTGATTGAGGAATGCTACGAATGCATAGATGCTATTCGCGAGCGAGACTGGGCGCATCTGCGTGAGGAATTAGGCGATGTGCTGCTGCAGGTGATTTTTCATGCCGAGATGGCGCAGGAGAACCCCGAGGCCGGATTCGGTATCAACGAGGTAGCACGCGAACTGGCGGATAAGCTGGTGAGACGGCATCCTCATGTGTTTGGCTCAGCTGCGGTAGAAAATGCAGAAGGGGTGGTCTCCCAGTGGGATGCCATCAAACGCAGGGAGCATTCCATCGAGGATAAACCCTACCTTCAGGATTGCGGTAAGGGGCTTCCCTCCCTCCTCCAGGCATATAAGATTACGAAGAAGGTAGCCAAGGTCGGATTTGACTGGCCTGACCACGCTGGTGTGGTGGAGAAAATCCGCGAGGAAACGACAGAGGTTGCCGAGACTCTCGACTTGCCGGATGATGACCCTCACGTAGCGGAGGAATTGGGCGATTTGCTTTTTGTGGTGGTGAACCTCTGCCGTCGTCGCAAGGTGGACCCGGAGCTGGCGCTCTTCAATGCCAACCGCAAGTTTGAACGCCGCTTCAATGCGGTAGAGTCTGCGCTGAAGGAGCAGGGCATCAGCCTCGCTTCTGCCACGCTCGATGAAATGGAGACTGCCTGGCAGGCTGCCAAGCGCAAGGAACGAGGCGAATGAAGCTGTATTTCCGGTCAGTGCTGTTGTGCGTGGGTATGGGGCTGCTGGTCTCGTGCAGCGTATCTCAGCCGCCGGAGAAGGAACCGCAGGAGAATATTCCCCGTCCGGAGGATATAAACAAGCCTCGCATGGGATTTGAGGCAGAATCCATGCCGGGCATGAATCCGCTGCTGACGGGTGGTGCAGTGGACCCGAATGCTCAGAGCTATAATGTGACGACCTCGGAGGAGCTGGAGAAAATTGACAATGGCGCCGAGGGCGAGGTGTATTTCACAGACCCGGATAATCCCGATGCGGAGATTGCGGGAATCACTGCCGCATTCGAGGCCCGGCGCAATGGTAATGGCTGGCTGGATAACTATGGCACGGCCACCCGCCTGGCTCACCGCGAATGCCGTCCCCTCATCATCTGGTTCCATGATTCGGTGATTGCTCCGAGGAGCGCTTTGCTGGGGGAGGAGCTGCTCGATACTCCGGCATTCAATGAATGGTGCCGCGACCGTGTGGTGCGCCTGAAGCTGGATTCCGGTGCGTCAATAGATGATCGCACCCGCAGTTCGGCCCGCTACAGCCGCGATGCGATTGAACGCATGGCCCGCCGCTATGGTCTGAAGCGTAAGCCTGCTCTGGCTGTGGTTTCGCCTCGCGGGAAGTTCGTTATCGGCATTGACGGCTACAATGATTTCACCCAGCAGATTGAGGCCACGCTGAAGGAAGGTGTTCTGCTGGCTGAGAAGGAAATGGATGAATACCGGGAGAAGCTTGCACCGAAGGGGTACCGCACCTGGACTTCCGCTACGGGTGGAGTGACCACATTTGCCCGTCTGCAGCGCTTTGATGAGGAGAAGCAGATGGTCTACCTCAAGGAATATGGCGGCAGAATAACCCGCACCAAGCTGCGTCGCTTCTGTAAGGAGGATTGCGAGTTCATCCTGAATAAGCAGGAGGAGAAACGGGCTAAGAAAAAGAAGAAGAAACGCGGTGTATGAGCAAATCTGATGACACCAAGGCGCAGATTATGCGCGCTGCTGTGCAGCAATTCACCCGCCTGGGCTATGAGGGTGCGGCTGTGCGCGATATTGCCAATGCGGCCGAGGTGAATATCGGACTTATCCGCTACCATTTCGGGCACAAGGCCGATTTGTACCGCGATACCCTGGCCTTCATCTCCTCCCAGTATAACGAGGTGTGCCTGGCGGCGCTGGATGAAGCCCGCGACAGTGGTGACCCCGAGCAGATTATCTGTTCCTGGTTGCTGGCTCCCATCACCTCCTGGCAGGATGACACCGTGGCCAGCGGGGTGGAGGTGCTCTGCTTCCTGAATAAGATGGGCTATGAGGACCCGGAGCTGACCCGTGATGTATACGAATCTCACTACTCGTACGCGCTTCAGGAGTGGCAGGAGGCTGTGCAGGCTCATTTCCCGGGTATGCAGCGTGGTGACTGGCTCTGGTTCCTCACTTCTCTGCGCGGTATGTATTTTAACATCGTTGCCCACAATGATTTTACCCTCTGGGGGCTCCCTGCCATTTCTAATCGCGAGGCGGCTATCCGCCGCCTGGCTGCAGATGCTGTAGCTCTGTTGAAAATTGCGGCAGGTTAGTATGAAAATTTTGCTAACCCAGTAATAATAAGTTAGTATTGTTGCTCCTGGTTCTGTTCGTTGCTTGATGCGAGCTGCGAATAGATATAAAACCTATCTTTTGTGTAGGTAAAAGGCGGTGGTATTCCTATTTTGTTAGAAGGAATAGCAAACTGCTGAGAACTAATGATATGCGGTTCTAATTGTGCGTTCTTTTTCTGCTAGAAAAAACAGGAAAACATGTTATTTTCTGCTTTTGAAAGTAAATGAGCGAGGGCCTGACATAAATTTTTTTAAATTTTCACGAGTTTGGGTATTTTGTTTGAAATATGCGCATTGTAAACGGTTTGTGTAGATGGAGGATAGGATTTAACAGGTGAAATCCGAGTAAAATGGAAGGAAATACAACAACAGTTAGAAAATTAGGCTTTACAAGTCCTACCTGATTGATATGTTTAGGGCGTGCCCGGCGGTGATAGTTGGGTGCATCAATCATTCCTCAACCACAGATAGTAAACATTGCGATATGAAGACTCACCTTCCTGTAGCGCTTCGCAAGGCCCTCATTGCAGCACTTTTCTCGGTGTCTGCTTTCGCTTATAACAAGGCATATGCCGAGGTGTCATCCCCGGATTCCGCTCTTGAGGTAACGGTAGGCGGCAATAATGAGACCCATGAGTATGACGGGGACATCATGGTATCCCCTATGGATTCTGCGTCCGGATATGATGGCCTGAATCTTCACGCCGGTAATGGTGCTGATGACACTCCCGGAAACATTACCATGGAATCAACCGCCACGACTTTATATAACCCGGAAATCGTCGCAGAGGGTAACATTACAATCGGCGTGGATTCGGAAGGTAATGTGAATGAACATCAGAACCTGATTATTCGAGGTAGCGGGAGCAGCGTTATCGAGGCAGGCGGTGATATTGTGTTTAATCATCGGGTCGATGCGGCTGTGGGGCAGGATGCTTCATCCGGCAACGGCGCGAGTACTGATGCGACATATACTGGTACGTTAAGTATCAATGCTGATGGTGATATTACGTTCGATAGCATCGGTGTGCAGAGAACAAATGTCTCTACTATTCGCCTGGCAGGCGGCAATACGGAGAATGACATGGCCACCATGTCCGCCGGTGGAAATATTACAGTCAAGGATGCCGGTTCCAGTGAGCTTGCCTGGACCAGATATTCGAAGGTTTCGGCGGGGGGAGATATTGATGTGCAGCTTCCCTTCGGCAATGGTATTTTCTCCGGTGTGGTGGATGCGGAGGGGAATTTCTCCTTTGGCGGTGCTAATTTTACGGCCATGGATCCCAAGGATACGACTCCGTCCATCACCGCCGGGACGGGTATCAGCGTGTACACGAGCTCATTGAACACTGTTTCCAGTGCTGAGCTGCTGGCTGAACAGGGTGATATCGAACTGATATCAAACGGTGGAGGTTATAGCAACTATATCTATCAGGCCAAGGCAACTGCCAATGATGGCGATGTCAGGATTGAAAGCAGCAATGGCCGAGCCTACATGATTTCCTCTGTGGTTGACAGTGACACGGGCAACGTGGGAATGACCGGTGCAAGGGTGGATGCTGTACAGTCCAGCTTCACAGCTGCGAAGAATCTGACCCTTGCCGGCACTTCGAACACGGGCTTGGCAGACGTGACGGCCACTGCTGATACTATCAGTGTGGGTACAGAGACGGGTGATACTAATATCACCAGTGAATCCGAATTGGAGAATGTGCACAGCTCGCTCACGGCTACAGGTGATATCGATGTCAAGGGAAGCAGGGTGAATATTTCGGATGATGCGACGATACGGTCACACGATGGCTCTGTCAGCATAAAGGCCTACGGAGAATATGAGGAGGACCCTGTCACACACAATCCCATGGGAGGTGTCAATATCCGCGAAGCCGAGGTCGAGGCGCAGGGCGATATCAGTATCACCGGCGCGGCGGTTGTCATGACGGACGCATCAGCTGTTTCCGTAGGGAGTGCGGTACCGGTTACGGGAGAAACAGATTTTGTGAGCGGCGCTGATACCACTCCTCCGGGAACCGTGTCTATTGGGGGCAGTGTGGAGACTACTCTCAAGGGGGTAGAGGTTGATGGTGGAAGTCTGGCTATTGGCAATGCATCGGGTGCAACCACACTTGGTTCATCTGCAAATGACGGCAGTGGGACTACTCCCACCACGCTGGATGCTACAGGCAGGATTGTCGTGACGGGTACAACGGTGAGCCTGACGGACGTTTCTGTAGATTCCACTGGTGCAGATGCTGATGGTGTATCCGTTTCTATAGCGGGGGGTAATGTGGAAGTCAGTGGGGAGAACGTAACAGGCACGGGAGCTGTCAACATTGCCGGTACTACCAGCACCACGGTGAATGGTGTGGATGTGGATGGTGCCAGCATCAGTGTGGGAGCGGATGGCACGACCAGTATCAGCAATGGTACTGCACTGGATTCTGCAGGCGATATTGCGGTAAAGGGTGATTCTGTCGGAATAACCGGTTCCACCGTTGATTCTACTCAGGGGAATGTGAGTGTCATAGCAGACAATGGAGATGCTTCTATTGCCGGAGAAAGCATTCAGGCCGATGGAAATGTGCAGATTACAGCAACAGAAGCCACAGATCTGGACGCCACAATCACCGCAACCAATGGCTCGGTAACGGTGACCGCCGGTACGGACAACACCATCGACTCCGCGCTTGCCGCCGGAACGGATGTAAGCGTGACGGCAGGGGGTAGCAATGTGCTTTCCTCCACGGTGCAGGGTGGGAACAGCGTAGCTATCACTGCTACCGCCGGTAGCAATAGCCTGACCGGAGCCAGCGTGACGGCCACGGATGGTTCTGTGGCGGTGACCGCCGGTACAGACAATACCATCGATTCCGCGCTTGCCGCCGGAACGGATGTAACCGTGACGGCGGGTGGTAGCAATGCGCTTTCCTCCACGGTGCAGGGCGGGGACAGCGTAGCCATCACTGCCACAACCGGGAGCAACGAGCTGAAGGACGCCGTAACAGCAACTGGCGGCTCGGTGACTGTAGCCGCCGGAACGGATAATACCATATCTGCCGAGGTTCAGGGTAAGACGGATGTGTCTATTACTGCC
>JAZQVE010000007.1:0-8316 GCA_045631705.1 Akkermansia sp. | reverse complement strand
AAACAATCCGAAGTATCACTCATTCATCCCTGTGCTGGCAGTAGGCTTCTTCTGTGGTGCTCGTGTGGAAGAGAGAGCTAAACTGACCTACGGTGACATCTTTGTTGGCGGTCGTAATGAAATCTTTGTATCGGCTGCTGTTGCCAAGAATGGTATCGCTCGCTTCATCTATCCCACCGAGAATGTGAAGGCTTGGATGGACTTTGCCAAGGAGAACGGTGTAAGTATGAATGCGACTGATACGCTTATCCAAGGTGATACTCTGAAACAGCGTAAGACTGCTCACAGTTCTTTCCTTAAAGCACTGGCAACGGAGACAGGCATCGTTCTTCCGAAGAACTGCATCCGCCACACGGCTGCATCATTCATGGCAGAGAGTCAGGGTTACACCGAGACTGCTAATCAGTTGGGACATGACATCGGCATGCTGTTGAAGCACTATCGGAGAGCCATCACCAAGACGGAAGCCGAGGATTACTACAACATTACCCCTGATTCTGTGTGAGGTGTAGGGATAATTCTGTTGTTCTCATTCCAAAATTTTGAATTTTAGTTACTTTTATTCTTGAAGCAAAAAGACGGAGGTGTTACATTATACACCCCAAGAGAACAGTCTTTTGGGCAAAGTAGTTTCACAACATAAGTAACACTAACACTCCTCAAAACTATGTCAGATAACACACCTAATCCCCCTCAAAAGTCGGAAGTAGTAGAAACCACTTGGCTCAAGCCATCGCTCTTCGGCGGACGATTTACCAGAAAGCAGTATTTTTGGCGCGTGTTTCTGGCGAGTATAATTCTAGGTATCCTTAGTAACATACTCCAAGCCATACTACTGACACCACCTACTTGGGAGGAAATAATGAGAAACCCAAGTAGTATTGAAAGTCTTCAACAACAGGCAATGCAAGTCAATCTGATTATTAACATACCTGCATCCATTTTCTTTTACTTGCCCTTTTGCATAAAAAGAGCGCATGACATTGGTCATAAAGGAACATTTATTACCACTCTATTAATAATTGGGCTGATTTCGCAGGTATTAGTGGCTGTTTCGTATGATTTAATAGCCCTTGCGGTATTGGTTGGCATCCCTGGCTTGATTTACGGTCTCATCCTACTCTTCAAGGATAGTGAAAAAGGAACGAACGCATACGGCACTTCTACCAAGTATCCTGATACTACGGTATAATTGATACCTCAAATTAATTATCAAAGGACACTCTCCCATTACCACGGAGAGTGGCTTTTTTATTATGCTATCGCTGAACCATTATCAAGACGAAATCCGAGGATTACTACAACATCACCCCTGATGCAGTCTAACTCTCTAAATAATTTATAATGAGAGAATAGATTACATACAAATGGAACTGGAACAACGGCACGGACTTTGCCAACTGGATGACCAAGCAGGTGGCTTACAAGGCCTTATCGGTATTCTGGTGTTGGTATCAGGACAATCTCGTCCTCACCTATTTTTTATCCATGACCTTGCGGCAGAACAAAGATAATAACATTGTAGAAATTTTATGATGCCAAAATGTCTGAATTTGAATGATTTTTGCATCAGAAATTGCAAAATTTCTTGCAACGGTGTTGCAAAAATCCTCCTAACTACTTTATTTTGAGTAATTAGGAGGATTGCTTTGCTAGTCTCGCCAGGATTCGAACCTAGACAGAGGGAATCAAAATCCCTAGTGCTACCTTTACACCACGAGACCACGCAGTGAGTGCAGCCAGCGTGGGCTGCGGGCATACTTTTACCACAGACCTGCAGGTGTGGCAAGCTTTAATTAGTGCATCAATGGTTATGGAAGTATAAATGACGATTGGCTATTGACAATTGCAAGGTTCCCAGAGGCTTTGCGGCAGATGAATGACGGCTGAGCCGGAGGCTCGCTGGATTTGCTCTATCCGGCATCTAAAATCCAACATTCTCCATCTCCAGCACACAGATTGCACTTGCACGCGGTGAAGGTGTAAGCTAGAATGGGCGGGTACGTATGGATTACGCCCCCCTCATCGAGAAACGACGCGAGCGCCTGGCAGAGCTGGAGGTGCAGATAGCCGACCCGGAGCTGTTTCAGGACCGCCAGCGCGCCGGTGAACTGATGCGAGAACACCGCCGCACCCAGGAGCTGATGCGCGATTGGGCCACCCTGCAGGCCTGCCTGCAGCAGATTGAGGAGAACCGCGAGCTTGCTTCCGGCGATGACCCCGAAATGGCCGAACTGGCCGCAGCCGAGCTGGAGGAGCTGGAGCCGAAAGTGACGAAGCTGATGGAGCAGATTCAGTACAGCCTGCTGCCGCGGGATGAGACAGAGGACCGCGACGCGCTGGTGGAAATCCGCGCCGGCACAGGTGGTGATGAAGCCGCTCTCTTTGCAGGTGATTTGCTGGGCATGTACCAGCGCTACGCGGAAAGCCGCGGCTGGCGCGTGGAGGTACTGGATGCCAGCCCGAACGATATCGGTGGGTTCAAGGAAGTGACAGTCCGCATTTCCGGCGAGGAGGTGTTCCGCTACCTGAAGTACGAGAGTGGTGTGCACCGCGTACAGCGCGTGCCCGCCACGGAGACACAGGGGCGCATTCACACCAGCACCGCCACGGTAGCCGTGCTGCCGGAGGCTGAGGAAGTGGACGTGGTGATTCGCCAGGAGGACCTGCGCATCGAAACCTGCCGCGCTGGTGGTGCCGGCGGCCAGCACGTGAACCGCACGGAATCCGCCGTGCAGATTTTCCACCTGCCCACGGGCATCATGGTGCGCTGTGAAGACGGCCGCTCCCAGTTGAAGAACAAGGAAACGGCCATGCGCATTCTGCGCGCCCGCCTGTTCGAAATGAAACAGCGCGAGGCGCAGGAATCCTACTCTGCCCAGCGTCGAGCCCTCATCGGCTCCGGCGGCCGCGAAGAGAAAATCCGCACCTATAATTTCCCGCAGAACCGCTTCACCGACCATCGAATCGGCTACACTGCCTACAATCTGGACATTGTGCTGACTACCGGTGCGCTGGATGACATCATCTCCCGCATGCAGCATGTGGAGATGGAGGAGCGCATGGATGAACTCAAATAAGCACCCGGCATGAAGACCATTCAGGATGTACTGAGCAGTGGCACCACCTACCTGGAGGAGCGCGGAGTGGAGGGTGCCCGCCACTCCATGCAGAGCCTGCTGGTGCATGTGCTGGGAGTAAACAAGACCTGGCTTTACCTGCACTACGATGACCCGCTGCCGGAGGATAAGTTAAGCCAGCTGCGCGAACTGCTGCGCCGCCGCGCGCAGGGCGAGCCCCTGCAGCACCTGCTGGGCAGCACCGAATTCTACCGCCGCGAGTTCCGCACCGATGCCCGCGCCCTCATCCCCCGCCCGGAGACTGAGGAACTTGTGGAGTTTGCCCTGCAGATGGCCCCGCGCAGCCAGGGCATGCGAGTACTGGACATGGGCTGCGGCAGCGGCATCATCGGTATCACCCTGGCGCTGGAGCTTGCCCGCCAGGCGCCGGAGGTAATCATGGCCGATATCTCGGAAGCAGCCCTTTCCCTGACCCTGGAAAACGCCACGGCGCTGGGAGCCCGCGTCAAGACCTACCGCAGCGACCTCTTCACCGCTTGGGATACCCCGGAGGAAGGAGCCGTGCGTCCGCCGGAGGGGCTGTTCAACCTGGTGCTGGCCAATCTGCCCTATGTACCGGAGGGCGAGGAAGTATCCATCGAGGTGCAGCACGACCCCGCCACCGCCCTCTACGGCGGACCGGATGGCCTGGATATTGTGCGCCGCTTCCTGAAGGATGCCCTGCCCCACCTGGCACCGCGCGCGCTGGTGATGCTGGAGGTAGGACACGACCAGGGTCCTGCCACGCAGAAAATCATGAAGGAACTGGGCTATACCCAGTGCCGCGTGCTGACAGATATGAGCGGCAAGGCCCGCTTCCCCATGGGATTTGCCCCTGTTCCAACGCCGGCTGCAGAGAACACCGCCCATGGAGAGAATTGAATACCACCTGCTGCCGCCGGTGAAGCGAGGCATAGCAGCGCTGGCCACCATCACCCGTTATTCCCTGGTGGCCTGTGCCGGCTTTTCGCTGGCCGAGCTGGCGCTCATGCCGCTGCGGCTGCCGCTGGCAGGCATCATATGCGGGGTTATCTCCTCCACCCTGCTGGTCTGCTGCATTGCCCTGCTGACAGTGCTGGCGGCCTGGTGCCAGCCGGTTCTGCTGGCTAAGCAAGGTATCTGGCTGAGCCGCTGGCTACTGCGTATCGGCGCCCTTTTTGCCCCAGTTGTTCCCATTTGCTGGGGCTGGTCACTCATCACCGGCCAGGTCCTGCTCTACCGCCAGGGCGAGCTGCCGCTCATTCTGGGAGCCTTCCTGATTTACGCTGCTGCTTTCAACTTCTTCCACATGGCAGCAGCCTCTCGCGGACTGAAGGTGCAGATTATCGCCCTGCCCATTCTCCTGCTCCTCGCCTACTGCTGCGACATGCCAGGTCTGCTGGTATTCGGCTCCATCTTCAAACTTCTGGCCATGTGGGCTGCAGCCTATCCGCTGCGCCAGCTGGCATCCATCGCCCCGCGCATCATATCCATGCCGGAAATTGACTGAATCCCGAGCAACTTCATACGCTGGCAATGCCTGCGTATTTCATGCACGAGCAGCAGTACTGCCGGTGGAGTATTCGTTTATTATATAAATTGGCATTGGAAAGCGATTTTACTTCCCAATGAACGCTATTTGCATGGCATTGCCGTATAGGCTGTACCGCTGCTGATGCAGCGGTAACCAGTCGCCGCTACGCGGCTCAATGGATTACGCCCTGACGGGCGTATGAAAGCGATGCTTCGCCCCGCATGAATTACACTGGCTGCGCCAGTGTATGAAATCCGCCACTTACGTGGCGGACTGATACCCCCTCTGCTCACAACAGATGCTTAGCGCCGGGGACATCCAGGCGGCGGGATTCGCGGGCGTAGCCGAAGGAGCCTTCATCCGGCTCGTTCACATTTAGGCGGCGGTGGTGTACCGTGCCGCTCTGCGTGCGCAGATAGTGCACAATGCCGTGGCCTACGGCCTCCGCATAGCGACGGGCATTTCCCGGGTCGGCCAGGTAGCGGGCATGCTGGCGGTTATTCAGGAAGGCAGCCTCGATGATGGCTGCGGGAATCCCGGCATCATCGCACACATTCAGCCATCCGCCGCCGCGGGAGGCGTCCCGGTAGCGCACCTCCACCTTGCACTTCTTCCCCTTATTGGGCATGCCGTGATTCAGGCAGCGGGAGTTCAGTGCATCGGCAATAGCCTGTGCCAGAGGAACACCATTATGCCGATTGGCAAGGATAATGGAATCCTGCCGGTAGCGCCGCCAGCCGTTGCCGTTGCTGTTGTGATGCAGGAACACCATGGCCGGGGCCTGGCGGTACACGGCATAATCCGCGCTGATAATACCGGCCGCCACGCGATCCGGATAATAACGGGAAGGATAGCGTTTCCCCGGTTTCTCCCGTTTCTTCAGCTGCTGCACATCCGCACGCTCAGCCCATTCTTCATAGCGCTCATCATCAGCCAGATACCCGCGATTGCACACCACGCAGGGATAACCAGCAGCTTCCACCACTTTCTTGGTGTAGTAGCTGTATTCGTACCAGAATTCGCACTCGGAAAGACGCCGACCATCCACCTTGCCCGGAGTGCGGGCACCAGGATACTCCGCCGAGTGGCCGATATCCAGCACCACCGCGGGAGTAGCAGGACCAGGGAACTGCTGGCACGCTGCCAGCAGCAGCACCAGCAGACCAAGCAGAAACACTGGAAGGCGCCGTATCATCAACCCTCTTCCTCTTCATCAGGCCGCGGAATACGCGGCGTGAATCGCATCAGTTCCGGTATGAAGGTCAGCGGAATATCACCAGTGGGACCGTTACGGTTCTTGGAAAGCGAAAGATTGGCATCGGAGCCCATGTTCTCTCGGTCTTCATCGTCCTCTGCGTAGTAAGCCATACGGTACAGCAGGCCAATCATGTCGGCGTCCTGCTCGATAGCACCGGATTCACGAAGGTCACTCATCATGGGCACACCCTTGTTCTTGCCGGGACGGTTTTCCGGACCACGGTTCAGCTGGGCCAGTGCCAGGATGGGCAGGTTCAGCTCCTTGGCCAGGCTCTTCAGGCCACCGGAAATTTCAGCAATTTCACGTTCGCGGCTGTTCTGGGCCTGCTTGGTGTGGGAGCGCATGAGCTGCAGGTAGTCAATACCGATGGCGCAGAGATCCGGGTGGTCGCGCATCACGCGGCGGGCCTTGGCGCGCAGCTCGGCAATGGAAATGGCCGCGGTGTCATCAATCACAATCTTACTGGCACGCAGCTCATTGATGGCATACTTCAGGCGCTTCATGTCCTCTTTGGCCATGCCGCCCTGCTTGGAAATAAGAAGTTGCTTACTCACCCCGCTTCGGGCGTAGAGCAGACGCTCCACCAGCTGCACGCTGGGCATTTCGCAGGAGAAGATGAGAATGGGCTTCTTCACGTTCAGCGCCAGGTGCTCCATGATGTTGAGCAGGAAGGAGGTCTTACCCATGGACGGACGAGCTGCGATGATGAAGAGTTCACCGCCCTTCAGGCCGTTAATCATGGAATCCAGGCGGGGATAACCGGTGGTGAGACCCAGCACCTCGCCTTTGCTGCTCATCATGCGCTCCATGTTGCTCACCGCAGCGGCAATATCCGTGCTCAGCTTCCACTCGCCGCCCTTGTTGGTGCTCTGGCGGATTTCCAGCACAGCCTTTTCCGTTTCATCCAGCAGGGCATCCACCTCGGCCTCGCTGGTGTAGGCCGATTCACTGGCCTGATTGGCCGTCAGAATGATGGCGCGGCGCACATACTTTTCCTTCAGCGTCTCGAAATGCAGGTTGAACAGCCCCGTATTCGTAGCGTAGGAGAACACATCCATGAGTCCCGAAGCACCGCCCACGGCCTCCAGCTTGTTGCGGTCGGCCAGGTGCTGCATCACCGAGGTCACATCAATCGGAATGCCCTTATCATAACGGTCGCGGAAAATTTCCCACAGTATCTTATGCGCCGGAATGTAGAAGAAATCCGTCGTCATGCCCTTGGACACACACTGCGAGACGATGTTGGACGGATCAATCGTCATCATGGCCAGCAGACTCTTCTCCACATTCGGGGCCTGCGGCATGACCACATTCGCACCCGCATGCACGGAAGCTCCGGCTTTCAAGTCTATTCTCTCGCTGTTATCCTGGCTCATATCTGGCAATACTGCGTGGTGGGTGAATCGTACCCGATATCTGCCTCAGATGCAAGTGAAAATCGCGGCTTGCCAGCAGCAAAGGGGTGGATGGCCGTTTAACCCTCTGAGCAGCGCCAGCTGCGAAGTTTCACCGGTAGTCGAGAGACTACCGATTTCACTGACGAGCCGGAAGGCGAGGAATGTGCCTTTGCCATGAATGGCAATGGACATGAAACTTCGCCCGTCTGCGATGGGCTCAGAGAGAGGGTGACATCCCTCCGCCAAATTACCCATCTAGGTCTCTGGAGGAGGCATATTCAAAACCTAGCAGAGAAAAAAGCCCGCCAGCCCTTTCTTTTTCCTTGCTTCATGGTGGAGATATAGGTAAACTGAACACGTAAGCAGGAGAATCCCCTCCTGTCATACCCCTTATATTCCGATTATGAAGACACTCATCACGAACGCCCGTATCATCTCCCCCGGCATTGACCTGCCCGGTGGTTCCGTGCTTGTGGAAGGCAACAAGATTATCGCCGTGCTGCAGCCTGGTGAAACCGCCGAGGCCGACAAGACCATCGACGCCGGCGGCAACATGCTCATGCCCGGCTTCATCGACATCCACTCCCACGGCGCCGGTGGCTGCGACACCTGCGACTGCAAGGTGGAGAGCATCCGCACCATTGCCGACTGCAAGATGAAGGAAGGTGTGACCACCTGGCTGCCCACCACCCTGACCCTGGGCACCAAGACCCTGGCCGATGTCTGCACCGTTGTGAAGGAATACGCAGCCTCCCCGAACGGCTCCAAGACCCCCGGTGTGCATCTGGAAGGGCCCTACATCAACCCCAAGCAGTGCGGCGCCCAGAACCCCGCTTTCGTGCGTCCCGCTGACTACGAAGAAGTAGCCATGCTGAACGACATCTACCCGGTGCTGCTCATCTCCATGGCTCCGGAAATGCCCGGCGCCATCGACTTCATCAACCAGGCTACAGCCGCGGGCATCACCTGCTCCGCCGGTCACTCCGCCGCCTCCTATGCTGATTTCAAGAAGGCCAAGGCTGCCGGTCT
>JAZQVE010000006.1:0-5566 GCA_045631705.1 Akkermansia sp. | reverse complement strand
GGGCGGGGGGGGGGGGGGGGGGGGGGGGGGGGGTGCCCCCTGCTCTGCTTGTGCAGGGTTGGGGGGCGGGGGCTGATGCGGAGGCGAAGGCAAAGGCGGAAAAGCATCCGTTTTTCCGGGATGCGCTGTATCCGGCGTGGTCGCAGATGACGTATGCGCAGGCGATGGCGGATGTGAAGGTGGCGCTGGAGGAGGCGCGGGAGCGGCTGGCGGCGATTGCGGCGGTGACGCCGGAGACGGCGACGTTTGAGAATACGTTCCAGGCCTGGTACAAGGCGGATGAGAATGTGAAGCAGCTGGCGAATTACCTGAACCATCTGCAGCTGGCTACCGGGGCGACGGCGATTCAGCACACGATGAAGGATGTGCATGCGCAGATTATGTCTTACAAGGCGGATGGTCTGCACTCGGCGCGGATTGCGCAGGTACTGCAGGAGGCCGGCAATGCTCCCTGGGTGGCGCAGCTGAGCCCGGCCCAGCAGCGATTTGTGCAGCAGACGCTGGCCCGCATGCGCGATACGGGGCTTTACCTCAGCCTTGAGCAGCAGGAGCGCAAGGCAGCCATCGAGACGGAGTTGTCGAAGCTGAGTTACCGTTTTTCCACTTATGTCAAGATGGGGCCGTCGATGTGGAGTCTGCGTATCACGGACCCGGCAGAGCTGGAGGGTATGCCGCCGCGCTGGATGCAGGCGGCTGCGGCTGCCGCGAAGGCCTCGCCCATGAATGGCGGCGGTAATGACGCCAGTGCCACTGGCGAGGAGGGCGAAAAGGCAGAGGATGCCCAGCCGGCCTGGCTGGTGAATCTGAGCACGGCGCCGGCTTCTGCGGTGCTGCGCTATTGCAAGGTGGCGGAGACGCGCCGGAAGTGCTGGCAGGGTGTTCACTCCGCCGGTTCGAGGTTTTCGATGTTTGATACGGAGCCGATTGTGTGGCGCATTCTGGAGCTGCGGCACGAGCTGGCCACGCTGCTGGGCTATGCGAATTACGCGGATATGCAGGCGGCGCGCCGCATGATGGGCAGCGGGGAGAGGGCGCTGGCTTTTGTGGATGAGATGCTGCAGCAGAGCAAGCCGGCTTGGGATGCCTATGTGGCGGCGGAGATGAAGCGGTTTTCCCAGGTCTGCGGGCAGGAGCTGAAGGCGGTGAATCCCTGGGATGTAGAGTATTTGAATGCCCTGCTCCCACCGAAGCGCAGTAGTTTCAATGTGAATGTGATTACGCCGTATCTGCAGATGCAGAAGGTGCTGACGGGGCTGCTGGATTTGTGGTCCGGGCTGCTGGGGGTGCGCTTCGAGGAGCTGCCGACGGTGTGTCTGAAGGAGGGGGAGACCGCGCCCGCGGGGCATGTGGAGGTATGGCACCCGGATGTGCGCTGCTTTGCGGTGAGGGATTCTGCCACGGGGCACCACCTCGGGTCGTTTTATCTGGATATCTACGCCCGCAACGGGAAGCGTCCGCAGGCCTGGTGTCTGCCACTGCGGGATGGCGAGCCGGCGTCGGATGGTGGCCCTGGTGAGCCGCACCTGGCCGCACTGATGGCGAATTTCACTCCGCCGAAGCCGGGGGTGCCGCATCTGATGCACCATGGGGAGCTTTACATGCTGTTCCACGAATTCGGGCACATGATGCACATGATGCTGGGCCACGGCGAGCTGCGGGCCCACTGCACGGCTGAGGTGGAGCGCGATTTTGTGGAGATGCCCAGCCAGCTGCAGGAGAGCTGGATATGGGAGCCCGCCGCGCTGGCTACATTCACGAGTCATTATCAGACGGGTGAGCCCCTGCCCGATGCGCTGGCGCAGCAGCTGGCGGCTTCCCGCGGGTCAAATCCCATCGAGATGCACATGCGCATGCTCTGCCTGAGCAAGCTGGATCTGGAGCTGCACATGCATTACCACGATAAGTACCGCGGACGGCCGCTGGATGAGGTGTGCCGCGAGATTCTGCAGCCCTGGCTCTTCCCCTACACGGAGCAGCCGCCCAGCGAGATGCGCACGCTGACCCACAGTATGGCAGAGGGCTATGCTGCCGCGATGTATACCTACAAGTGGTCTGAGATGCTGGCGGCGGATGCGATGCAGCGTTTTCAGAAGGAGGGTGTGCTGAATCCTGCTACGGGGGCGGAGTATCGCCGCTGCATTCTGGAGCGCGGCAGCAGTGTGCCGGCCATGCAGCAGGTGCGCGAGTTCCTGGGCCGCGAGCCGAAGCCCGATGCCCTGCTCGAAAGATACAAGGGGAGGAAATAAGGATTAATCATTAGTGATTCATATGGGTAAGAAGGGTCTGATTGCACGCTGGGGATGTGGTTTGGTGCTCCTGATTATGGGGGCGTTGGTGGCTGCCGTGGCCTGGATTGGCTGGCATATTTATGAGGCTGATAATGCGAATTTTGCATTCCGCATGGGAGCGGAGGCGCAGCAGTGCATCAGCTGCGCTGAACTGGTGAGGCTTCCAGAGCAAAGGAGCGACGAGTACCCGATTGTACACGAGAGCGGCGGGATGTTTGATTTCAGTTCTACGGTGATATTTGAGGCGAGCACGACGTGGATTGGTGACTTTATCCGCGGATACGGGCTCACGCCGACTGATTCATCGCTGGCGCAGAGGCAGATTGAGTGCAATTTCAAGGCGCTGAAGCTGGACAGTCTGGCTGCGATGGTGGGCTCGGAATCCTGGCAGCACTATACCGGCGGCAGGGTGAGCTACACTGCCCCTGATGGGCGGCTCTGTCGCGGGTGCTTCGAGGCATGCATCAACGCGCCCCGCGACAAGGTGCTGCTGCACTACCATTCATTCTCCACTGTGAAGGAATAAGGACTACTCTGCATGCCGGGATTCGGCTTTCATGCTGTACTCTGCCAGTGGCAGAATAAAGAACAGGCGTACGCTGGTGCGCGAGCCCCGGCGGCGAAGCCGCATCAACGGGATGAAGCCCAGCAGGTACCAATCCTGCCGGTTCGGGCGGTATTTGCAGGATAGCAAGGGGACGCAACGCAGCAGGCGCAGGGTGAAGGTCTGGCGTGAACGACCGGCTCCCGGACATGATTCCACTCCAGCACGAGTGCGGCGCAGCAGGCCATGTGCGAGTCTATAGCATCCGGGCGAGGCCTCGGCATAGGCCCGCACCAGCTCCAGCCCCACACGGGGATGCAGCGCATCCAGCATCTGCAGGAGGCTGGACTCCTCCAGCACTCCATCCTGCAGGCGCATGGCAGCGGTCTCCCCCAGGTGCTGACGGCGGATCTGCCGGCATTCCTGCCGGGACACCTCATCGCAGGCCACGGAATACCCACCCAGCCGGAAGGAGGTGAAGTTCAGCGCCACGTAGACGCCGCATTCTCCGCCCAGCAGCAGGCGCCACACCAGGTCATAGTCCGCAGCGCTGCGGTAATGTGCGGCATCGAACCCACCATGGTCCAGCAACACGGCGCGGCGTGTGAACATGGTCTGGTGGCAGAATGGCATAAGCTGAGGAAACACTCCCAGGAATGCTGACTCTGTGCAGACATAGGCGCCATTCTCCTGCACGATGCTCCGGGGCGCGTAGGAGAAGGCTGCATTTCCCTGCTCCAGCGCCGCCACAGAGGCTGCAATGGCACGGCGGTGGTGCCAGAAATCATCGCTGTTCAGAAAGGCGACATATCTGCCCCGGGCCAGGCGGATTCCTTTGTTCATGGCATCGTAGATACCGTGGTCCGGCTCAGAGATGTAGCGAATCCAGCCGCGGGAGGCATAGCGCTGCAGCAGCTCCACTGTGCCATCCTGCGAGCCGCCATCGATGACAAGGTGCTCCACATGCGGGTATTCCTGCTCATGGACAGAGCGCAGGCACTGCTCCAGCAGGGTGCTCCGCCCAGCAGAAACCAAGTTGTAGCACACGGTGACCACCGTCACCAGGGGCAAGTCCGGGTTGTTCATATATTATCGGCAAAAAGGGTACAGATTTTCCGGTTCAGGCGCGTGTGTTCCCGGCGCCTGCCCGTGCAGCAGCGGGAGCGGAAGGCATACCACAGGCCTTGCAGGCGCAGGCGATTCAGCAGAACAAGACGCTGCAGCGGGCTGAGCCCCTGCACCACCTGGCGCACAAAGGAAGCCAGGCGCTCCGACTCCATGGAAAAGCCATCCTCCTGCGGGTTGAGCAGCATGCGCTTATTCGCATAGCGCCGCAGATGCTTCATCACCAGGCCGGACATGGCAGGCCGGCGGCGCACCTCTGTGCGGCATGCCTTGGCAAATTTGAGCATGAGTTCGTATACATCACGGCTCGCTTCGGGAGCAGAGGATGCGCCACCCGTGTAAAAATAGGCGGCCACCACCGGCACTATCTCATACGGAACGCGTGCCACATACAGCCGACGCATCAGATCCGTATCGGCACCAATGGGAAAGGAATCGCCGGCAAAGCCATCGAAACACACGAGCAGCTCGCGGGAGCAATACATGGCCTGGTGGCAATACGGCTGCCGCCAGAGCACACTATCCATACGCGGATGCAGCAGTCGGCGGCGTTTCCCCGCAATGCACCAGGCCGAGGCCACGGTGTAGCTGGCTTCGCCCGCAAGAATCGGCGCACAGCACTCCGGCACGGCTCCCGGCACAATCTCATCATCCGCATTGATAAAGACAATCACCCTGCCCTGAGCCAGGTAGATGCCCTTGTTCATGGCATCGTAGATGCCGTTGTCCGGTTCGCTCACGTAGCAGGTGATGAGCCCGCAATGCTGGGCCTTTTCCAGATATTCCACAGAGCCATCGGTCGAAGCGCCATCAATAATCAGATGCTCCACCCGAAGAGGGGAATGATACAAGGGCTGCACAGAGGCAATGCAACGGGGCAGGTGCGCCAGGGCATTGCGGCAGACGGTGATAACGGTAAGGTCGTAGGGTAGTTCCTGTTTCACAAGGCCCCAGCCTATACCAACAAGTCGCCGGGCTCAAGATGATAGTCGACCTGCAAACCTAATAGATAGAGCCCGCCACACCAACTGCAAACAGACAGTAAAAAAACAGCGACTGCATACCAGAGTATGCAGTCGCCATAAGTGTTTCCTTTATCGGGAACCCCGTTATTAGCGGGAGTAGAGCTCAACGATGAGCTGCACGTTCACGATGGGAGCAATCTCCTCCACGGAGGGGATGCGGGCCACCTTGCCGGAAAGCTTGGCGGTGTCAACCTCAAGCCAATCGGGAGTGGTAGCGCTGGCAGCAAGCTCAACGAAGCGGTTGGCCAGAGCCTGGGAGCGAGCCTTGGCAGCAACGCTGATCACGTCGCCGGGCTTGCAGCTGTAGGAGGCGATGTTCACCTTCTTGCCGTTCACCGTCACGTGGCCGTGGGACACCATCTGGCGAGCAGCGGCGCGGGTGGTGGCGAAGTTAAGGCGGTAGATGATGTTGTCAAGGCGGGTCTCCAGAAGCTGCAGGAGGGTATCGCCAGTCACGCCGCGACGACGGGAGGCTTCCTCATAGTACTTGCGGAACTGACCTTCGAGCACGCCGTACATGAAGCGAAGCTTCTGCTTCTCGGCAAGCATGATGCCGTAGTCAGACTTCTTCTTGCGGCCGGCGC
>JAZQVE010000005.1:0-52111 GCA_045631705.1 Akkermansia sp. | reverse complement strand
ACTCACTGCGTTCGGGGTTCCGGTTGTTTTATTGTTTAACCCGGGGTTCCGCGACTTCGTCGCTCCACCCCGCGCTAAAGGCTGCCGTCCCTCACGGGACTCTAATTTCCGCTCGCTTTGCTCGCCGATAAATTACAATTTTTTGTTTTCTTGCGCAGAATAGCATCAGCAAATCTGAAACAGACCCATCGTTGCACGCGGAAAGGAGAACCGGGCTGCCGCTGGGATTAAAATCGCTTTGCGTACAGGCTTACACCTCGAAGAGGTGGGTCACGGAAGCATTGTGGTGAATGTTGGCGATGGCCTGCGCAAAGAGCGGGGCAATGCTCACGGTATCGACACGGTCACCATAGGCCATGGGGACGGAGTCGGAGGTGAGCAGGCACTCGATGGAGCTGTTGGCCAGACGCTGGCGGGCCGTATCGGTGAGCACGCCGTGGGACACGCCGGCAAAGATGCGGGCAGCGCCGTGTTCCTTGAGAATCTTGGCAGCGGCGCAGAGGGTGCCGCCGGATTCAGTCATATCGTCCACCATGAGCACATCCTTGCCCTTCACATCGCCGATGACGGCATGGGCATCCACCTCTGTGGCGGAAATGCGCTGTTTGGCCACGATGGCCAGGTCTGTACCGAGGATGTTGGCATAGCTCTTGGCGTTCTTCACGCCGCCGATGTCGGGCGAAACAACCACGAGGTTGTTCATATCCTTCACGTAGTTGGCCTTGAGGTGCTTCACGAGCACGGGCACGCTGTGCAGGTGGTCAACGGGGATTTCGAAGAAGCCCTGAATCTGGGCAGCGTGCAGATCCATGGTGAGCACGCGGTTCACACCGGCGGCGGTCAGCAGGTTGGCTACCAGTTTGGAAGTGATGGGAACTCTGGGCTTGTCCTTGCGGTCCTGGCGGGCATAGCCGTAGAAGGGGATAACAGCGGTAATGCGGCTGGCGCTGGCGCGGCGCACGGCATCAACCATCACGAGCAGCTCCATGAGGTTGTGGTTCGTGGGCGGGCAGGTCGGCTGAACAATGAAGGCGTCTGCGCCACGAATGGATTCCTTAATCTGAACGAAGCTTTCTCCGTCGGGGAAGGTATTGACCGTGGCGTCGCACAGGGGAAGACCCATGACCTTGGCAATATCCTGAGCTAACTGGGGATGAGCGGTACCGCTGATGATTTTCATGTGTGCAGGTGTGATGTGTGAGCGACTATTCTTGACATTTTCGCAAAAATTGCAATACTAAATGCACATTTAACCCGATTTTTTTTCATTTTGAACGCGCAGGAACAAAAAAACACATTCTGGAACAGTCTTTCTCCGCTCTCATGGGCAGGGCTGGCGCTGTATCTGTTAACCATCATCGGAGCCGTATGCATCTACCCCGCCTTTACGGAAGGGACAAGCAGCGCGACCGATGTGCTCATGCTGTCCTGGAACGCCATGAACGACTACGAGCACGGCTGGCTTGTTCCCTTCATCTGCATCTACCTGCTGGTACACAGCTGCGGTAAGCTCCAGAACGTCACGTTCAGCGGCAGCAAACGCGGGCTCTGGCTGGTAGGCCTGGGCGGATTATTCTTCCTCATGGCCGTGCACACCCAGCAGTGGCGCATCGCCATCGGCGGCATCCCGTTCATGCTGACCGGGGCAATCTGGTATTACTGGGGCACCAAGGCCGCCTGGCGCTGTGCGTTCCCCCTGTTCTTCCTGTGGATGAGCATTCCGCTGCCAGGTTTCCAGCAAGCCACCACCGGCATGCAGATTCTGGCCACGAAAGCCGCCCACTGGGGCGCAGGCCTCTTCGGGGTAGAAACCATGGTAGAAGGCACCAATATCTCCCTGACCTCCGGCAACTGCGACACATTCAACATTGCAGGCGGCTGCTCCGGGATGCGTTCCCTCATGGCGCTCATCATGCTTTCCACCGCATGGGCGTATGTGGCAGACGGCCTTGCTCTGTGGAAACGGCTCCTCCTGGCGTTCAGTGCCATTCCGCTCTCCATTGCGGCCAATGCATTCCGCGTGGCCAGCATCTTCATCTTCGCAGAACACATCAACCCCGTCTTTGCCTCCAAAACCTGGCACGACTGGTCCGGGTTGCTTTTCTTCTTTCCGGCCAGCCTGCTGGGGCTCATGCTGCTCCATGGTCTGCTGGCAGGCGAAGTCCCCTTCCTGAAACGCCGACGCACTGTATCCCGCAGACAGACCACCAACACAGAAAAGGAATCCCAGATATGAAAAAGAACCTCTCAGCTTTTCTCCCGGCAGCCCTGTTAGGGATACTACTGGCATGTATTGGCCTGCTGCCCAAGCAGCAAGGGCTGACCGAACCCAGCATCTCCGCCGATTTACCCACGGGATACGAGATCCCCGGGTGGGATGGCATCAAAGTTCAGGAAAGCGAAGCCGAAAGAAAAATTCTGGCAGCAGACACGCGCTTCAGCAAAGCAAAATACACCCGGCTGCAGCGCGTACCGTGGGAACAGCCCACCCCTGCCGTGGAGGTTTCCATCGTTTATTCCGGGCGCGAAATGAACAACTCCATCCACCGCCCCGAGGTCTGTCTTCCCAGCCAGGGGCACCTTAACGTCCAGGGCAAAGAGAGCACCGTGGAGCTTACCAACGGAAAAAACATCAAACTGACCCGGCTCTCCTCCAAGCTGCCTACTCAGAACCAGAATTGCCCGCACCTGAGATTCATCCATTACTACCTGTTTATCGGCCACGGAACGATTAATCACACCCACCTGGGCCGCAACATCCAGGATATCGCAGACCGCCTGCTGTTCGGGCGAGTCCAGAGCTGGGCCTATTTCCAGGTCGGCACCTACTGGGCACCGGAACTGGGCATCAGCGAGGAAGAAGCAGACGGCCGCCTGCGCAAGCTCATCGGTGAGCTGCTGCCCCGGCAGATTGACTGGGAGGAAGTGAAGTAAAACGAAGCAGTAATCAGGCTTCGCAAGTCATATTTTACGCTTGCCAGTTCACCCGGTGCAAGGTAGAATATGCCCACTTATGGCGGAACTGGACATACAGGCACAACTGGCAGAAGCAAAGAAGCGCAAATGGGATGACCGCACGCTGGCTCAGCGCTCGGCAGAGCTGGCGCAGGAGCTGCTGCTGGCCTCGCTCAAAGGCATCCGCTCAGATGAACGTACCCTCCTCTCCGCCCTGTCCCGCCTGGTTTCAGACCAGAAGAACCTTTCCTTTGTCCGCCAGCTCTGCAGCAGCGTCTTTCATACCGCAGACCCTGCCGAACAAGCCGAAAACCTGCGCCGCCTGCTGGCAGAGCATGGTGGCGTGCCAGCCCTTTTCAGCACCGTAGGAAAACTGCGATTCAAGGCCGCCGTAATGACGGCCCGCAGCATGCCGGGAACGGCCATTGCAGAAGTGCAGCGCATTTTCCGCTCCACATTCGGTGAGCTTACCCTGCCCACCCTGGCAGACAAAGTCGCCAGGCGAGCCAAAGAATGTGCCAGGGATGGTCTGCGGCTGGCGCTCAATCCGCTTGTTCCCCAGGTATTCGGGCACAAGAGCGCAGAAAAATACTACAAGCACCTGGAAGCCATCCTCGCCAAACAGGAAAACGCCGGAATCGTCATCCAGCCCTGGCGTCTCTGCCCGGGGCTCAACCCATACTCCCCCGAAGCCGGCGCCAAGGCGCTGGCAGAAAAGCTGCGCCCGCTGCTGAAGCTCTCGGTGCAGGGCAAAGCCCCGCGCTCCGTGGTAGTAGAAAGCGGACTTTCCCCCACCATGAACATCGTGGCAGAGGCTTTCCGCCTGGCTATGGCTGGTTCCACCCTGTACAAGGCAGATGCAGCACTGGAAATCCCGGCTTACCTGAAGGGCAGCCCAGCCCTGCTGCGGGAAATGACGGAATGGGCCACCGCCCGCGCAGCCAAGGGGGCAGCCCCGCTCAAAGTCCTGCTGGTCAAAGGCAGCCATCTGGACGAAGAAAAGGAAATCACCTACCGCCACGGCACCGCCAACGAAGTCTGCCACAACAAGGGAGAAACAGAAGCCCGTTTCAAACAACTCATTGCCACTGCCACGGACACCAAGGAAAAGGTACTCACCCCGGTGGTAGGCACGCACAATCTATTCGACATTGCCTATAGCCTGCTCTGCTGGGGGCGCTCCGGCCGCGGCGGCAACCCGCAGTTCTGCTTCATCTCCGGCCTGAGCAACCACACCGGCCGCGTGCTTGCCAAGGCTGGCGCAGGAGTTCTCCTTTCCGCCGGGGTCACCAGTGAAGGAGGCGAAGCCGGCTTCGAATCCTACCTGCTCTCCCTGGTGCAGGAACTGGGCCGCCCGGAAGGCATTCTCGCGGCCGGCGGTGAACTGGAGCCCAACTCCATGGGCTGGGGGCGCATGCGCCAGAACTTCCTGGCCGCCCTCAGCGGACGCGAAGAACAACACCACGAAGTCCCCGGTGCCCATGGCAGCTATACCTTCACCCGCCTCTCCGGCATCACCGACCGTGGGCGCATGGATGCCCTGCACCACGCAGCCGAGGCAGAAGCCGAACGCCCGCAAAGCCAGATTCCCCTGCGTGTCAACGGCGAAACAACTGAAACGCCCCTGCTCTGCATTCACCGCTCCCTCACCGCCCCCGGCATGGAGGATTACCGCTTCTGCTCAGCCGACTTCGACATCGTGAACACAGCGCTGAAAACGGCTGAAAATGTGGCGGTGCAAATGCCCCCCACCCTGGAGGAACGCCGCATTCACCTGCTGCAGGCCGCCCGCCTGCTCGAGAAGCGCGGGCAGGAGTTCATCTCCCTCCTGGTGCGCGATGCGGGCTTCACCATAGAAGAAGCCGATTTCGAACTCACCAACGCCATAGACGCCTGCCGCTTCTACGAACACAGCATCATGCAGGAAGGCCTCATGGACGGCACCGTGCCCACCCCGCTGGGTGTCATCATCGTTGCCCCGGGGCGTGTCCACCCCCTACAGGAAGCAGTGGGCGGCATAGCCGCCGCCTGGCTGACCGGTAACGCCGTTATCTACAAACCTTCCGTCCACACCGCCCTGCTGGCAGAAAGGCTCACCGGCCTGCTGGCAGAAGCCGGCTTTGAATCCCCGCGCCTGCAGATGCTGCCCTGTCTGGATAACCAGATTGCCCGTAAACTACTCACCAGCAACCGGGTCAACGGACTCATCTACCACGGTAGCGCCAAACACACCTACGGTATGGTAGCCGCCACAGAGGGCCGCCCCGTGCTCGGCGGCACCGGCGGCTGCAGCAGCATCTATATCTCTGCCCAGGGAGACTGGGCGCTCGCCATCCGCGACATCTGCCGCACCCTCTTCACCCGCGCCGGGCAGGATCCCACCGCCCCGCATCTTCTGTACGTGCATGCAGAGGTATACGACAACCAGCATTTCATGAACGCCCTGCGGGATGCCGTCACCAGCCTCACCGCCCAGCCCGGCTGGGTGGAAGGCGGCAACATCGGCCCGCTGGGACGCCCGCTCAACGACGACCAGAAATTCATGCTCACCCAGCTGGGACCGCAGGAATCCTGGCTGGTGCAACCCGCCACAAACGAAATCGGCTCCCTCGTGTGGAGCCCGGGAGTGCGCCTGGGCGTGCAGCCAGGCAGCGCCTTTGCCCAGGCTGTGCACAATGTCCCCGTCATCGGGCTCATCCGTGTGGAAAGCACAGAGGAAGCCGGCCGCACCCAGCGCAAGCAATCGCAGGAGCGGGCCGTCGGCATCTACTCCCGCGACAAGCACGAAATTGAACTCTGGTGCAAGCTGACAGCCGCCAGCCAGATCAGCATCAACTGCTGCCCGCAGCACCGTCCGGGCGCGCTGCCCACCCCCGGCTGGCAAAACACCACGCCCATGAGCGGAGGTCACAACTTCCTCGCCGCCCTCTGCCAGTGGCAGGAAAACGCCCGCCCGCAACACCGCGCCACGCAGAGAAACATCGCCTTCACCCCGTGGGAGTCCCTTTCCCCGAAACCAGCAGCCAATGACACCACGCGTCTTTCCTCCGCAGCCGACTCCATCGGCTACTGGTGGGAAAACATGTTCGGCATCACCACCGTACTGGATGAAAGCCCCGCCCAGCGCACCACGCTGACCTACCGTCCGCTGGCACTATGCATCCGCGCCGAGAAAGCCACCAGCGATATCGACCTCTCCATTGCGCTCATGGCCGCACTCAAAGCCGGCTGCGACATCCAGCTGAGCACCGCCAGCATGCGCGCCTGGATGCCTCGCGCGCTCGAACCCCTGGGAGTCATCATCTCCGTAGAAAGCCGGGATGAATTTGAAAGCCGCTTCCCCTCCCTGGCCACTACCGGGGTCTTTGTGCGAGATACTGCCGCCACCATCAACACCCTGCAGAAAGCCGCCCGCTGCCGTCTCGCGCTCTGCGCCGAGCCCGTGCTGGCCAACGGCCGCATTGAACTGCTGCGCTGCCTGCGTGAGGTAGTCACCACCCAGCGCACCACTAACCAATAAGCCCCATGCCACCCCATGCCATCAACATCGGTGGCTGCACCATCACCCCCGAAACCCTGCCTGCATGGAGGCAGGGCAAAATCGGCATCATGGCCGATTTGGGAGATTTTCTGGCACGATGGTGGAGCGATACCCCCACCATGCCGCTGCACACCAGCGGCTCTACCGGCAAGCCCAGGCCCCTGCATGCCGCCAAAGAGGCCATGGCAGCCAGCGCCGCAGCTACCTGCCGGGCATTCAGCCTGCAGCCCGGCAGCACTGCACTGCTCTGCCTGCCGCTGCGGTACATAGCAGGGCAGATGATGGTGGTGCGTGCCATTGTGGGCGGACTCAACCTCATCGTCACCGAGCCCTCCTCCGCCCCGCTGGAAACAGTACAGCAAAGCATCAACTTTGCCCCCATGGTGCCCATGCAGGCAGCCACCACCCTGGCACTGCCGGGGGGAAAGGCCAGCCTCGCCCGGGTTCGCACCCTCCTGCTTGGCGGCGGTTTTGTAGATGCCGCTCTGGAGCAGCAGCTGCAGGAGCTGCCCACCCGCGTGTACACATCCTACGGAATGACTGAGACCCTCTCGCATATTGCCCTGCGGGCCACCAATGGCCCGGAGCGTAGCGAGTTATACACCCCGCTCCCCGGAGTCTGCGTCTCACTCTCCACCGCCGGCACCCTGCAAATCAACGCCCCCTTCCTGGGCATCCAGGCTCTCGCCACGAATGACCTTGCCGAAATCACCCCCGACGGGCGTTTCCGCATCTTGGGCCGGGCAGATGCCGTCATCAACTCCGGCGGCGTCAAGATTCAGGCTGAGGACATAGAGCGCGCGCTCCAGACCCGCACCGGGCTGCAGGTCGTCGCGCTTCCACTCCCCCACCCGGTGCTGGGCCAGTGCGTGGCACTGCTCTGGGAAGGCCCGGCAGAAGCAGAACCAGCCCTGCGGCAGGCCTGCGCCGCCCTCCCGCGCTACCACCAGCCGCATATCCTGTTCCCCACCGCGCTTCCGCGCACCGGAACCGGCAAAATCGCCCGCGCCGAAGCCGCCAGACTCCTTCTCGCACACACATGAACACACCCAACACCCCGCTCGCCCACCTCGGCTGCGCCGCCTGCGTCCTCATTGCCGCCATCAGCGGCAACATCTCCACCGCCCTGCCTGCTTTCCAGGAATGGATGCTGCAAGTCCCCATCGTCATGCCCCTGCTCTTCCTGGCACTGCTGACAGCGGCATACCTGCTGGAGCACGCGCTGACCACCAGCGCCATCCTCCTGCTGCTCATCAGCGCAGCCGTCTGCGGAGGATGCACCCTCGGCGGATATTCCCTCACCGGAGCCGGACTCGTGTGGCAGATACTGGCCGGGCCTCTGTGCTACTTTGCCACTGCCGCCCTGGTGCTCCACTGCTGGCCCGAAACGCTCTACCGCTGGCAACTCTGCTGCATCTTCACCCTGGCCGGGGTGCTGGGCGCGCTGCTGAGCAGCTGGCTCGCCGGCCATTCCCCCATCAGTGGGCTATGCGCCGTGCTCTTCACCTGCACCGTTGCCACTTTTGAACTCATTGTCCTCTTCGGCAAAGACTACTTTGAAATCACCAGTGCCTCCCGAACCCGCAGCACCGTGCTGGCCATGCTCATGCTGCAGGCCATGCCTGTGTACAAAATCATCTGGAACCTCCTCATTGCCAGCCGGTATTCCATAGGCGGCATCGGCCGTTTCATCTGGCACTGGTTCCGCTGGATGTAACGCGCGCGCTCCTTTTCTCCCGATTATCCCATCCCCCTTCCCCGGAACGCAGAACGACCCCGATGCTTTACAGCACCGGGGCACGTTCTGAAACAACCTGTTAAAAAGGTTTCTGGTAAGAGGCTCAGGCCTTGGCGGCGCGCACCTTCTTGATGATGGAGGCCACAGTCTCGGAGGGCTGGGCGCCGTTGGCGATCCACTTGTCCACGCTCTCAAGGTTCAGCGTGTAGTTCTCACCCTCGGCCATGGGGTTGTAAGTACCCACCTGCTCGATGAAGTCGCCATCGCGGCGAGCGCGGCTGTCAACAACAACGATTTTGTAGAAAGGACGGTCCTTGGACCCCTGACGGTTAAGACGGATTGCTACCATATCTGAAAAAAATGTATTATTTCGGTTGTTTCTCGCCTGCGTGGTGCCGTGATACAAAGCACACTGACCGCATGGCGGTGCGGAAATGTACCACAGGGCGACCAGCGTGTCAAGCACAAAGGCAGATTTTTTGCACACAAAAGTTTACACACAGCCAGAAAGCAGGCTTTACTAGGCGGCTGGACATGGTAAAATGGCTTACATGAAATTCCTGCTATTCCCCTTTCTGGCCCTTGCTCTGGCATCCTGTGCCACCCAAAATCCGCCACGGAACACCAAATACCGTTACCAGGTAAATATACAGGAACTCGGAAACCGCATCTGGCAGAACGAATGCGCAGGCAGCGTGCAAGGGCTCGTTTCCTGGAATGCAGGCGAAGCCTTCCCCTCGCTGGGTATCGGGCATTTCATCTGGTACCCCGCCGGGGTGCAGGAGGCGTTCGACGAAAGCTTCCCCACTTTTGTCCGCTACGCCCGCGCCAAGGGTGTGCAGGTACCGGCATATTTCGACGGTCCCGCCCCCTGGTCAACCAAGGCCGCATTTGAAGCCGACCGCAGCGGTCTGGCAGACGCCATGCGCCGCTGGCTTGCTGCGAATATTGATATTCAGGCCCGATTCATCATGGCACGCTCCCGACTGGCACTCCGGCGCATGATGGAGCACAGCCGCACTCCGGAAGCAGTGCAGCACCGCTACGCCGCCCTCTCCAACACACCCCAGGGCATGTACTGCCTCGTGGATTATGTAAATTTCAAGGGAGAAGGCATCAAACCCACCGAGCGGTACAAAGGCGAAGGCTGGGGGCTGCTCCAGGTACTGGAAGAGATGCAAGGCTACCCGGCCGGCCGCGCCGCCACGGCTGAATTTTCGCGCGCAGCGGCGGCTGTTCTCACGCGCCGCGTAGCCAACTCACCCGCCAGCCGCGGGGAAAAACGCTGGCTTGCAGGCTGGCTGAACCGTTGCAAGACCTACCGCTGAAACCGGTTCACTTCTTCAGGCTGAGCCAGTTGGCCACCGCCACCACAAAAAGCAGCGCACAGATACCGGTGTAAAGCACCCGCCTGGCCAGCAGTTCATCCTGCGGGGCTAGGTGCCAGTACGCCCCGCCCAGTGCGGCAAAACCAATTGCCAGCACAATAATACTCCATTTATTCGCCTGCCACATATACAAAAAAAACACCCGCCGCCGCACAAGGCAGCGGCGGGCGCAGCGCAAAAACATTAGTAATTGACAGCCTCAATGCGGAAGTAGGCCTGAGGATGGTCGCACACCGGGCAGATGGCCGGAGCCTTCTTGCCAATCTGGATATGGCCGCAGTTGCCGCACTGCCAGATTTCATCACCATCGCGGGAGAACACAAGGCCGCCCTCAATGTTGGCCAGCAGCTTGCGGTAGCGCTCCTCGTGGTGCTTCTCAACAGCGGCCACACCGTCAAACAGAACAGCCAGCTCCTCAAAGCCCTCTTCACGGGCTTCCTTGGCGAAGGTGTAGTACATGTCCGTCCATTCGTAATTCTCGCCTTCTGCAGCATCCTTCAGGTTCTCCATGGTGCTGGGGATACCGCCATTGTGCAGAGCCTTGAACCAGAGCTTGGCATGCTCCTTCTCGTTGCGGGCAGTCTCTTCAAAAAGTTCAGAGATCTGCACATAGCCATCCTTCTTAGCCTTGGAGGCATAGTACTGATACTTGGTATATGCCTGAGCCTCGCCAGCAAAGGCAATAGCCAGATTCTTAGCCGTCTTCGTTCCTTCCAGATTCATAATCGTCTGATATTAAGTTAAATTAAAGTATCGCATCCCGGTGTTCCCGGAGCAGCGTTCACACATTAGCACAATTCCAGCCACTCGTAAACACAATTCTGCGCTTACAGACGCGCAAAAACTCCTTTTCGCACGCGCAGCGCGCGCGAGCACGAAAAAAGCTTGCATTTAACCGCGGGGTCTGCTACGCTTGTCGCGTATGAAAAGAACCCTTTCTGTACTTGGTCTCGGAGCCGGCATGCTTGCAGCTCTGTCCTCCTGTAATTCTTTCCGCAATGCAGACACCCTTGATTACGAGGAAGCCACGCCCATGAGCGAAGCCATCATCGGCGATGAAGAACTCCCCCCCTGGGTACTGGAAGGCGACACCTCCTACCAGGTACCGGCAGGTGACCGCACCCCGGAAATGGACCGCAACCAGTTTGCCACCCCCGAACCCGGTGAATCCATGGCCGTTTCCAACGGCATCGCGGCTCAGAACCAGCCGGCCATTGCACACGATGACACCGTGCTTGATTCTCACGTAGCGGACGATTTCGACCCTTACAACATGCCCTCCACCCCGGTGTCCACCACCCCGGCCCAGCCGAAGCCGGCCACCCCCATTGCTGCTAACACACCGGCGAAGAAGCCTACCTCCTCCTCTACCAAGCCTAAGACCAGGAAGAAGGTGAAGAAGGTGAGCGAGCCCACCCTCGTGGTGTACAAGGTGCGCCCCGGCGACAACCTGTACGAAATCGCCAAGCGCAGCCACACCACCATCGCCCAGATCCGCAAGGACTCCGGCATCAAGGGTGACATCATCCACCCCGGCCAGACCATCAAGGTACGCTTCACCCCGGAGGGCTACAAGGCCAGCAAGAAGAAGACCACAGCAACCAGCACCACATACACCATCAAGAAGGGCGATATGCTCTCCAAGGTGGCGAGCCGTCACGGTGTAAGCCTGGCAGCCCTGCTCAAGGCTAACAACATGACCATGGCCCAGGCTAACAAAGTGCGCCCCGGAACCAGGATCACCATTCCCGGCAAAACCCCGGCAGCCTCGAAAAAAACCAGGCGCAAGCGCTGAGTAAAACGAGTCATCCGTCTCTCTCCACATGACTCCGAACCGCCCACATCTCCCGGTTTTCGCCTGTTCTGCCGCCGCGCTGGTACTCAGTTCCTGCGTAGTGAAGGACGGCTGCCTGGATTTCACCTGGTGGCAGGATGCCGCCGCTCCGGTCATTGAAGATGACGTTGTCATCGAATCCGGCGGCGGCTACTACCACAGCGCCCCGGCACCGGAGCGGATACCGGCAGCCGCCATCGCCCAACCGGAGCCCGCGCCCCAACAGGCAGAAACAAGCTCCCCCATTGCCCAGCAGCAGCCCGCGCAGTCCCCACCCCCGGCCTCCAGGCCCGCAGCGGCAGACTCTGCGCTTTCCCAGCAGCAACCCGCAGCCACCCCGGCACGCTACACTGTGCGCAAGGGAGACACCCTCAGCCGCATAGCCCGCCGCCACGGCACCACCGTGCGCGCCCTGGTGGCTGCCAATGGCATGGCCGATGCCAATGCCACCCTGCGCATCAACCAGGTTCTCATCATTCCGCAACCCGGCACCACGCAGCCCCCGCGCAAGACAACACCGGCTGCAGCAAAACCCGCTCCGGCACCAAGGCCCGCTGCCCCCGCACCCGCCACTCCGGGCATACACACCATCAAACCCGGTGATACCATTTACCGCATTTCCCGCCAATATGGCGTGAACCCTGCAGACCTCATGAAAGCAAACGGCCTCACCCCGGAAACAGCAAACACCATCCGGGCAGGCGCAACCCTCCGCATCCCCGCGGCCCACTAAAATGAAACGCAACCTCATTCTCACAACCTCCATACTGCTTCTGGCCTCCTGCGCAGAGCAGAAACTTTACGAGCCCACCGTGCAACCCGTTGTGCAGCCAGTTGTTCCGGTGCAGCTTCCCAACCCGCTCAACCTGCCCGGCAAAGACCAGCCCACCTATGTGAACCCCTACCCGGCAGGCACACACGAACACTTTGCCGCCCAGAAGGAATACCCCCTTACCCTCGACCACTGGGCAGATGACGCCCTGCTGCACCAGGTAACCCGCGCCAATTCCAAACTGGTAGTCTGCATCCCGCAGCAGCGCGCACGCCTGTATGTAAACGGCCGGGTGGCGCTCGACTGGGCCGTCTCCACCGGCACAAACGGCCACGAAACCCCCACGGGCGTCTTCCGCGTCATTGAGAAAAACGAAGACCACAAATCCAGCCGCTACGGCAAATTCATCAACGCAGAAGGCAAAGTGACCAACAGCAACGCCGACCTCACCCACGGCCTGCCCGAAGGACACACCTTCGAAGGAGCCGGCATGCCCTACTGGCACCGCTTCACCCCGGACGGCGTAGGTCTGCACACCGGCAAGGTAGTGGCCGGCAAGCGCCTCTCCCATGGCTGCATCCGCACCCAGAACCACGTTGCGCAGAAATTCTTCCAGCACTCGGTCATGCAGCTTCCGGTCTACATCACCCGCGCCGTGGAAGACTACAACCGCGGTGGCTTCGTGAAACCCATCGACGTGAAATACCGCCCGAAACCCGGCAACGACTACACCGATATGGCCCCGGTGGAAATCAAGATTGTGCCGGCAGATTCCCCCGAAGCCCACTTCCAGGCCTGATCCCCCCCCGCGCCCTGCCTGCCAACAGGCAGGGCGGTTTTTCACTCACTCCACTGCACCATGCCCACCTACCGCACCCTCCGCTGCGCCAATGCCCAGCTCTATATAGCCGCCAGCGTCATGGTGCTGGCCGCAGCCATCTACGTTCTCTGCTGCAAAGATGCCCTCTGGCAGCAGATGGCTGCCATCCTTTCCCTCATCATCACCCCCGTCTGGGCGGCGCACTATGCCCTGCTGCGCTACACCATAACAGAAGAAAGCATCACCCGCCGCAGCCTGCTCGGCAGCACCACCATGCGCTGGGCAGACCTCACCAGCACCGAAATTCAGGAAACCCACCAGCAGGCTACAGAAAGCTGCACCATCATCCTGCAAACCGGCAGCGCCCGCATGAGCATCAGCTCAGAGCTCCTCCCGCTGGATGACGTGCAGGAACTCGCAAAAGAACTCCGCGCCAGCGGCATATCTCATTGATAATCGAACCTGTTTTGCATTTTTTCTGAAAAAAGGCTTTCCAAACGGCAACTTTTTGGTATAATGCGCCGCGTCTGACCACGGCACCAGCCGAACGGGCCGGAGCCGGGCAACCCAGACAAGCCCACACATTTATGTCTGATTACACAACACGAGTGCTGGAACAGGTGCGCGCCAAGAACGCGCATGAACCCGAGTTCCTCCAGGCTGTACAGGAGGTTATTTCCACCATTGAACCTGTACTTTCCGCCAATAAAAAGTACGAACACAACTGCATTCTCGAGCGTATCGTCGAGCCGGAGCGCACCATCATCTTCCGCGTACCGTGGCAGGACGACGCCGGTAAAATCCACGTGAACCGCGGCTACCGCGTTCAGTTCAACAGCGCCATCGGCCCGTACAAAGGCGGCCTGCGCTTCCACCCCTCCGTAAACCTGGGCATCCTCAAGTTCCTCGGTTTCGAGCAGATTTTCAAGAACTCCCTCACCACCCTGCCCATGGGCGGCGGCAAGGGCGGCGCAGACTTTGACCCCAAGGGCAAGAGCGACGCCGAAGTCATGCGCTTCTGCCAGAGCTTCATGACCGAGCTCTACCGCCACATCGGCGCTGATACCGACGTACCCGCCGGCGATATCGGCGTGGGCGCACGCGAAATCGGCTACTTCTACGGCCAGTACAAGCGCCTGAGCAACGAGTTCACCGGCGTACTCACCGGCAAGGCCCTGAACTGGGGTGGTTCACTCATCCGTCCGGAAGCCACCGGCTACGGCACCGTATACTTCGCCCAGAACATGCTGGCCACCCGCAATGATGACCTCGCCGGCAAGGTGTGCGTCGTTTCCGGCTCCGGCAACGTGGCTCAGTACCTCGTCGAGAAGCTGAACCAGCTGGGTGCCAAGGTGGTCACCATGTCCGACTCCAACGGCTACATCTACGACCCCGAGGGTATCAACGCTGAGAAGCTCGCCTGGATCATGGACCTCAAGAACGTGCGTCGCGGCCGCATCAAGGAATACGCCGATGCCTTCAAGAGCGCCCAATACTTCGAAGGTCAGCGCCCCTGGAGCGTGCCCTGCGACTGCGCCTTCCCCTGCGCCACGCAGAACGAAATCAACGGCGCCGAAGCTGCCACCCTCATCAAGAACGGCTGCATGCTCGTGGCCGAAGGTGCCAACATGCCCACCGACCTGGAAGGCATCAATAACTACCTGGCCGCCAAGATTCTCTACGGCCCGGCCAAGGCTGCCAACGCCGGCGGCGTTGCTACCTCCGGTCTCGAAATGAGCCAGAACAGCATGCGCCTGAGCTGGAGCCGCGAGGAAGTGGATGCCAAGCTCTTCAGCATCATGAAGAACATCCACGAGAACGCCTACAACCACGCCCGCGAGTTCTCCAAGGACTGCACGGATACCTTCACCAACTACGTGGCCGGTGCCAATATCGCCGGTTTCGTGAAGGTGGCCGACTCCATGATTGCCCAGGGCATCGTGTAATACACTCACTATGATATAAAGTCCGCCGCCGCAGCCTGCCCGTTCCGGGGCACTGCGGCGGCGATTTTTCTGTCTGAATCCTCCGTTTTCAACTTGCTATCGGCTGCATATGTGTTATTATGTATAATAACCATGCGTAACATGAACCGTTTTCTATCCATCCTCCTGTGTCTGCTGATGCTGCAGTGCTTCTGCGGCTGCCAGCAACAGCTCAGCGGCAATGCACGCACCCCCAGGTTCGTGTACAAGAAGGGCTACACACCCAAGAAATTGGCAAACGGAAAGGTTACCATTCCCAGCCGGGCACCGGCACGCATCAAGCGAGCCATCGCCGCCGGCAACAAGATTGTAGGCAAGCCCTACCGGCTGGGTGGTGGCCACGGCAAGCATGTAGACTCTGCCTACGACTGCTCCGGCTCAGTAGCATACGTGCTTCGGGAAGCCGGCATGCTCAAGAAAGGAGCCTTCCCTTCCTCCCGCGATTTCCTGAAGTGGGGGCACCCCGGGTTCGGCAAGTGGCTTACGGTATATGCCAAGCGCGGCCATGTATTCCTGATGATAGCCGGCATGCGGTTTGACACCACAGGCACCAGCCGCGGCATCGGCCCCCGCTGGTACACAGAATCCCGCCCCTGCGGTGGCTTCTATGTACGCCACGTTCCGGGATTCTGATGCATCACATCCCCCCCTGCCTACCCTCTGAATTCCATTAATACAACCATATATTATCCTTAAAGATGAACGAATTAAACGAACTCAACCACGGCACCCAGCGTATTGACAGCATCATGCAATACTGGGGGCTGGATAATCACGACCTCGTCAGCGTCTCCACCGAACAGCTGACCCACAAGCAGGTGCAGAAGGCCCGCCAGGGCCGCGAACTCACCCTCAAGATGATGCAGAAGGTCGCACGTGCCCTCAATGTCGCCATCTGGTACCGCCTGGACGACGAGGCAAAGGAAACCTACTACGAGTACATCCACCGCGACCTCTTCACCTACGCCAAGGGCTTCGACCCCGACTGGAAAGACCCGAACCAGAAATAAAAGTACAATTGACGAGGTACAAAGGACAAATGAACAGCTTCACGAGGCTGCGGCTCGTCAGTATTATGGCTGCGACTTAGCCGCAGGTTATTGTGCAATTGTAAATTGACATTTGTCTATCTAAATCCCGCATGCCTTTATCCGTCACAGAGCTGGTCTGCCGCCTGAAACACACCGTTGAGGTTAATGTGGGCGAGCAGAGCGTGGTGGGCGAAATCGGCTCCTGCAAAGCAGCGAGCAGCGGCCATATCTACTTCACTCTGAAAGATGCACACTGCCAGCTCCAGTGTGCACTATATGCCTTCCGCGCACGCAGCATGCGGCTGCACTTGCGCGAAGGCATGCAGGTGGAACTGCGCGGCAAAGCCACCGTGTGGGAAGGCCGCGGAGCCCTGCAATTCATCGTCGATTCCGTCAAGGAAGCCGGCATGGGCACCCTGCAGCAGCAATTCGAGGCCCTGAAGGCCAGGCTGGCAGCAGAAGGGCTATTCGATACTGACCGCAAGCGGCGCATCCCCCGTTTCCCGCAGAGCGTAGCGCTGGTCACCAGCGCAACCGGCGCCGTCATACAGGATATGCGCCACCGCCTGGAACAGCGCGCCCCGTGGATTCAGACCTACCTGTACCCCGTGCAGGTGCAAGGCAAGGGCGCCGAGCTCGGCATCGCCCGTGCTCTGGAGCAGCTGGGCAATCCCACCCGCTACAATATGCCGAAGGTGGATTACATCATCATCGCCCGCGGAGGCGGAAGTCTGGAAGACCTGTGGTGCTTCAATGAGGAAGTACTGGCCCGTGCCATTGCCGCCTGCCCCGTGCCCGTGGTATCTGCCGTGGGGCACGAGACCGATTTCACCATAGCCGATTTCGTGGCCGACCTTCGCGCCCCCACGCCGACTGCCGCCATTGAGCTCACCACCCCGGATGCCGCCGAGCTGCGCGCCTGGCTGGCCGGCACCGCCCGGCACCTGCGCCAGCAGGTCACCCGCAGCCTGCAGCTGGCCCGTCTGCGTCTCAAGGTAGTACAGCAAAGCCGCCTGGGCACGCCGCAGGAACTCCTCGCGCCTTACCAGCAGCAGCTCGACTCTCTCACAGACGAACTGAGCACCGCTCTGCACACCCGGCTGCAGGCAGAACGCAACCGTCTGAGCCTCTGTGCTGCCCGCCTATCCGCCCCCAGCATTCTTCAGCACATCCGCTACGCCGCAGCACATCTCGAGCAGAAAAAAAAGCTCCTGCTCAGCTCCCTGCACAACCGATTCAGCGCCAGTAAAGCCCGCCTCGAAACCCAGGCAGCCCGGCTGGCTGCCGCCAGCCCGCAAAACGCGCTGGACCGAGGCTTCGCCCTCGTCAGCACACCGGACGGACGCCTTGCCCGAAACGCTGCAGACCTCACCAGCGGAGACGAGCTCCGCATCCGCCTCGCCAAGGGCGAGGTAACCGCCACCGTTCATTAAACCGCCATGAAACACCTCCTGATTCTCCTCCTCACCCTCCCTGCCCTGGCCCAGAACTACTATGACCAGAACGGCGCCTACCAGGGCCGCGCTTCGACCGACTCCAGCGGCAATACCCGCTACTACGACCGCAATGGTGCCTACCAGGGCCGCCGCGATAAGGATGGCCGGTTCTACGACCGCAATGGTGCTTACCAGGGACGCGACGATAACGGCCGGTTCTACGACCGCAACGGTGCCTACCAGGGAAGAAATGATAACGGCCGCTACTATGACCGCAATGGCGCCTACCAGGGCCGACAGGAAAATGGCCGGTTTTATGATAAAAACGGCGCTTATCGCGGCAGGAAACAATAAATTTTCCATTTTCTGCAAAAAAAGTCTTGCAAAGCAGTCTGCAGTGGTGTATAGTTGCGCCGCACCCAGTGCGAAACCCAAGATGCTCGGATGGCGGAATTGGTAGACGCGTTAGACTAAGGATCTAATGGGGAGACCCGTGGGGGTTCGAGTCCCCCTTCGAGCATAAGAAGAACCTGCAAGCTTGGCTTGTAGGTTCTTTTGCTTTTACGCAGCAGAATTATCTGTACAACGAAGGTCTTCTGCAGTATATATAGGATATCTATCTTCGCAGTTTCCCATGAAAGGCATTGTACTTGCAGGAGGTTCCGGAACACGGCTCTACCCCATCACCAAGGGCGTCAGTAAGCAACTGCTGCCGGTCTTCGATAAGCCCATGGTGTACTACCCTATCTCAGTACTCATGCTGGCGGGCATCCGCGATATCCTCATCATCACTACCCCGTATGATATAGAAAATTACCGGCGCTTGCTGGGAAACGGTGATGATTATGGAATCCGGCTCACCTATGCCAAGCAACCCACCCCGGCAGGCATTGCCCAGGCCTTCATTATCGGCGAGGAATTTATTGGCAACGATGATGTGTGTCTGATTCTGGGAGACAGTATCTTTTATGGTAGCGGACTCACAGGCCTGCTGCAACAGGCCATACGCCATGTAGAAGTAGAACGCAAGGCATCCATTCTGGCCTATCAGGTGCAGGAACCACAGCGATATGGAGTGGCAGAAATCGACGATGCCGGCAATTGTCTCTCCCTCGAGGAAAAGCCAATACACCCCAAATCGGATTACGCCGTTGTCGGTCTCTATTTTTATCCCAACGATGTCATATCCCTGGCAGCAGAAGTCACCCCCTCCGCCCGGGGGGAACTGGAAATAACCAGTGTCAACCAGGCTTACCTGCAACAACAACGCCTCAGGCTACAACTCCTGGGCCACGGTTTTGCGTGGCTGGATATGGGCACACCTGATTCGCTTAGCGAAGCTTCCACTTTTGTTGAGGTCATTCAGAAACGACAGGGATTCATTATAGCCTGTCTGGAGGCTATTGCCTATCGTAACGGCTGGATGAGCAAGGAAAAACTAGCCAAGGTGGCAAGCTCCATGTCACACAATGCATATGGCCAACACTTATTATCTCTTCTGACGTAAGATGAAAAACATTCTCATCACCGGCGGTGCTGGCTTCATCGGCTCCCACGTTGTACGGCGCTTTGTCAACAAGTACTCGGAGTACCGCATTATCAATCTCGATGCCCTCACCTACGCCGGCAACCCCGCCAACCTCAAGGATATCGAGGACAAGCCGAACTACACCTTCGTGAAGGCCGACATCTGCGACTTTCGCAAGATGTGCGCCCTCATGCAGGAGCACGATATCGACGGTATCATCCACTTGGCGGCTGAAAGCCACGTGGACCGCTCCATCGAAGACCCTTTCACCTTTGCCCGCACCAATGTGATGGGCACCCTCAGCCTGCTGCAGGCCGCCCGCCAGTACTGGAACGGCAACTGGGAGGGCAAGCGCTTCTACCACATCTCCACCGATGAAGTGTACGGTGCCCTGGAACTCGATAACCCAGAGGGTCCTGCCCCCTACGGCAGCGAGTTCTTCCAGGAGACCACCCCATACGCCCCGCACAGCCCCTACAGCGCATCCAAAGCTGCCAGCGACCACTTCGTGCGCGCCTACCATGATACCTACGGCATGCCTACCCTGGTGACCAACTGCTCCAACAACTATGGCCCCTACCAGTTCCCGGAGAAACTCATTCCCCTCTGCATCAACAACATCCGCCACAGCAAGCCCCTGCCCATCTACGGCAGGGGAGAGAACGTGCGTGACTGGCTCTACGTGGAAGACCATGCCCGCGCCATTGATGTCATCTTCCACCAGGGCAAGATTGGCGATACCTACAACATCGGCGGCTTCAACGAATGGAAGAACATCGACATCGTGAAGGTGGTCATCAAGACCGTAGACCGCCTGCTGGGCAACCCGGAAGGCACCAGCGAAAAGCTCATCACCTACGTAACCGACCGCGCCGGACACGACCTGCGCTACGCCATCGATTCCTCCAAGCTCAGGAATGAGCTGGGCTGGGAGCCATCCCTCCAGTTCGAGGAAGGCATCGAAAAAACCGTGCGCTGGTATCTCGACAACCAGGAGTGGATGGATGACATTTCAACCGGCGAATACAAAAGATTGAGCACATCCTGACTTGACACCTCTCACCTTTACTCCTCTAATCTCTTGATTAATCTTGCCAGAGAAAGCCCTGATTCTTTCTCATACGAGCCCCCCCCTGAAAAAGCCCATCGATTTGCCACTTTTGAGCTATTGTGCTACCGTTTTGAAAAATCTTTGGGACACATGAGTGTACCAGCGTGTTTATTTTTTGTGACGCGGTGCCAATTTTTCTGTACATCGAGCTTCATACGTGATATACATCTTTATGATGTAGGTAGTTAACTTTTGAATGCATATGACATCATTTATTCCCCACCGTATTTTCTATGTTTGGTTTGGCGATAAACGTCCGACTGAAGTGGAAATGTGCATCCGCAATTGGAAACTCATGCTGCCGGATGATTGGGAAATTATTGAAGTGGGGGATATGCCTTCGCAGTGGTTTGATTTCCAGCAGGAATTGCAGAATTGCAAGTGGTTGCGTGAAGTCTATAAGAGGAAGATGTGGGCCTACGTATCAGATTACGTTCGCTGCAAGGTTTTATATGACCACGGTGGGGTCTATCTTGATACCGACATCACACTAGAAAAAGACATTACTCCTCTACTGGGGGATTCTCTGTTCCTTGGATGGGAAAGTTCATCATCTATCGCTATGGGCATATGCGGGGCACCTCCTAGACATGAATTGATGGCCGCAACGCTCGATTTTTATCAGGATGCCATCTGGCGCAACCCCATATATACAATCCCGTCAATTCTGACTTATCTTCTGAAAGCCAGGTATGGGAGTCATGTTAAGTATAGCCCCGATGCGCATCAACTGCCAGGCGTGACGTTATACCCAAGCGAATACTTCTATCCATGGGCGATGCGCACCAAATTCTCCCCAGCGTGTCTGACTAAAAATTCCTATTGCATTCATTGGTGGGGTGCGAGCTGGGTTAACCCCGAGTTTGACTACTTCCTGCGTAATAAGCATATTCCCGGATTTGATTATGGTGCCCCGACCGGCACCCAGCTGACCACAGAGTATCGCCTGGGTCCCTTGAAGCTTCTTGTTACCAAGCAAAAGGAACATCTCAAATATTATTACCTCTTCGGTTTCCTGCCGTTCTTCTGCTTCTCGGATTATGGGGACAAGATAAAGATGTTTGGCATCATCCCCTTTGCCATTAAAAAGAAAGAAAAGCATTACCTTAAGAAATAAATTACATATAAGATGCAAAACTCAACAAAAGATCGACGTTGGTTCGGCTGGCTGCGTCAGGGTGACCTCAAGACTTTTTATCTGTTTGGTTTGCCTGTAATCAGGAAGAAACCCAGGCCATCGCTGGAGCTTCTGATGCGCGAGTTGGTTTTTATCAAGCAGCTGTATATACCAGCCTCAGTACGCCATCCGGAGATATTCGGTAAATACAAAGCCAGCCACAGGGGACAGGACGTTGTTATTGTTGCGACCGGCCCTACTCTGGATGATTATAACCCCATACCGGGCGCGATACACATAGGGGTGAACCGCGTATTTCAGGCTGAGCATGTGTCTCTGGATTACCTGTTTGCAATCGATGATCCCAAAGTGCCTGTGGAAACCCTTGCTAATTACAGACCTGATGAGTGTAAGAAGTTCATCGGTCATAACGTTTCGAGGGAAGGCCTGGCCAATATGGCTCCTGAGTATATGCTGGAGGCTTGCAACGCCCAGCGATTTTACTATGAACCCGCAACGGTGTTTCATAACTGGCAGCGCATGCCTATTGATATTGCCTGTGCTCCATTGATGGTCTATGAAAGCGTGATTACTGCTGCGTTCCAGTTTGCTTTGTGGACGCACCCACGCCGTATTTACCTGGTTGGGTGTGATTGCAGTAATGCGGGATATTTCAAACAGGACAAATCGGAGGTGCCGCAGTTCCTGAGAACCGGCCCGATGGGGCAGGCCTGGGAAATAATGAAGACTTTTGCTCAACGAGTTTATCCAGATATTGAGATCATATCTATAAATCCAGTAGGGCTCAAGGGTTTGTTCAAAGACATGTATACAAACGAACAAAACTGCAAATAATCACACACAAAAAATTTCACCTTACACTCTCTTATGTTCACAAACAAGACTATACTAATCACTGGAGGAACTGGTTCATTCGGAAAGAAATTCACAAAGACCGTTCTGAAACAATATCCTGGCGTAAAGAAAATCATCATCTACTCTCGCGATGAATTCAAGCAGTTTTTGATGTCCAACATGCCTGAATTCAAAGAACATGCCTCAAAACTTCGCTTCTTTATCGGTGACGTGCGCGACAAGGAACGTCTTAACATGGCTATGGAGCATGTTGACTTCGTAGTTCACGCCGCTGCACTCAAACAAGTTCCGGCGTGTGAATATAATCCCTTCGAGGCTATTAAAACCAATGTTTTAGGCGGTCAGAATGTAATTGATGCCTGCCTGTCCAACAATGTAGAAAAGGTGGTGGCGCTCTCCACGGATAAGGCCAGTTCTCCGGTTAACCTGTATGGCGCTACCAAGTTGTGCTCCGACAAGCTCTTTATCGCAGCCAACGGTTACAGCGGCTCCAAGCGCACAACCTTTGCCGTGGTGCGCTACGGTAATGTGGCAGGTTCTCGCGGCTCCGTCATTCCTTTCTTCAAACGTCTGGTTGCAGAAGGTGCAGCTAGCCTGCCCATCACGGACATGACCATGACTCGCTTCTGGCTCAAGCTTGAAAGCGCAGTGTGGATGGTACTCAACGCATTCGAGAAGATGCGCGGCGGCGAACTATACGTGAAGAAGATTCCCTCCATGCGCATGCCGGAACTGGCAGAAGCGGTTGCACCTGGTATCGCAGTGCATGAATGTGGCATCCGCCCGGGTGAGAAAATTCACGAGCAGATGATTTCTGTAGAAGACGCACGCAACACACTTGAGTTCGACGGCTACTATGTGGTACAGCCTACGGCGGCCTGGTGGACAGACCGAGCGAAAGGTATGGGTGGCACCCCATGCCCCGAGGGTTTCTCATACGACTCCGGCACCAACACCGAATGGCTGACTGTAGAGGATATGAAACAACTCATTGCCGATTTAGATGAAGAATAAAATCTACCAATACGGGCGTCAACTCATAGATGCCGCAGATATGCAAGCCGTACAAGGCGTGCTGGAAAGCGATTTCCTGACCTGCGGTCCCAAGGTGCGAGCCTTCGAGCAAGCTATTTGTGAGTACACTGGAGCCAAATACTGCGTAGCAGTAGCAAACGCCACAGCAGGGCTGCACATTGCAGCTCTGGCTGCGGGCTTGCAACCCGGAGATGAAGCCATTACCTCCCCCATCACATTCCTCTCCTCCTCCAACTGTATCTGCTTTACCGGAGCCACTCCGGTATTTGCGGATATTGACGAAGCAACAGCCAACATCGACCCAGAGGAAATCAGGAAACGTATCACTGACAAGACCAAGGCACTGATACCCGTGCATTTTGCTGGTCAAAGCTGCGATATGGAGGCCATAGCCGCTATTGCCAAGGAACACAAGCTTATGGTGATTGAGGATGCGGCTCATGCCATTGGCTCTGATTACAAGGATACCAAGGTCGGTTCATGTAAGTATTCTGATATGACCGTCTTCTCATTCCACCCAGTTAAAACCGTAACTACTGGTGAAGGTGGAGCCGTAACCACCAATAGCAAAGAACTCTACGAACTCCTCTGCGCCCTGCGTGGTCATGGCATGCACAAAGATGGAGATATGACCAACACTTGGGAGTATGAAATGCGGGAACTAGGCTACAACTACCGCATGACAGAACTGCAAGCGGCTCTCGGTATTACTCAGCTGCAAAAACTTCCGTTCTTCAAGAAACGCCGCCGCGAAATTGTGGATTACTACAACACGCAACTGGGGCTTCCACACTTGAAAGAAGAAGACTTCTCCAACGCCTGCTTCCATTTGTACCCTGTTCTAGTGAATGATCGCCGAAATTTCTACTTCCGCGCCAAAGAGAAAGGTCTGAATTTACAAGTACACTACATCCCTGTGCACACGCAGCCCTTCTATGCTCGCTACGGTTACAAAGTCGGCGATTATCCCAAGGCAGAAGAATATTACGCCAAGTGTATTTCCCTGCCGCTCTATCCAGCCCTGACCGATGAGGACGTGCAGGAAATTGTACGCCGCCTCAAGGAACTTTAATTCCCATCCTTATGAGCACCATCGCCATCATCACAGCCCGGGGAGGCTCCAAACGAATTCCCCGCAAAAACATCAAGGAATTCATGGGGAAGCCCATGTTGGTCTACGCCATCGAGGCCGCACTCTCCTCCGGCATATTCGATGAGGTGATGGTGTCCACGGACGATGAGGAAATCGCCGCCATTGCCTGCCGCCATGACGCCCATGTCCCTTTCTTACGTTCCGATAAGACGTCCAATGATTTTGCCACCACATACGACGTACTTGAAGAGGTAGTTCTGAAGTATCGAGAGCAGAAGAAGGAATATGACTGCGTATGTTGTATCTACCCCTGTGTTCCATTCCTGACGGGGGACATCTTGCGGGATGCCATCCGAGCAAAGGAGGAAAAAAAAGCCGCAGCGCTGATGCCCGTGGTGCGTTACTCTTTCCCCATCCAACGAGCCGTCCAGGTGAGCGAAGAGGGGTGGCTGGAATACCGGGAACCACAAAATGCCATTAAACGCTCGCAGGATCTGAAAGCAACCTACCACGATGTTGGGATGTTTTACATGATTGATACACAAACGTTACTTGAGGAGAAAACGCTTGCACCAGCCCACACCCTTCTCTTCGAGATGGATGAATGCTGCGTGCAGGACATTGATACGGATGAAGATTGGAAATTGGCAGAGCTGAAATATAAGCTACAAAAAATCACATAAACACATCCAGACTAAACAAAAACTACACAACCGCTGTCATCTAATCAATGCGTCATAAAATCGGCTTAAAACTCTGGTCTACTAACACAGACTATTACTTCGACGAAGCTAAACGGCTATACCGTGAAGGGGTGTTCGATTATATAGAACTCTACATCGTTCCTAACTCTCTGGTATCTCTGCCGCAATGGAAAAGCCTGGATATTCCCTATATCATCCACCACCCCCACTTTGCACACGGTTTCAACCTCGCAAAAGCGGAGAAGGAAAAGAGTAACAGAGATATCTACAAAGAAGTCAAGCAATTTGCAGATGAACTCCACGTTCCTTACATCATCTTCCACGGAGGGATTGACGGCTGCGTTGAAGAAGTGGCCCGTCAGCTGGCGGCATTGGAAGAACCACGAGCTCTCATCGAAAATAAACCGTTTGTGGCTCTTCCTAATCGCATGGGTGGCGAGTTTTGCAGGGGAGCCACACAGGAGGAATTGCAATACATCATGTCCAACTCCAAGTGTGGATTCTGTTTCGATGTAGGACATGCCGTATGTGCGGCCAATTCCCTTCGCAGAGAACCTTACGCATATTTGAAAGAGTTAAGCATATTGCAGCCTCAGATGTTCCACCTCTCAGATGTGGTGGACATGCGTTCGCCCTACGATGCCCACCCACATCTGGGTATGGGAGAGCTGGATATTGCAAGGCTGAAGAAAGAATTATTCCCCGAAAATGCCATGATTTCCGTGGAAACAAACAAAAGCAGCAAAACTGAGCTCAATGATTTTAAGGAGGACTGTCTGTGGCTGAGGAATTGTTGATAAGACATGCTGTATTGGAAGATGCCGAAAAGGTATTTCAGTTGTCGAATGACCCCGTTGTTCGTGCTTGTTCCATTCAAACCCAGCAAATAACATGGGAATCACATTTATCGTGGTTTCAAAAAGCATTAGCAACCCCGGATCTCAGGTTTTATATCATCGAATCGGAGGATGGTCATTTTGTGGGCCAAGTTCGTTTCAAGAAAGAAGAACAAGGCTGGTTAACCAGTATCAGCATTCATTCAGCATTCCGAGGTAAGAACCTGGGAGGTCTCGTTCTTCGTCTAGCCCTTTCCCAAATACCTGGGGAAACAGTATGGGCCTGGGTGAAAGAAGCAAATATTGCTTCACAAAGGATTTTTGAAAAAGCGGGATTTTGTTATTCCGGAATGAAAACGATAGAAAAAGAAAATTACCTTATTTTCAAACATGGAGCATAATGTGTACATCATTGCTGAAATGTCTGCCAATCACTGTGGTGATATGGAACTAGCAAAAAAAATCATCAGTGCAGCAAAAGAAGCTGGTGCAGATGCAGTCAAGATTCAAACCTACACGCCCGATACCATCACCATCGATTGTCAGAATGAGGAATTCCTGATTCAGGATAAAGAAAATCTATGGAACGGAGAAAATCTTTATTCCTTGTACAAGAAAGCATATACACCATGGGAATGGCAGGGGGAGCTGATTGCGTATGCAAATGAAATCAAAATAGATTTCTTCTCCACACCATTTGATTTTTCAGCAGTTGATTTTTTGGAAAGTATTGGTAATCCTATATATAAGATTGCCAGCTTTGAGGCTTATGACTATCCGCTTATCAAGTACGCAGCTTCTAAGGGCAAGCCGATGCTTATCTCAACGGGGATTTCCTCGCTGGAGGAAATTCAGGAAGCCGTGGATGCCTGCCATGCCGCCAATAATAAAGATATCACATTACTAAAATGCACCTCCGCCTATCCGGCCAAGGTGGAAGACATGAACTTACTTACCATCCGGGATATAATTGAGCGCTTTGGATCACAGGGGGTAAAGGTAGGCTTGTCGGATCATTCAATGAGTCTGATTCCTCCCGTTACAGCCGTAGCTTTAGGCGCAAGAGTAATCGAAAAACACTTTACGCTGGACCGGTCTCTTGGTGGAGCCGATTGCGGATTTTCTCTCAATCCACAAGAATTTGCAGAGATGGTGAAGGCGGTTCGCGAGACAGAGAAGGCTTTGGGAGGGGTTTCCTACCAGGTCAATGAGAAGAATCGTAAGTTTGCGCGCTCTTTGTATGTGGTAAAAGATGTACAAAAGGGGGATTTAATCACCCCGAAGAATGTACGCTCTATTAGACCGTCAAATGGACTCCATCCCCGCCATTATGATGAGATTATGGGAAAGACTGCCAGAACAGATATTAAGTTTGGTACCCCTCTGAGCTGGGATTTATTGGTGTAATGCTCATTTCTGAACCAATCAGGCCAACGCGGACTTCATATCGTGTTTTATAAGAAGATAACCATCGACATAACACACAAAATTAAGTGACAATATGGTGACTCTATTTAATCAAAGTTTCATTGATATACTGATGACAAAAGCTGAAGAAAATCCTCGCAAACGTCAGAACTATGATTTGCGAAACAGTGCCGAAGATACTTCTCAGCGTATGATGAACGCCTTGCTACCGGGCACGCAGGTGCCGATTCATCGGCACGAAAGCTCCGAAGAAACGGTCATTTGTCTGTGTGGTCGATTGGAGGAGATTATATACCAAGCAGAACCCTCAGCCGATGGCTCCCTTTGCTATAAAGAGATTAGCCGCTCGCTATTATGTCCCGCAGAGGGTAAGTATGGGATTCAGATTCCAATGGGAGCATGGCACAATATCATCGTGTATGAACCCAGCGTTATTTTTGAAGCTAAAGACGGAGCATACACAGGCTAAATATCCATATACTTCTGAGAAACAATTTCTCTTCTCTGTCATCTCCACCTCGTAGGAAAGAACCAGCCTTGGGCTGCGAAAACGCTTCGCCTTGGCTGAGATGATGAGTCTACGTTTAATAACCCGGCTGTATCTCATTACAGACTTTTGTGCATTTTATTGTGCTAATTGCTTATTTTGCACAAAGTTATGCACAAAAAGCCCATTAGTGCATAATTTTGCACTTTGAACTGCACCTAATACGACAAGCAAAAGGCTTGAACTGGCACAGGGAGTGGAGTAGAATGCTGAAACAGTTATGGCAGAAAAACCCGCACTCAGCCCGATGATGGACCAGTACCTGCGCATGAAGCAGTCACTGCCGGGGGATGTGTGGCTGTTTTTCCGCCTGGGCGATTTTTACGAAATGTTCTTTGAGGATGCCGTGGAGTGTTCTGCGGCTCTGGGGCTTACGCTCACCAAGCGCCAGACCATCCCGATGTGCGGTGTGCCCTACCACGCGGCGGAAGGCTACATAGGCCAGGCGGTGAAAATGGGCAAGCGCATCGCCATTGCGGAGCAGATGGCCACTCCGGTGCCGGGCAAGCTGGTGCCGCGCGAAATCACCCGCATCATCTCTGCCGGCACCCTGGCGGACATGAGTCTGCTGGATTCCAGCGAGCACAACTACATTGCCGCCTGTTTCCACGAGAAAAACACCTGGGGACTGGCCTGCGCCGACCACACCACCGGCGAGTTCACCGTGGCGGATTATCCCAGCCTTGAGGCTTTGAGCGAAGAAGTGGCCCGCATTCACCCGCGCGAGCTGCTCATCAGCCAGGAACAGCCGGAAGACTTCCCCGGACTGCCGGTCACGCTGATGTACGATGGCTACACCTTCCTGCCCGGACTGGCTGATACATTCCTGAAATCACATTTCCGCGTGCATTCGCTGGAAGGTTTCGGCTGTGCCCACCTGGGACCGGCCCTGGGGGCTGCCACGGCTATTCTGCACTACCTGAAGCACCAGCTGCGCCGCCAGACGGACCACCTGCGAACTCTGGCTCTGCGGGCCACAGAAAACGCTGTGATGATTGACACAGCCAGCCGCCGCAACCTGGACCTGGTGGAAGCACGGGGCGGGCACAAGAACACCCTGCTGGGCACGCTGGACAACACCAGCACCCCCATGGGCGCCCGAAAGCTGCGCGACTGGATTCTGCACCCCACCAGCTGCATGGAGGAACTGCTGCGCCGCCAGAATATCATTGCCGGTTTCCTGAAGGAGCCCTTCCTCATGTCGGAACTGCGCAATTCCTTCAAGGGAGTGCGCGATACAGAGCGTCTGGTTTCCCGGCTTTCCCAGGGAGCAGGCAATGCCCGCGACCTGCTGGCGCTGGGCACCTCGCTGGCGCATCTGCCAGCCATTGCAGAGGATCTGGCTGCGCTGCAGCAGCATGAGTCCCTGTTCACTGCCCTGCTGGGACGTCTGGGTAACTTTGATGAACTGACAGAGCTGCTCACCAGCGCTGTGGTGGATGAACCACCCGTCACCATCAAGGAAGGCGGTATGATTCGCGATGGCTACAACGAGCAGCTCGACGAACTGCGAGCTGCCTCCCGCGAGGGCAAGGACTGGCTGGCTGACCTGGAAGCCCGCGAGCGGGAAGCCACGGGTATCGACTCCCTGAAAATCCGTTACAACAACGTATTCGGCTACTATATCGAAGTCACCAAGGCGAATTTCGCCAAGGTTCCGCAGGATCGCTACGTGCGCAAGCAGACCCTGGCCAATGCCGAGCGATTTGTGACCGATGAGCTCAAGAAAATGGAAGGTACCATTCTGGGGGCAGATGAACGCAGCCGCCAGCTGGAGTATGAACTTTTCTGCCAGCTGCGCGAGCAGGTGGCCCACTTCATCGACCGCATCCAGAGCACTTCCGAAGCGCTGGCTGAGATAGACGTGCTGCTTTCCCTGGCAGAAACAGCCCAGCGCTACCGCTACTGCCGCCCCTGTCTGGACATGAGCCGGGACCTGCACATCGTCAATGGCCGCCACCCGGTCATCGAACAGGTGCAGTCCGATATTTCCTTTGTGCCGAACGATACAGAAATGGAGGCGGACTCCCAGCGTGTACTCATTCTCACCGGCCCGAACATGGCTGGCAAGAGCACCTATATCCGCCAGGTGGCACTCATTACCCTCATGGCGCAGATTGGCTCCTACGTGCCGGCTGATTCTGCCCGAATTGGTCTGGTGGACCGCATTTTCTGCCGAGTGGGCGCCAGCGATGATATCGCCCGCGGGCAATCCACCTTCATGGTGGAAATGAGCGAGACAGCCCTGATTCTCAACAACGCCACCGACCGCTCCCTGGTCATCCTGGATGAAATCGGCCGCGGCACTGCCACTTTCGACGGTCTGTCCATCGCCTGGGCAGTGGCAGAGCACCTGCACGATGTGCTGGGCTCACGCACGCTCTTTGCCACCCACTACCACGAAATGGTAGACCTGGAGCACACCCACCCCGCTGTGAGCAACTGGCATGTGGAAGTGCGTGAATGGAAGGACGAAATCGTCTTCCTCCGCAAGGTTCTTCCCGGTCCGGCGGATAAGTCCTACGGCATTCAGGTGGCACGACTTGCCGGACTCCCCACGCCCATCATCGACCGGGCAAAACAGATTCTCACCCATCTGGAAATGAGCGCCGGCACCCGCGAGCCCAAGTCTGCCCGCCGCAAACGAGCCCGCGAGAGCGGCCTGCCCTGCGCTGAGGAAGCAGATGTAGCACAACTGGACATGTTCAGCATGCTCGATGAAGGCATCTGAGCAACGCAGGGGGGGGGAACACCCCCGGATATTAAGGCAATCTATCTGATTACGAATAATCGGAGGCCCCCAATTCACGGCCAAACACACCGGAATTGCGACCGCTGGATTCCAGAATCCGGAGGCGGGCAGCAGGCAGCACCGTGCGCGGCAGCGGTGCATATTTCATACGGTCGCGGAAATAATCCACCGCGCTCTGAGAAATGGCGAAAATGCGGGAAAAGCCCATTTCACGAGCCTTATCCTCAACAAAACGGCACATAGCCTTGCCATAGCCGCGGCCTTCATAGTTTTTCTTGATAAACAGGCAGCCCAGCTCTGCGCAGGAATCCTCTGGGAAAGGATAAAGCGCCACACAGCCCACAATGGTATCGTCCAGGGTGTATACGTAGTAGCTCTGCAGGTGCTCACAGATGCTCTCATAGTCGCGGTGCACCAGCTTGGCATCCGCTATGCTGCGTGCTATCATGGAAAGCAGCTCGGGGATATCCTCCTCGCGCAGCGGACGGATTTCCCGGTAGGAGTCAGTGTGCACCATGGTGCCCACGCCTTCCTCCGAGAACAACTCATCCAGCAGAACGCCGCGTCTGTAGCCATCCAGCAGATGAACTCGAGGAATCCCCAGGCGGCACACCTCTGCCGCCTGCTGCAGAAGCTCCGGATGGGTGCATTCGGCCAGCTGCATGGCCACCTCACGCTCCGCCACGGAGAAAATAGGCTGGCCATCACGTGTGGGGATGCCGGCCTCCAGCAGGCATATATATTTAGCGGCCCCCAGTTCCTGCGCCAGGCTCACACTGGCGGCATCAAACTGCCCTGCACTGCCGGAAGCTACAATGGCCACCTGACGGCGCTCCACAATCTCTCGCACACGGGCTACTGCCGCAGAGCCTTCAGTGAGAGCCAACCCAGCCTGCGCAGCGTGCATCTCGCATTCATCTGCGAGATGGGCCAGGCCGGATGCATCATCGCCTTCGGCCACCAGCACCAGCCGCACACCTACCTCATGCAAGGCATCGGCATCCAGCAGGGCATCCACCAGTTCCTCCGCACGCAGCAGGCCCGCTGCCACGTGCACCACGAAAAGGCGGCCACAGAAATAAGGCACATACTCCAGCGCAGAACGGACATTCATAACAGTTCGAACCAGGTTGCCGGGGTATGTGCCTTGTTTTAAAATCAGGATTTGTCCTTATCCGCACCACCAAAGAACTGGGGTACGTAGCCGGAATCCACAGAGCCGACAGTCATGCCCTCCTCGTCATCCGCCAGGGGCATATCCCCGGTGTCCTTGACGATGTAAGCTTCCTTGCTGGCAGAGGGCTTGAGCTTGAAGCTCACCTTCTTCTTAGGCAGCGTAATCTTCTTCTCGCTGAAGGGCACGGCCTGAGCCATGGCACCGCTGATGGATTCGCCGTACATCTCCGGCTCCACATCCGCGGGCATATCGGGCTCAGTCAGGGCGGGCTCGTCATCCAGAGTGGGCAGCGGAGCGGGCTCCAGACCGGCAGCACGCTGGCGCTCATGAATCATCTGCAGCTGCTCACGCAGAGCAGAAAGCAGGTCACCGTTGCCCAGGATATCGGTCACGTCGGAATCTTCCTCCTCAGCGCTGCTGGTGGGCAGACTGGCCAGGAAATCCTCAAAGGCGGAGAGGTTCGTGGTGCTGCGGAACATGCCGTTGAGAATCTCGTAGTCGATGTTCTGCATCAGGCTCTCGAAGATGCTGTAAGCCTCGCGCTTGTATTCCACGAGCGGATCGCGCTGGCCCTGGGCACGCAGGCGCACGCCTTCTCGCAGAGCATCCATATCCGTAAGATGCTTCTGCCAGAGCTTGTCGATGGCCTGGAGCATGATGGAGCGCTCCATCTGGTCGATGCGGTCGGGACGCTCACCGGCCACCTTCTTCTCGTACATTTCCTTCACGCGGGCAACAATGTGCTCAGCCACCTCCTCAGGGGTCTTGCCCTTCAGGTCGGATTCCTTCTCGCTCCAGCCCATGGGGAAGGTGGAGTTAATCCACTGCAGCAGGTCGGTGTAGCGGAATGCACCGGTTTCATCCTCGGTCAGGTAAAGCTCACACTTGTTGCCGGTACCGGTCACCAGGCATTCGTACAGCATTTCGCGGGGGTCTTCGCACAGTAGTGCATCATTTCGCATGGCGTACACAATCATACGCTGCTGGTTCATCACATCATCATAATCCAGCACGTGCTTACGCCACATGTAGTTGCGCTGCTCCACACGCTTCTGGGCCCCCTCGATGATGCGGTTCATGAGCGTATTCTCTACAGCCTCACCCTCCTGCATACCGAAACGATCCATCATCTTGGTCATGCGCTCGCTGCCGCCGAAGTTGCGCATCAGATCATCCTCGAAGGAGAGGAAGAACTGAGAGCCACCGGGGTCACCCTGGCGGGAACAGCGGCCACGCAGCTGACGGTCGATGCGGCGGGATTCATAGCGCTCTGTGCCGAGTACGAAGAGGCCGCCCAGCTCAGCCACGCCCTCGCCCAGCTTAATGTCGGTACCACGGCCTGCCATGTTGGTGGACACCGTCACAGCGCCACGCTGACCGGCGCGAGCCACAATCTCAGCTTCACGCTGGTGGTTCTTGGCATTCAGCACCTCGTGCGGCACCTTGGCAAAGCTCAGCATGCGGGAAAGAGTCTCAGAGGCTTCCACACTGGCGGTACCCACCAGCACAGGCTGCCCCTTCTTGTGCAGCTCCACAATCTTGCCCACCACAGCGTTGAACTTCTCGCGACGGCTGCGGAAAATAAGGTCGTTCTGGTCCTCGCGGATGCAGGGACGGTTAGTCGGAATGGGCAGCACGTCCAGCTTGTAGATATCATGGAACTCAGCAGCTTCCGTCTCAGCCGTACCGGTCATACCGGCCAGACGGCTGTACAGGCGGAAGTAGTTCTGGATGGTGATTGTGGCGTAGGTCATGTTTTCGGCCTCAACCTCCACGCCTTCCTTGGCTTCCACGGCCTGGTGCAGGCCTTCGCTCCAGCGGCGGCCCGGCATCTCGCGGCCCGTGTTCTGGTCAATGATGACAATCTTGCCATCCTTCACCACATATTCCACATCCTTTTCGTAGATGGTGTAAGCCTTGAGCAGCTGGCTGGTGGTGTGCAGGCGAACACCGGTCTCATCCAGACGCTTCATGAGGGCGGTCTTGCGGGCTTCCTTCTCGCGCTCCGTCAGCTTCTCATCCTCATCAATGTTCACGAACTCAGTACCGATATCCGGCAGCACGAAATTCTCCGGATGCCCGGGGCTGATGACTTCGCGCCCCATTTCCATGAGATCGGCATCGTGAGTCTTTTCGTCGATGGTGTAGTAAAGTTCCTCTTTGAGCTTGAAGAGCTCAATCTTACGTGGGTCCTGGTAAAGGAACAGCTCGTACTTCTCCACCATACGGCGGTATTCCGGGTCCTGCTGGGAACGCATGAAGGCGCGGTTACGCGGCTGGCCCAGCTTCACCTTGAACAGGCAGCGGCCGGCTCGGTCGGTATCGCCTTCCTTGGCATACTTCACAGCCTTATCCATGAGCTCATTGCAGAGAGCCACCTGCTTACGCACCACATTCTCGATGAGGGGCTTGAGGGTATCATACTGCTGCTCGTGCTCAATGACGGCGGGGCCGGAGATAATAAGCGGGGTACGGGCTTCGTCGATAAGGATGGAGTCCACCTCGTCGATAATGGCGAAGTAGTGACCGCGCTGCACCTGGGCATCCTTGCTGGAGGCCATACCGTTGTCGCGCAGATAGTCGAAACCGAATTCGGCATTGGTACCGTAGGTGATATCCTGAGCATACTGGCGGCGGCGCAGGTCGCTGGGCATCATGCTCTGGATGCAGCCGATGGTGAGCCCGAGGAAGGAGAACAGAGCGCCCATCCACATGGAGTCGCGGCGGGCCAGGTAGTCATTCACCGTCACCACGTGCACACCCATGCCGGTAAGGGCATTCAGATACACCGGCAGAGTAGCCACCAGGGTCTTACCTTCACCCGTGGCCATTTCCGCAATGAAACCACGGTGCAGAGCTATACCACCAATGAGCTGCACATCGAAGTGCACCATGTCCCACTTGATGGGAGTGCCGCACACATCCACCATCTGGCCGCAGAGAAGGCGAGCACCGCATTTCACTGCAGCAAAAGCCTCCGGAAGAATGGTTTCCAGATACTTGGCGCGCAGCTTGGCAAACTTCGGCTCAATCTCAGCCAGGGCCTTCTTACCGGCCTCGATGGATTCCACCGTAGCCTCCACCCTGGGCAGCCTGGGGAACTCCGGAGCCAGGGATTCAAAACGGGCATTAAGCTGGCTGGCATACTGGGTAAGCTGCTCAGCAGAGGAAGCCAGAATCACACCGCGGGTGGGCAGGTCCATGGGAGTAAAACGGTGCAGGTGCGCCTGCCACTCGCGGGTCTTACCCACCAGGAAATCGCGATCCTTACCTTCCCAGGACTTTTCCAAATCCAGAATCCGGCGAACCACCGGCTTCAACTTAAGCACTTCGCGCTGGTTCTTAGAACCCACGATTTTGTTCAGAATCCACTTAATCATATCAGAAAGCTTTCAGAAAATATAAAATGACAGTCCACCACGCCCGCGCACGCAGCGTGCGGCCCGAGATTGTAGCACAGCCCCCCCCTTTTGGCAAGCCAATGTCTACCCGTAAGGCAAATATGACTCAATCTTTAGCAATTGAGTCCACTTCTCCACCGCGGTAGCTGGACCAGATGTAACGAGTGAAAAGCACTTTGATGGAAGCAGTGAGCGGCACGGCCAGCAGAGCACCGACAACACCGCCGATAACAAAGCTCCAGAACAGCACGGAGAACATGATGGTGAGGTCATGCATCTTCACGCGGCTGCCCAGAATGCGAGGCTGAAGTACCCAGCCGTCAAACTGGCTCACACAGCCGAAAATGGCACTTACAATAACAATGTGGCTCACATCGTGCCAGGTGAACCAGGCAATAAGCACAGCAGGAATCCAGGTGCCAATCATGCCCAGATAGGGAATCACGCCCAGCAGGGCGGCTGCGGCCGCAATCGTCACCGCATACGGCAAACCCATAATCTTCAGCGCAATAGCCAGAATGATACCATCAATCACGCTCACCAGCATCTGACCACGCACAAAGGAAATAATGTAGTTATTGATTTCCTGCAGCGTACCCACCACTTCCTCGCGGAAGGCGGAGCGACGGATGGGCAGCACCGTGTGCCAGTTTTTGGCAATGCTGGCACTCTCAAGCAGGAAGTAAAAGAGAAACACCGGAACCATGATAGCACCAATACATGCCATGGATAGCCCGGAGAGCGCACGGGTGCCCGCCGTAAGCCAGGAAAGGGCCTTCTCCGTAAGATAGGATGAATTGAAGCTCAGGATAGCCTTGAGTTTCCCCTCATAAGTCGATTCCGCGGAAAGGCTTTCATAGTCCTCCAACGGCAGCTCAGAAGCACGGGCATCCTTGAGCATCTTGCCGTAAAGCATATCCACACCCTTCTGCAGCAAACTATTTTCTGCCAGCTGGGCGCGTCCGCCCTCCACCGCGCTCACCAGAATCTGTTCGCGCTTGCTTATCAACTCACCGGTCTGATTCACCAGCGGAGGCACAATAGTAAGCCCCAGACCCACCAGCATCACCCCCGCAACAGCCATGACTGATACCACAGCCCACACACGCTTTTTGATGCGTTTCTGCACCAGTGCCACGCAGGGAGAAAGAATATAGGCAAAGAACCCGGCAATCACCACAGGAAGAAGCACCGGCTCCAGAGCCACAAACAGAGCCCCTAAGCCAAACAGCAGACCGCAGACCAGTATCACCACTACCGCCAGTGCAATCCCGGTGAGTGCAGCCCAGCAAATCTTGCGCTGAAAAATCGTAGGTACTTCCTTATCCTGAACTTTCATACAGGAATCATACCCTCATTCCACCTTACCGTCAACGCCAAAAGTGCGTATAATCCGTACAATATGCCACACTGATACGGCAGCCAGCATGACAGCAACGCCAAGCCACACTCCATCCATCACCCCGCTAAAGCAGAGAACAGCCACACACTCCAGCAACAGCATAAGCCAGATGGCCAGCGGCGCACTTTGCCCGGCCTTCTTCCAATACACCAGACGGAATATGCCCAGCAGCAGGGCAGGCAGCATCAGGAGCATCATCTGCATTTTACACATACCCCACCACTCATACTCCCGTATGGATGCATCAACTGCGGCAAAGTACCCCTCATCGACATACAGCCCATGAATCGGACTGATTTCCGAGCCCCGCTGCACACCACGAACCGTCACAACCGTACCATTAGCAGACATACTGCAGCGCATTCGCCTTGGAGTCTCCCCCTCGAACACCAGATACAGGTAGCGGGAATCAACTGTCGGTTCCACTCGCACATGTGAGCCCCAGGCATCAGGCAGATTCAGGCTCTCCTGAGGGAGCGGCTGGTTTCCCATGTGCCCCGCCAGATATTCATCCATCTTCCCCAAGGAAAACGCACCCAGTCGGACATTGCGGGCAAAGCTGTGCCGACTCCGTAAGGGCAACCCCATAAACGAACGTTCCTGCGTGTATGCTGCATCATCCAGCTCCAGCCGCAGCGCCAGACAGCGCACGCCGATATCCCGCAGCTCCAGCCATTCATCAGTATACGCAGGGGCTGTCACCTGAACCCGGCGGCCTTCATTGGCAGGGTCCACAACATCCGGGTTAATCTTCAGATACGGCTCCTCATGCAGCACTTCGTACCAATTCCCGACGCTCCGGGCAAAATAATACGGCAAAGCCAGCACCAGCACCAAAAGCTGCAATGCCAGCACCACCCGCAGAGTGACACACAAGTACTTCATTCTCCCAACAGCTGGGTTTCCAGCTCCGACATTGTTTCACAGACGGGTGCCGGCCAGGCCCGCAGTGCAGCCGGGTCTGCAGCATAGCCCCAGCCGACCAGCACCAGGGAGGCACCGGCATTCTCAGCACAGCGGGCATCAAAGAGAGAATCTCCCACCAGGGTGATTTCACCAGGCAAAATCCCCCACTGCTCTGCAATGTGGTGCATTGAGGCCGGATTAGGTTTGCGGGGGAATGCGGGCGTGAAGCCCAGCACCACATCAAAGGGCACCGTGGGAAAGATATGCCGCACCATCGGCTCAGTCACCTCGTGCGGTTTATTGGAAAGCACCGCCATGCGCACGCCGGCAGCAGCCAGTTTCTCCAGCAGCCCGGTGATTCCATCATACGGACGGGTGTACTCCTCCCCGCACCAGCAATGCGGGTATTCCCTGCGGAATGCAGCATGCACCGCCTCCAACTCCGCCGCAGGGGCATCCGCAGCATCGGCATAACCGATTGCTTCGGCACACAGGTTTGCCGCCCCGCGGCCAATCATGCGGCGCACCTTCTCCGGCGCATGAGTCGGGTACCCGCAGGCAGATAAAGCACGGTTGATTCCCTCCGCGATACCAGGCAGGGAATCAACCAATGTACCATCCAGATCAAAAACCAGAAACTTCTTCATCAGCGGGCAAATCCACGCTGGGAAGCGCGCAGGAAGTCTACGAGGTAGGTAATGCACGAGTTGCTGCCATATTTCTCATCGCCCAGCACCTCGGCCAGCTTATCTTCCAGCTTGGTCTTGTCCTCCTTGTACAGGAACAACTTGCGGTACGCAAAACGGATAGCTCGGATATCCTCCTCAGAGAAGCCGCGGCGGGAAAGCCCCACCTGGTTCACCGAGCGCAGGCAGGCAGGAGAACCTTCAGCAATCATATAGGGTGCCACGTCCTGCACCACCTTGGCCATACCACCCACCATGGCGTGGTCACCCACGCGAACAAACTGGTGCAAAGCGGCGCAACCGGAAACGATGACCCAGTTACCAATCTCGCAGTGACCGGCAGCGGCTGCATAACCAGAGAAGATATTATGATCACCCACGATGCATTCATGCCCGCAGTGGGAATGAATGAGGAAATTGTTATGAGAACCGATTACCGTACGCAGATCCGGCGCCGTGGAGCGATTGATATTGCAATATTCGCGGAACACATTGTAATCACCCACCTCCAGAGTTGTCGGCTCGCCGGCATACTTAAGGTCCTGAGTCTTGGTACCAATGGTGCAGAACGGAAAGAACTCATTTCCCTTACCAATCTTTGACGGTCCACCAATGACCACATGACTATGCAGCACGCAGCCCTCGCCCAACTGAACATGCGGACCTACCACACAATACGGCCCAATCTTGACGTCAGCGGCAAGTTCGCAAGTCGGGTCAACAATAGCTGTCGGATGAATATCTGCCATATCCCGTATACTAGCACCGCAGCCCCCGCGGCTTCAAGCACAAAATACCAAAATATCCGAAATTATACAGGGAACACGCTTGCCGCCAGCCATCACGTGTGCTACAATGACCGCACAACATCATGGCCGACCGCATTCCCGTACGCAATCCCAATGAAATCGCCAGACTCCGCAAGGCTGGCGAAGTCTCTGCCCGCATCCTCATGGAGCTGCAGACCATCATCCGCCCCGGTATCACAACCAAGGAAATCGATGATTACGCCAAGGAGCTTTTCCTTCGCGAAAAATGTGGTAATGCCTTCTACGGCTACGGCGGCTACCCCGGCCAGCTCTGCATTTCGGTCAATGAGGAAATCGTGCATGGCATCGGCGGCCCCCGGGTTCTGCGCGATGGTGACATCGTAAGCCTGGATGCCGGCGCCATCGTGGACGGCTGGTACGGCGACAACGCCCTGACTGTAGGCGTGGGCGAGAACGTGAGTGTCGAGGCACGCAAGCTGATGGCTGTGACTGAGGAAGCGCTTTTCCGCGGTATCGAACAGGCAAAGCAAGGCAATTCGCTCATGGATGTCTGCGGCGCCATTGAGGACTATGTGCGCCCCTTCGGCTTCGGCATTGTGCGCGATTATGTAGGCCACGGCGTCGGGCGACACCTGCACGAGGAACCGCAGATTCCGAATTACCGTCCGAACTATCCCCTTCCCCGCCTCAAGCGAGGCATGATTCTCGCCATCGAACCCATGATTACCCTAGGTTCTTATCGCGTACGCGTACTGGAGGATGATTGGACAGCCGTGACCAGCGATGGCTCCTGGGCTGCCCACTTTGAACACACGGTAGCCGTGGGCTCCCGCTGCGGTGAGATTCTGACCGAGCGACCCCGCATCGCCCTTCCGGAGCAGCTGGGCATCACCCTGTAAACCATGCGCAGACGGCTCTTTCTCCTGGCCCTAGTAGCCGTGATTCTGCTGGTGCAGGCAACGCTGCGCACAGCCTTCATGGCTACGCCTTTCAGCGGAGGAGAAACCCTGGGCGGGCTGAGCTTCTGGGAGCTGCGCGGCGCCATTCCGCTGGGTGTGTTTGCCGCAGGACTGCTTCTGGTCACCACAGCAGCAGCATCCATCATTGCCCGCGCCGCCATCCAACTGACAGGAGGCCATGCAGGACTGAGAGACCGGCTTTCCGCTCTGAGTACAGCCTCTCTCTGGTGCGGCATCCCCGCCATGGCCGGCTGTTTCAATGTCCTGCCCTACATCTTTCCCTGGCTGATTGGAGCCAACTCAAGCAGCTGGCAGACACAGCAGCACCTGGACTGGGTTCTGCATGGAAGCCTGATACTCCTGGTCGTCTGCCACGTTGCAGGACAAGCCACCAGAAAATCTGCCCCAGTCGTACTTCCCATAGCTCTTCTTTGCCTGCTCGCTCTGGGACAAATAGGGTTCAGCATGGCATTCATCCTGATGCCCGCATCCATTATGACGGCGGCCGGGATGCTGATGTTCCACGGAAAAGGCCGTCGCTGGGCTACCATCCCCCTGCTTACAGGCATTGGCATGAACGGCGCACTGCTGTGGCTCACAGCCAATGCTGCAGCCACCATACCCGCCGCAGGAGCAGTCTATGCAGCCACACTCCTGCTGCTCAGCATACCCTTTTGCCTGAAAATATACGAGAATCAGGTCTGATGCGACCAGTTTCCATCAAATTTTAAATTACGGCTGGAATGAATGATTGCAATCCCGCCGCGAATATGTTAAATGTATGGGGTACGTAGTTTAATCCATCTTAATCTCTGAACTTACTATGGCTACTCCGAAATTGAAAACCGCCAGTGCACCGGCGGCTCCGACCCGTCTGCTGCGCCCCTCCGGCGCCGCGCCTGCCAAGCAAGTGACTCTCAAGAGCGCCACCGGCAAGGCCATCGCCCCCAAGACCGTTGCCCCCGCTGCGCCCAAGACCGCTGCACCCGCTGCACCCAAGACTGCAGCCCCCAAAGCTCCCAAAACCACAGCTCCCGCACCCGCTCCTGCACCGGAACCGCAGGTAGATGAAGCCGCCATCGCAGCAGCTGCACAGGCCGAGGCAGAAGCTCAGGCCGCAGCTGAAGCCCAGGCCGCAGCTGAAGCCCAGGCCGCAGCTGAAGCCCAGGCCGCCGCCGAAGCTCAGGCAGCAGCCGAGGCGGAAGCAGCCCGGCTGGCCCAGGAAGAATACGAGCGCCAGCTGGAAGAGTATAACCGCCAGATGGAAGAGTACAACCGCCAGATGGCTGCCCTGCAGGCCGCAGAAGCTGCAGAAGAAGAAGAAGCTCCGGCGGAAGCCGCTTCTGCAGAAGAAATCCCTGCGGACGTTGCCCCTGCGAAAAAAGCTCCCGTCAAGAAAGCAGCCTCTGCCAACCCCGCCGCTACTCCCACCAAGAAACCGGCTTCCGCCAACCCCGCCGCTACTCCCCAGAAGAAAAAGAAGAAGGCAGCCCCCACCCTCAGCGAAGAAGAGATGGCCCAGGTACAGGCCCGTCTTGCAGAGGAACAGAAGCAGCCAATCTGGAAAACCGTTCCTTTCATGGTAGGCTGCGGTCTGTTAGTGGTTACCATCGGTGTCTGCACCTACATGGTCGTTCAGAAACAGGCAGAAAATGCCCGTATTGAGGCCCATATCGAATACACCAACAGTCTGCTGCGCCGTGCACAGGAGATCAATAAGCAGGGCGTGGAAAGCATGGCTGATGCCAATAAGAAGAACGTGGATGTATCCTGCACCATGGCCGATGCCAAGGCTCTCATGGAAGTGGTGGTAGATCCCTTTGTCAAGGGCGAGAATGGCAAACCCCGCTATGGCGCCCGCGCCGAGGGCGTGGCGCAGAACGCATGTCTGCTCCTGGGACTTGCAGCTGAGCAGAACGATGCTATCCGCGACATGATTTTCGACACCATGGGCAAGAAATGCAACATCATCAAGCCCGGTCTTTTCCACTGGCTGCTCCAGCGTGTCGCCATCACTGACGCTAAGGGGGTGAATGCCAGTCTGAAGAAACTCTCTAAGACTGTAGCGGAAAAGAAGACAGCCAAGCCCTGGGTTCAGAAGACCCAGTATCTGGCTAACATCTGGGAATGTATCGGGCTTCGCGTCACGGAATCCGATGTAAAGGAAATCATTGACCTGCTTAAGAGCGATATTGCCGACAATACCTTGGCAGGTAACCTGTGCATCTGCCTGGACAACATCCTCACCATGATGGATAATGAAGACGCCAAGGCCAAGGTGGGTGACGAAATCTTCAACACCATGCCGGAGAAGCTGCGCGACAACGGAGCCATTGCCGCCACTCTCGGCCGGGCTTGCTCCACCGCTGCACTGGAATTCTATAAGAAGGAGCTGGAGGCCTCCAAAAACTGGAGCGGCGCCGGCACCAACTGCATCGGATGCTGGGGCAACGACGACATTCTGGACTATGTGCTGGCACAGAAGGAAGCCAACAGCGGCAACGCCAAGGCTCTCGCCAACATCGAAGGCGTGATTGGTACCATCCTGAAACAGGACCGTCCCCGCAACCAGGAGATGACCGACAAGCTCCTCAGCCTGTGCTTCGATAATCCCTTCGGCGACACGTCCGGTCTGCAGGCCATTATCTTCAAAACAGACCCCGATTCTGTCGAATATATTGGCGATTCCAACCCTGAACTTGCCACCCTCAAGGAGAAGCAGAAAGAACTGGAATCCCTGCGCAAGGAAAAGATTCGCATCATCAAGGTTCTCGCTACCCTCAGCGACCACGAATGGGTAGTCAACATCCTCAACAAGTATAAGGCCGACAAGGACGAGAACGTCCAGTACGAAGCCGGGATGGCCCTTGAGAAGGTACACGCCAACGCTATCAACGCGGCTAAGACGCGTGAGCAGTACAAAGCCCGCGACAAGGAATAATTTCTAAATATCGGTTCTCTCCCGAAACTTAGTACCGCAGCACCGCATGGACTCCCCATGCGGTGCCTTTTTTCCGCATATTTTGAATAAAACGCGATTTTATACTTGCCAAAATCAATTTTCCATGTATAATGCCTGCGGCTTTATGCAGCGAGCTGTAGCGCAGGCTGGTAGCGCGCTTCGTTCGGGACGAAGAGGTCGCAGGTTCGAATCCTGTCAGCTCGATTTTTCTTTTATTCCGGTTTTTCACCGGTAGCCGCCTACCAGGCGGCAGCGCAGCGGAGATTGGTCTTCGCCTTGGCGCGCCAAGGGAGGGAACGGCGATGGCCGCCCGGCTTCACACCACGAAAGCCCTATTCCGTCCCGTGTTCAATTCACCCCATACATATATATGTCCGGTCATAACAAATGGTCCAAGATTAAGTTCACGAAGGCAGCAGCCGACGCGAAAAAGGGCAAAATTTTTGCCCGTTTCTCCAAGGAAATCACCCTGGCCGCCAAGAGTGGCGGTGGTGATATAGATACAAACCCGCGCCTGCGCACAGCCATTGAAGGCGCCAAGGCTGCCTCCATGCCCAAGGATAACATCGACCGTGCCGTTAAGAAGGGCACCGGCGAACTGCAGGGCGAAGCCATCCAGGAGGTAACCTACGAGGGCTACGGCCCCGAGGGCACCGCTATCATCGTCGAGGTAGCCACGGACAACACCAACCGCTGCTCCTCTGAAATCCGTACCATTTTCTCCAAGAACGGTGGCAACATGGGCACCCCCGGCTCCGTTTCCTACCAATTCGACCGCAAGGGCGAGGTGCGCATCGTTGACGCCACACTCGACGAGGACTCCGCCATGGAACTCGCCATGGACTGCGGCGCCGATGAGTTCGAAGCTGGCGACGAGGACGGCGAATGGGTATTCACCTGTGGCCCGACCGATCTGGGTACCGTATCTGAGGCTCTGGGGGCTGCAGGCAAGAACGTGACCGGCATGAAGCTCATTTCTGTACCCCAGAATCCCACCATGATTTCCGATGTAGCCGTTGCCCGCAAGGTCATGAAGCTCTACGACCTGCTGGATGACTACGACGACACGATGAACGTGTTCGCCAACTTCGAGATTGACGAGGCCGTGCTTGAGCAGCTCTGATTCTCGTCCCCAATATTTGCAATATCCAAACAAAAGGGTAGGCGGAAGCCTTAAATCCGCCTACCCTTTCCCCTTGATAAACTGCTCATTTTTCTGAGAGCCATGACCGCAGCGGAAGAGACACCGAACAACCAGCGGCAGCAGCGCAACAACAGGCGGCCACACCACAATCGCCGCTCACGCTCGCAGGGAGACAACAAGGAGCCCCGACAGGAAAGCCAGGGTGGTACCTCTGTGCGACGCGAATCCACCAGGCGCCCGCACAACAACAAGCCCCAGAAAAACAAGAATAAGCAGAACAACAACCAGAATCAATCCCAGGGGCGGGCTTTCGTCCCGGTTGGTGAGCCGGAAAGCATCACCGGCATTCTGGAAATAACCAGCAAGGGTTTTGGCTTTATACGCACAGCAGATAATGACTGGGCGCCGTCGGACTCGGCTATCTATGTGCCGGCAGACATCATCTCTGAGCTTCGTCTGCGCCCCTGTGTGCAGCTCACTGGCATGGCTCAGCGCTATGAGCGCGGCCACCAGCTCGTATCCGTGCAGAAGGTGAATGGTATGGAACCGACGGATGCTGCGGCATGTCCCCATTTCGACGACCTGAAGGCTGTCAATCCCACCCACCGTCTCTCTTTCGAGACTCTGCCCTCCCGCTTCACCACCCGCACGCTGGACCTCATGGCTCCCGTGGCCCGAGGCCAGCGCGGCCTCATCGTAGCCCCGCCCCGTACCGGCAAGACCACCCTCCTCATGCATATTGCAGAGGGTGCCATTGAAAATTATGGCGAGGATCTGCACCTCATGGTGCTGCTGGTAGATGAACGACCGGAAGAGGTAACCGAGTTCAAACGAGCCCTGCCCCAGGCGGAAATCTTCGCCTCCAGCAACGACAGCAACGTGCGCGAACACTGTCGCATGGCCGAACTGGCCATAGAACGCGCAAAACGACTTGTAGAAGCCGGGAAGCATGTGCTCATCCTTCTGGACTCCATCACCCGCCTTGCCCGCGCCTACAACAACGCAGAGCGCGGCAGCGGCCGCACCATGAGCGGTGGCATTGATGCGCGCGCACTGGAAACTCCCCGTCGCCTTTTTGCAGCCGCCCGCAATACCCGCGGCGCCGGCTCCCTTACCATCCTGGCCACTGCCCTGGTGGAGACAAACAGCCGCATGGACGACCTCATCTTCCAGGAGTTCAAGGGAACAGGTAACATGGAACTGGTGCTCAACCGTCGCATTGCGGAGATGTACATCTACCCTGCCGTGGACATTCTGAAGAGCGGCACCCGACGCGAAGAACTCATTCTGCCCGAACTCTGGCTGGAAAAGATACGGCTCATCCGCCGCGGACTGGCCAACCACAAGCCCACAGAGGCCATGGAACGCCTGCTTTTCTTCCTGAAGAAATGCCATTCCAATGCCCAATTGATGCAGGACCTCAAAGCCCAGCGCTAAGACCAAAGAAAAAGCCGCAGTTTCAACTGCGGCTCTTTTTCTGGCGCATGCACTGCACAAACATGATTATCGTCTGGCTGATGCCGTAAATAAGGGCAAGCACCCCGCCGAACAACGGAGTCAGGACAAACAGGACACCCATCATCATGTCACCATCCTGGCACTTATCGCAGCAATCCGGGCGCACCATGGTCATCCAGGTTACAAAAAACATCCAGGCCAGGCAGACCAGTATAGTTATCATCAACTCAGCCGGCAGAGCATCGGCCCAGCGCTTACCGGCCAGCCGGGGCCAGACCAGCAGAAACAGAATGAACGCCGGAATCAGCACCACCACCCCGAATACAATACCAATCGCCTCAGCAGGCCATGATGCATCATGCAGATTATATGCATTCAACACCAGGTACGGCAATATCAGGCTTGCTGCAAGGCGGCGCATGAGGCTCAGCTACGAATTCTTTTTTGCCCAACGGAACAGGTGCACCATCCCCAGACTGAAGACATAGGTGGAGACAACCAGCATAGCCGCCAGGGGGGCTACAAACAGCCCGGCCCCAAGTAATAGTTCATCCAAATCGCTCCGGCAGAAAGACGGCGATGTGCCGTCGCTCATCAACAGGAAAAAGAAAGCCATGGTAGCAAGGCATGGCACCAGCGTAACCCAGTTTGCAACGGGCAATGAATCTGCCCATTTCTTACCTCCCAGCCAGGGGCAGACCAGAAGAAAAACCACCAGCGCAGGGGCCCAGGCCAGCACCACTATAGCGAGAAGCGTATCCGGATATTCCAGAGCCGATTCCTGCACATAGTAGCTGCCAATCGCAGCATACAGCAGAGACAGGGCTAAAAAAAGCCTTCGCATATTAGTCGCCGCTCTTAAGCACGTTGATGAAGGCTTCCTGAGGAATGCTCACTTTACCGATGGCCTTCATGCGCTTCTTACCTTCCTTCTGCTTTTCAAGCAGCTTGCGCTTGCGGGTCACGTCACCGCCGTAGCACTTGGCGGTCACGTTCTTGCGCATGGGGGAAATGCTCTCACGGGCGATAATCTTACCACCGATGCAGGCCTGAATGGCCACGGTGAAGAGCTGGCGGGGAATCACATCCTTAAGCTTGGTAGCAAGCTCACGGCCCACGGCTTCGGCGCGGTCGCGGTGCACAATCATGGAGAAGGCATCCACCGGCTCGCCGGCAATCATCATGTCCATCTTCACGAGTTTGGCAGCCTGGTAGCCGTCGTACTCATAATCCATGGAACCATAGCCACGGGTGGCGCTCTTGAGCTTGTCGTTGAAGTCCACAAGGATTTCTGCCATGGGAATACGGCATGTGAGCATCACGCGTGTATCGTCAATCGTTTCCGTATGGGTCAGCTCACCGCGCTTTTCCATCACGATGCTCATGATAGCGCCGATGTATTCGCTGGGAATCATGATGAACACCTTGACAATAGGCTCGCGGATTTCATCGATTTCCTGCGGTTCAGGAAGAATACTGGGGTTATCCACGTTAATCTCCTCGCCGTCGGTCTTGCGCACCTCATAAATCACGGAGGGATAGGTGGAAATCACGTCCATGTTGAACTCGCGGCGCAGGCGTTCCTGGATAATCTCCATGTGCAGAAGGCCAAGGAAACCACAGCGGAAACCGAAGCCGAGAGCCACGGAGCTTTCCCCCATGTAGGTGAAGGCAGCATCATTAATCTGCAGCTTAGCCATGGCGGCCTTCAGTGCCTCGTAATCGCCGGAATCCACCGGGTAAATACCGGAGAACACCATGGGGCGAATTTCCTTGAAACCGGGTAAGGGTTCACTGCAGGGGTCTGCCAGGTTGGTGTAAGTATCACCAATCTTCACATCGGCAGCACTCTTCATGTTTGCGATGATATAGCCCACGTCGCCTGTATGCAGCTCGTCTGTTGCCTGCATTTTCGGGGTGAAGATACCCACTTCCTTCACTTCGTAGGTCTCATCAGTAGCAAACAGCTTTACCTTCATGCCACGGGCAACGCGACCGCTCACAAGGCGCACGTAGGACACCACACCACGGTAGGCATCGTACACAGAGTCGAACACCAAGGCGCGCAGGTGATTATCATCATCCATCACCTTGGGGGCGGGCACGCGGGTGACGATGGCTTCCAACACATCCTCAATGCCGATACCAGCCTTGGCGGAACAGAGAATGGCCTCTTCCTTGGGAATGCAGACAATTTCCTCCAACTGGCGGTACACCTGCGGCAGGTTCGTGCTGGGAAGGTCAATCTTATTCACCACAGGCACAATCTCAAGATTCTGCTCAACAGCCAGATGCATGTTAGCGAGAGTCTGAGCCTCCACGCCCTGCGCAGCATCCACGATAAGCACCGCACCATCACAGGCGGCAAGGGAACGACTCACCTCATAGGAGAAGTCAACGTGACCGGGGGTATCGAGCAGGTTGAGCTCGTATGTATTACCATCCTTGGCCTTATAACGCATGGTAACAGGATGGGACTTGATGGTAATCCCCTTTTCACGCTCCAGGTCCATGGCATCAAGCAGCTGATCCTGCTTATCTCGCTCGCCAATGGTATTCGTGAACTCCAGCAGACGATCCGAAAGGGTCGTCTTGCCGTGGTCGATGTGGGCAATAATGGAGAAATTGCGTTTGAATTTAATGTCCGTTGCCATGCGCGCGCAAGGATACGCTACCACAGCACGGAAGTCAAGCGAATTCGCTTATTCCCAAAGGTAAGACTGCAAAGAATCCACCAGCTTACCATCGCAGTACAAATTCACCTTCCAGGTCATCACATCACCACGCTTAGCTCGCTCCGGACCGGAAAAATGGAATGTCTCCCGGCGTTCACCTGCAGCTTCACGAGGTTCATTATACTCCACCGTACGGGTGAGCACATCAGCCCCGGTGAGAGCCTGAGTATAAAGCATCTCCACTTTCACGGGCCTAGCAGGTTCTGCATCGTACCAGCGCAGGAAATAGTAATCACCTATGCGAAGTTCCTTTTCCTTCTGAGAATTAGCACCAAAAAGCACATGCTGGGCATTCGCCCGGAGGGGGGCCTCCTGCCAACGCTCATCCGGCAACTCTGTAGACTTAAGCGGGAGGTCTGCCATACTCGTAATACAGGTGGACTGATACTGAGAGCAGGAAGCCAGCAGCACGGCAACAAGGGAAGAGAGAGTAAGGCAGTATCTCATGTGCTCTATTCAATACCATCAACGCGCGTTTGTCAATGTAATTTATTCGGATAAATCAATACCTTTTTACTTGCAGAATGATGCATAAAGGGCTATAAGATAGGTTATGGCAGTTCCGCAGAACACAATCGCGCTTATTTTTGATTTTGACCAGACCCTGAGTCCACACAACATGCAGGAGGATACCATCTTCCCGGAATTCGGCATCGACGCTGCACAGTTCTGGAACAAATGTAACGAGCGCAGTAGAGAGGAAGGATGGGACGGCGAGCTGAGCTACCTGAAGGAAATTCTCGACACCCTGAGTCTGGACGGGGTAAGCAACGAACAACTGCGCGAACTGGGCAAGAAACTCACATACTACAAGGGAATTCCTGAGTTCTTTCAATTATTCGAGGAACGAGCACTGAGCAAAGAACACCGCTTTGCCGGAGTAAAAGTGGAGTTCTACATCATTTCCAGTGGAATCAAGAGTATATTGGACGGCTCTATCATCCGCCCCTATATGCGAGAGGTATTCGGGTGCGAATTCAGTGAGCAGGACGGACATATCAGCTTCCCGAAGCGAGTTATCTCCCACACAAGCAAGACCCAATACCTCTTCCGCATCAACAAGGGCATGCTCAGCTACATTGATGACGTGAATGACCACATGGACAGCGATCTGCGGCCTATTCCCTTTGAACACATGATTTACATTGGCGATGGTCCCACAGATGTCCCCTGCTTCACCGTAATGCGCCAGCAAGGAGGCCTGAGTGTGGCTGTATACAACCCCGATGATTCATCCCGTCGCAGTTTCCGGAAATGCTATGCGCTGAAATCTGACCAGCACCGGGTGGATTTCTTTGCACCGGCGGATTTCCGGGAGGGGAGTCACCTGTGCAACATCCTTGAGGAGACCGTGCGAAGCATGGCAGATTCCATTGTTCATGCGCAACGCATCCTCCCCACCCCCGCACAGCGGGCTCCTAAACACTAAGCGTGATTAATTGAATTAAAAAAGCCCCTGCGCCATACGGCACAGGGGCTTTCTGCAAAATATATCAGGAGAACCTATCAGGACTTCGGCGCATCAGACGCACCAGGGGTCTCCGTACTCTTGCCGAGATAGTCCGGCAGCTGCACACCTACACTCTGAGCCAGCTCATGCAGCGGCAGAGTGCCGGTAACCAGATTCTGCACAAAACCACCCACAGAGCCGCTCTTGCTGTCTCCACCGCCCATAACCACAACCTTGTCGAAGGAAAGATTGCGGATAGCACTGGCCTGAGTTTCGACGATAGTGGGCAACTGCTCAGTAACAAGCAGACCGGAAGCAGCGCGGGCATCACCAGCAGCGGCCACAATCTGACGGAAACCTGTAGCCTTAGCTTCAAGGGCAGCCTGAATTGCAGCAGCATTACCACGGCCCACGAGCTCCAGACCTTCACCCTCTGCCTTTTTCTTGAGGAGGAGGGCATCAGCCTCGCCCTTAGCCAGCTTGGTGGCAGCAAGACCTTCAGCCTCCTTCTCAATCACGAGAGCATCAGCCTTACCCTGCTGCTCCTTCACCATGACGGAAGCCACGGCTTCGGCTGCGATTTCCTGCTTGCGTTTCTGAATTTCAGCCTTCACGATTTCATTGGCCGTCTGGGTAGCACGCTCCAGTTCGGCACGCTTCATTTCAGCCTCGCGGTTTGCGATATAGCCAGCGGCCTCTGCCTGGGCAGCCTGTTCCTTTTCAGCTACCAATGCAATACGAGCGGCCTCTGCCTGGCGCACCTTGAGACGAGCGTTGGAGTCCGCCACCTTCATCTGTGCTTCGTTATTACCCTCCACGGCGGCGGCATTTGCCATAGCCACCTGCACGGTCTGCTCACGCAGAGCCTCAGCCTTACCAATCTCACCACGACGAGTTTCCTCGGCTACCTTAATCATGGCATCATTGATAGCACGGGCTGCAGCCTCCTGCCCCAGCGCTGCAATATAACCGGATGCATCACGAATATCAGTGATGTTGGCATTAATCAGATACAGACCCACCTTGTGCAGTTCTACATCCACACCACCTGTGATTCCCTTGATGAGCTTCTCGCGGTCGGCATTAATTTCTTCAATGGTAAGAGAGGCAATAACCACACGCATCTGACCCATGATGATTTCAGAAGCGAGGTCACGGATATCCTGGCGAGTGCGGCCCAGCAGACGGCTGGCTGCGTTCTGCATAATTTCCGGCTGCGTGCTGATACCCACAATGAAAGAGGACGGCACATCTACGCGTATATTCTGGCTGGAAAGAGCCCCCTTCAGCGGCACATCGATGTTGATGGGATTCAAATCCATGAAAGCATAGCTCTGCACGATGGGCATGATGAAGGTGGCGCCACCATGAATGCACTTGGCCGAACGCCCTGCGCCCACGTTACCATAGACGATGAGAATCTTATCGGACGGGCACATCTTGTAGCGGCTGAAGGGCCACACCACGGTACCCAGCAGGAAAGCCACCAGAATGATGATGGCCACGATGTTGCTTGCGCCCACAGAGGATGCAGCAATCTGGATTGTATGTTCTGTCATAGTCAGTCGTATTTTGGGTTGTTGTTTTTCAGGAAAGAGATTGCACCGTCACCTGTCCCGCAACAGAGGCAACAACAGTGATGCGTGTACCTGCCGGAAGAGGCTCATTTCCCTTCTGCTCAGCAGCAATGGTGATAAGCTGATTGGGGTGTGCCACCTGAACCTGTCCGCCCGGCTCTCCATTCGGGGGAATGGTCACATATACGGTACCGCTCAGGCCCACCAGGCTATCGGCCGTGATATTACCATCCGAACGGAGGCCATATATCATACGGATAAGCATAGCCACCAGAAGGAACATGGCTATGCCCACTCCAAGACCAATGCTACACGCCCACAGTGCATCACCCATAGCCTGCTGGCTGATGTAACCGCCCCAGCCGAAGCCAAGGAAGAAGCCGACTACGGCGCGGAACGAGAACATCCCCGTATCTGCCCCATCTCCGGCAGTAACATCTGCATCGCCACTACCATCGAAATCAGTGAAAAAGGAAATCACAAACATGAGAGCTGCCAGCAGCGTGGCAGCCCAGGCGATGGTGCAGAAAATTGCACGGGCAGAATCGAATCCGGGCATCAGTTCCATGATGACTCCAGCTTATCACAGATACCCGCTGAGGCAAGCAGAAAGTGAGCTTCAGCTACATGTTAGATTATTTTTTTAGCTTTTAGGCTTGCAAATGCGGCAATTGGTGCTATTATCCACTCACCTTGTAGGTCGATTTGCCGCAGCCACGAAAAATCAACCACTAACACAAGATACTAAAATGAGCGAAATCAACGTCAACGACTTCAAGACGAACGAAAAGGACACCGGCTCCACCGGTTTCCAGGTTGCAGTGCTTACCAAGCGCATTGCCCACCTTACGCAGCACCTCATCGCCAACAAGCACGACCACGCCTCCCGTCGCGGTCTGCTCATGATGGTGGCTCGCCGCCGTAAGCTTCTGGATTATGCCAAGCGCACGAACCCGG
>JAZQVE010000004.1:0-31998 GCA_045631705.1 Akkermansia sp. | reverse complement strand
GTGACCTTCGACATGGACGCCAACGGTATCCTCAAGGTGACCGCCAAGGACAAGAACACCGGCAAGGAGCAGAATATCTCCATCCAGGGTTCCTCCGGTCTCTCCAAGGAAGAGATTGAGCGCGCCAAGAAGGAAGCCGAGGCTCACGCCGAGGAAGACCGCCGCAAGGCTGAGGACATCGAGGTCATCAACAAGGCCGATTCCCTCGCCCACAACGTGGAGCGCCAGATCAAGGACATGGGCGACAAGGCTCCCGCCGAAGTGGTGAAGCCCATCCAGGAGAAGGTGGACGCCCTGAAGAAGGCCGCCGAGGCCAAGGACGTGGACAAGGCTAAGCAGCTGACCGAGGAGCTCGAGAAGATGCTCTCTGAGCTGAACGCCGCCGCTCAGGCCGCTGCCCAGCAGGGTGGCTGTGCCGGTGGCTCCTGCGATGCCGGCTGCGATTCCTCCGCCGACAACGGCCCCCGCAAGGCCAAGAGCAAGGTGGTGGACGCCGAAGTCGTCGATGAGTAATTTCAGAACGCGCAGCGTTCTGATGTCCGAAGTGCGAAGTGGGAAGTTTGAAGTATAGAGTTCCCGCTGACGCGCAGAAAACTCAGAACGCTGCTTCTCAACAAAATCAAAAATCTTAAATCAAAAATCCAAAATACACTACTATGATTAAACCATTAGGAAATCGTGTGCTCGTGGAGCGCGTTGAAGCCGAGACCAAGACTGCAGGTGGCCTGTTCCTGCCCGACACCGCCAAGGAGAAGCCCCAGGAAGCCATCGTGCGTGCCATCGGCACCGGCGGCCGCGACAAGGACGGCAACATCATCCCCTTCAATGTGGCTGTTAATGACAAGGTGCTCATCACCAAGTACGGCGGCACCGAGGTGACCTTCAACGGCGTGACCTACACCATCCTGAGCGAGTCCGACATCCTCGCCGTCATCGACTAATTACACTATTCACTATTAATTATTCACTATTCCCTTAAATTATGGCTAAGCAACTTTCTTTCGACGAATCCGCACGCCAGAGCCTGCTGGCCGGTGTGACCAAGATCGCCAAGGCTGTGAAGAGCACCCTGGGCCCGGCCGGCCGCAATGTCGTTATCGACAAGAAGTTCGGTTCCCCCAACATCACCAAGGACGGTGTGACCGTGGCTAAGGAAATCGAGCTCGAGGACGCTTACGAGAACATGGGCGCCCAGCTGGTGCGCGAGGTTTCCAGCAAGACCAACGACATCGCCGGCGACGGCACCACCACCGCCACCGTGCTGGCCGAGGCCATCTACCGCGAAGGCCTGCGCAACGTGACCGCCGGTGCCAACCCCATCTCCCTGCAGCGCGGTATCAACAAGGCCGCCGCCGCTATCGTGGAGGAGCTCAAGAACATCTCCAAGCCGGTGGACTCCACCAAGGAGATTGCTCAGGTGGCCACCGTTTCCGCCAACTGGGACTCCGAAATCGGTGACATCATCGCCGAGGCCATGGACAAGGTAGGCAAGGACGGCACCATCACCGTGGAAGAAGCCAAGGGCATCGACACCTCTCTGGACGTGGTGGAAGGTATGCAGTTCGACAAGGGCTACCTCTCCCCCTACTTCGTGACCAACGCAGACACCATGGAATCTGTGCTGGAGAACCCCTACATCCTCATCTTCGAGAAGAAGATTGGCAACCTGAAGGATTTCCTCCCCATTCTGGAGAAGGTGGCCAAGAGCGGCAAGCCCTTCCTCATCATCGCTGAGGACGTGGAGGGCGAGGCCCTCGCAGCCCTCGTGGTGAACCGCCTGCGCGGCACCCTGAATGTGGCCGCTGTGAAGGCTCCCGGCTTCGGCGACCGCCGCAAGGCCATGCTCCAGGATATCGCCATCCTCACCGGTGGTCAGTGCATCTCCGAGGACCTCGGCCTTAAGCTCGAGAACGTGGACGTGGACATGCTCGGCCTTGCCAAGCGCGTGGTCATCACCAAGGACACCACCGTCATCATCGAAGGCGCCGGCAAGTCCTCCGACATCTCCGCCCGCGTATCCCAGATCCGCCATCAGATTCAGGAGACCACTTCCGACTACGACCGCGAGAAGCTCCAGGAGCGCCTGGCCAAGCTTGCTGGCGGTGTGGCCGTCATCAAGGTGGGTGCTGCCACCGAGACCGAGATGAAGGAGAAGAAGGACCGCGTGGACGACGCTCTGCACGCCACCCGCGCTGCTGTGGAGGAAGGTATCGTTCCCGGCGGTGGTGTGGCCCTCATCCGCGCCCAGAAGGCCGTGTGCGGCCTGAACCTCACGGGCGATGAAGCCACCGGCGCTTCCATCGTGTACCGCGCTGTGGAGGCTCCCCTCCGCCAGCTGGTGGCCAACGCCGGCCGCGAAGCTGCCCTCATCGTGGAGAAGGTGAAGAACCTCGAAGCTCCCACCATGGGCTACAACGTTGTGTCCGATGAATACGAGGACCTCCTCGTTTCCGGTGTGGTGGACCCCACTAAGGTGACCCGTTCCGCTCTGCAGAACGCCGCCTCCATCGCCGGCCTCATGCTCACCACCGAGTGCCTCATCACCGACCTGCCCGAGAAGAAGTGCTCCTGCGGCCACGGCGCCCCCGGTGCCGATGCCATGGGCGGCATGGGTGGCATGGGCGGCATGATGTAAGACCCCACCTCTGAGGACGCAGTCCGAAATTTCACTGAGCGAGCCCCGGCGAACGAAGTTTCACTGATAAGCAACGCTTAGCAATTTCACCGACCGCAGGGAGATTTCACTTCGCACCCTGTGCGAAATAAATCCCAGCCTCAGATACCAACCTTAAAAATCCCAACAACCCAAGTCAGAGTAATCTACTCATAACATCGCCCAACTAACCCAGCGGCGGGTTCCCCAACAGGAACCCTCCGCTTATTTTTGCCTCCAGGAAAATATTTGTCCGACTTCGTCTCGGTGGTTTTATAATGAGGCCTGCTTGATATGGGAATTTTCTGTGATTTTTAATTCATTAATATATTGCCTCTTCCCAATTGTTGTGGTATTCTGTTACGTGAAAACTGAGATATATTCCTTTTCTATTCGTATAACAGATTAACAAGTGTACATTATGAGGATAAGTAAGATTAAAATTCAGAATTTCAGATCTATAAAGAGTGCTGATATTGAAGTTGGACCATTTAATATTTTCATTGGTCAAAACAATAGTGGGAAAACAAACATATTTGAAGCCATAGAGTTTTTCTTTAATGGGTATAAAGGTGATATCAAGAATCTTATTTATAACCGGAACACGGATGTGGAGATGTATGTTGAGGTGGAATTCTCTGATGTTCAGGGCGGATTAGGTGTAATGCAAAACGAGAAGAATAAAAGTACTTTAAGAACAAAAATTGGAGAATCGGAAAGAGTTGCCATTAGACGTAGTAGTTCCGATGCAAAGAAACGAAAATTATTTATTTGCGGAAATGAAGTTTCTCCTGGAACTGGTTTTGATACAGCACTTAATGATTTTTTGCCAAAATTTGAATACATTACAACAAAACAATACTATGACTCAGTTGCAAAATATGCAAAAACAACACCCATAGGAATAATGCTGTCAAATGTTCTAAATGAAATCCTGAAGAAAAATCAGAAATATAACGAGTTTCAGGATAAATTTGCTGAGTTGTTTGATGGGGAGGATTCTGAAATCAAAGCCGAATTTGACTCAATAGGTGGAATTGTAAAGTTATATTTGGAAAAACAATTTCCCGATACGACGCTTGTTAGGTTTGAGGTCACGCCTCCTGCATTTGATGATTTGTTAAAAAATTTTAATACAGCTGTTGATGATGGCGTAGAAACGCTAGCTGAAGAAAAAGGTGATGGTATGCAGAGAGCCTTGATGCTCGCAATTATTCAGGCGTACTCTAAATATAGAAAGGAAAATGAAGAGAAGGGTAAATCGTTTATCTTTTTTATTGATGAAGCAGAGTTGCACTTGCATCCTCGAGCTCAACGCAATTTAAAAGAGGTATTGCTGGAAATATCACAAGATTCAGATCAAGTGTTTATAAATACACATTCATCGGTTTTAGTGGCTGATGATGATTCCAATCAATTTATGTTCAAGGTTGAAAAAAACGAGGGGGAAACTTGTATTTGTTATACGACAAGTGAAGATAAACCTTACATTGTATATGACCTATTGGGTGGGAGTCCCGCTGACTTATTGTTACCTAGCAATTTTTTGATAGTCGAAGGAAAATCCGAATTTGAGCTTCTTCGTCGAGTTATAAAGCGCTTTTATCACACGAAGCCAAACATTCATATTATAACTGCTCTTGGGGATGTGGATCAAGCCGAAAGAACCATAAATAGTATTGAAAAAGCATACATCCCATTGGGCTGCAGCATATACAGGGATAGGTTAGTTGTTCTAATGGACCATCCGAGTCATCAAACTGAGGGAGGTGTCAAAGAGTTTAAGAAAAAATATAAACATATGGAGGAAAATAACCAAATTTTTACATTGGACGAGAGAGATATTGAACAGTGTTATCCGATGCGCACATCTGATAACTATGGAACTTGGAGAAAGACACAGGATGAGGTTGACGCGATGTCTTCAAAGAGAAAGGTAAAGTTGGCTCAACACGTGGGTGATAACATAACAAAACAGGAGTTTGAGACAAGTTTGAAAGTGTGTTATAAAGCATTAGAAAGGTGTTGGCAGCTTGCTTTTTCTCCAAGTCGCGAAGGGGAAAGTGACGTTGATGTAACATAATTGAAAATTTGCGTTGGAATAGTTCGAGAAGTGTTACAGTTCTCGAGTCTTCGGATAGAGGTTGATATTTAACTTTGAATCAACGAATTCAAGAACAATATGGATATGAAGCACTTTCGAAAGGGTACCTCTGAAATTTGCACATAGTACAAAAGTTGATTAATAAAAGCATCTCGCTCGCGAGCGCCATAAGTGCTTAGTGCAAAAGGTCACAATATACCATTTGAGCCTATCCGCATATGTCGGATAGGCTCGTTTCGTTGTTTGATAATATTCTCGAGGATGTCGAGTGAACGAACTGTAATAAATCGGAATGGAGCTGCCTATTCTCTTTTAATCTTCAGCACATCTGCCAGTAATTCCTCCACCAGTTCATCGATGGTGAGATTAGCGGTGGCGGCCCAGGTGGTGAGCAGGGGGGCGAACTCACGGGGCAGGGTGATGGTGAGACCTTTGTTGTGATTCTCCATCAAATCGGCAATGCGGGCAGCCAGCCTCGGAGTGAGGGGGCGCGTTCCCGCCAGAATGGGACAGAGGGCTTTATAGTTTACATGCAGCATATCGGCAAGCTCTTGCCGACTGATGGTATGCTGCTCTCTCCACTCTTCTATCTCTTTTAATGTTGGCACGGAGAAGAGTTTATCCGCACTTGCGGAGATTATCAAGCAGAAAATCGACATTTCTTTCTATAATTATGGAAAATTAGCTTGACTCAGTGCTGAGAGAGTGGTAATTTATCTTTGTTCTTCTACAAAAGAAGAACGTAAGCCGCCGACTATTCCTATAAAGAAGAATTATGAATTACCATTATTGCTTGAAAAGCGCAGAATGCGGCATGGATGAGAACAGATGTCGCTACATGATGCTGGCTCTGTACAAGGATGGCGAGCGCTTATCCATCGAGCGAGTGTATCAGGAAGAACCTGATGGTCCTTTTGAATTTTGTCAGGATATTCGCGAAGGACAATACTGTGCATTTGATGTTATGGCCGACTATATGGGCGAAGATGCTGCGGCTTACCGCATCGACGAATATTGTTTTGAACCCTGCTGGGAGCACCCCGGCTTGCTGCATATCATCGACGGTGAATCATTTGCCGATGCTTCAAAAATGGTTGATACGTGGTATAAGGAAAATCCTCTTCCCGAAGTTGAATCCGGAAAAATGGATTTGCCTATACCTGTGGTCGCAGAGTCCAGCTTGTGGGATTATGAAGGTGTTAGACGCTTTGAAAAGTGCTTTGGACCGGGGGTGTAATAAGAAGCGGGCAGCTGTTATTCATTTATTGTTCCCACGATCCAATTAACCCATGACTTGACAGTTTGAGCGCGCCGCTCATAAGTAGAATCGGCTGAGACTTTGTGCAGATTCCCATTTTTCATTATCTGCACTATTTCCTCAATGCTTGGTATCTCCGCTTTGTGTAGATAGAGATTCAATGTCTCACGGAAACTAGAGTGTTCTAGTATGCACCGTATAAGTTGAAGTTGCCTTTTCGAGTAATCTGTAGTATTGAATATATCTGTACCCTGGGGTGTCAGTGAGTAACTTATCTTTTTATTACAGACATTCTTGCTTATAAGTCCTAAATATTGAGCAGCATTTGTGTAATAGTCAACCTGCCTTGGGTCAAAATTATCTTGAAGTGTAAAGTCCGAATTTATTGAAAGATCAGATTTTGTATATCTACTGTTATTACGATGGATTATTTCACAAAGATGGATGATGCGTTCAAAGTTATCAGCTTGGGGGAATGGAATCCCCTCTGGTTCTTGCTGGTTGAGGATGCTCTTGGCTAGATTCTGTATAGATTCTATGTTGATTGTAATTTCTTCATCTTTTCTCTTGATCCTATAGCGCTTTTCTCCTACAAATGAAATAGAATTGTAGTTTTGAGGTGTGTCAAACTTGTACTCTCTTAAATGATATATGTCATTAGAATAGGTAAAAAAAACAGTGCGTATAGACTTTTTTAATCGTGCGGTTAATGCTCTATAGGGATAATATAATTGTCTAATAATGAAATCATTGTCAAAAGAGTTTTTTGCTTCAATAATACATACCCAATGTTCACCTTCATAACAGGCATCGATTTCCATTTGTGCTCTATCAACATGGATGTTTATGATGCTTTTCTCTTTCGAGTGGATATCGAAAGAGAACTCACCCGATCCCATTCGACCACTGAGGGTTGGATAGGTGCTATCTTCACCTAAAAAATCAGAAATTATACCTGCTGCGTAAGCAGAATTTAGAGCAATCGCTTCGCTGGTAATATTTTCAGGAGATATGCTCTCAAGAAACGGAGGTAACTCAACTTCTTTGATTTTGCAATCTTGGGAACTTTGGATTTTCGTAAAGGTTAGAGCTTTAGAGATGATATACTCTCCTCGCGATATCGGCAGGATGGAGAGGCCGTTGTCTTTGAAAATCTTGGGAAGTTGATATTCATGATCGATTTTCGTCATAAGCCGAGCTTCTCTAACTGTATTGATCTCCTCAGCTTTTATGATGTATTGACCAGTAGAATTTATTTTATCTAATATCTGATGTTTGTTGAAAAGTTGCTCCCATGCTTCATCATTCTTGGAAATCTTCGTTCTTTTATTCATAGTTTCTTATAAGGACTTCTTCCACGTTGCCGCGTTTGTTGGCGTCACAATTAATGGCTCTGCTGGCACAAACGATTTCTATATTAAAATTTGAATAAATATCTTTAATCATTTGCGCGGAGGAATTCGATAAAAGAAACTTGACTCCTTTTCTGTCGAGTTCAATACATACATCGCGAAGTCTCAGTTGGTCATCTGCATTCCATCCGCCTTGGATATATCCAGTAAAGTTTGATGTGTCGGATATCGGATGATATGGAGGATCAAGATATACAAAGGATTTGCTTGAGATGTCAGACAATGCTTCTGCATAATCACCATGCAATATCTCTATTTGATTTGTGTTGAGATATTTGCTTGTTGCTCTTATTACGGGTTCGTTAACGATATTTGGGTTTTTATATTTTCCGTATGGCACATTAAACTCACCAGCGTTGTTAACTCTGAATAAACCATTATAACACGTTTTATTCAGATATATGATACGGGAAGCCCGTTCGATTGGGGATAATTCAGAGAAAAGAGGCATCCTATCTTGTTCCCGTATGCTGTAGTAATAATCGTGCGAATTTTTGTGCTTTTTAAGGCTTTCAATGAGTTCCGAAGGGGAGTCTCTTACGACCCTGTATACGTTAATTAATTCCTCATTAAAATCATTGATACGCGCATTTTTGGGTTGCAATGCAAAGAAAACAGCACCACCTCCTATAAATGGTTCATGGTACTGCAATCGCTTAATGTCTTTAGGCAGAAAGCTTGTAATTTCATTCAGCAGTTGACGTTTTCCGCCAACCCATTTGAGAAAAGGTGTTACTAATTTGTTCTCTTTCATGGAGTTTTACGAGTTGGCTTGAAAATTAGAAGAGAAAAATTCTGTTTTGAAAATAAATGATGAGTGATAATTCATATTTATTGGCTGGGAGTTGGGAGATATATTAAAGTCGGTAGACACTACACCTCGCGCAGTATACACGTTTGAGTTATAAAAGCCAAGTCGAAAACATTTCGGCTGATGAAAATTCTATGCTATTGTACACGGCCTTTAGGCCTCGGCGCCGCAGATGGGGCAGTACATATTGCGGGCGAGCCAGTCTTCCGTCAGCACTCTCGCAATCTGTGCGGCGCTTTTGTAGCCTGCGACCAGGGAAGTGTCGAATCTTAAATCCATCGTGCGTTGTAAACTATGGGTATTCTAGCAAAAATTAAGCAAGGTTCAAGATATTGGTTCAGAGAGAACGTATTTCTGCTGATTTTGCTTGCCCAATGCTTTCTGCTTGGATAAGGTAGGGGCATGGCAAAGAAGCGTAACACGATAGAGGATTATCTGAATGAGTTGTGCCGCCGGGGGATGGCGGGGGATGAGGAGGCTCAGCTGGAGTATATTCAGTTTTATGTGACGGAGACGAATCTGCCGCTGCCGGATGAGGCGAAGCTGTGGCTGGCGACGCTGGCGGAGAAGGGGGATGCTCAGGCGCGCCGATGCTATTTTGCCTGGGCAATGAGCGGGGATGAAGGAAATTTTGACTGGCTGAAGCTGGAGCAGTGGGCGCTGGAGCTGGCGGAAACGTCGCCGGGGGATGCATACTGCATGCTGGGTATGCTGTATGAAGCGGGGTTGCCCGGTTTTGAGGATGATAAGGTGGCCGAGGGGCACTACCGCAAGGCGATTGAAGTCGGTAACGAGGGCTGTGCGTTCTATCTGGCACGTGTGCTGCTGGGGCGTGAGGAGGAAGATATTTCCTACGAGGAGGTGCGCGGGCTGCTGGAGCGGGCGGAGCGGGTGAACCCGAGTGCCGCGGTGTATGATTTGCTGGGTACGGTGTGCCAGGAACTGGGCGATGATGCTGCGGCCGTAAAATGCTTCCAGAAGCTGCACCGGCTGAATCCGGCGGACTCAGAGTGTTGCATTGACCTTGCGCGCCATTATGCTTTGGGGGCCGGGGTGCGGCAGGATGATGAGATTGCGCTGCGTTATTTCCAGAAAGCCGCCAATCTGGGGGATTCCTATGGCACGTTCATGGTGGGCCTGCATTATTATGAAGGTCTGGGGACTCGCCGCAATTTCAAGCGCGCGGTGGATTATTTCAAGCGTGCTCTGGAGATGGGCGATACCCGTGCGCTGTATCACCTGGGTATCTGCAGCGCCCGCGGCGAGGGCATGCGCCAGGATGCCGCTGCGGCTGCGGAGTACTGGCAGCGGGGCGTTGCTCTGAATGATGCCCCGTGCTGCGTGGCGCTGGCTATGCACAGTGTGGATGCCGGCGAACTGCAGCATGCTGAGGAGCTGCTGGCCCAGGCACGTGAGTATATGATGGAGGGAGATGAAGAGATGGAGCGCCAGATGGAAATCGTGGAGCTCAGCATCTCCACTGCCCGCAACGCGTCAGAAACAGATTCTGTCTGAAGTCAGCCGCTTATCATTTGTAAAACCCTGAAAAAGCTTCCTGCCGTTGTTGGCAGGAAGCTTTTTGTTAAACATAGGAAACGCCGCTGGATTTGTTCCGCCTTTCTGCTGCGTCAGGTAAAATACATACCTCTGACGGACACTCTGCTCAAGGATGGGGAGACGTGCTATTCCTGTTTACCGGGAGCCCTGCCGTTGATGTGATGCGTAGCCCCTAATCTTTTTCTGGGGCGTTTTTTATCGTTGCCAAGGGGCAGGGGAACATGGTATATTGCCTGTGCGATGAAGTCCTTATATCTGATTCTTGTTCTGTTGTGCGGCATGCCGATGGCTTTTGCCCAGGAGATTGACGAAGAAATCGACGAGCCGGTTTCTGCCGTGCAGAAGGGAAAGAAGAAGGCCGCTAAGACCGCCAAGGCAGAAAAGGCGGAGAAGTCGCTTCCTGCGGTGGCCGAGGTGCTGTCCAAGGGCACGTATCTGACGAAGAAGAAGCCTAACCTGAAGGCCAAGTACTATGGGTTCCTTCGATCAGCCAGCTGGTGCATGCCCTGCAAGATGATTGTGCCCAAGCTGCTGAAGGATTACAGCAAGATGAAGGGCGCCAAGATGGAGCTTATCTTCCTGGGGCAGGAGGAGGTGGATGTGGTGAAGCAGTACATGAAGGATGGCGATTACAATATCCCCGGTGTCATGCCCGGCGAGCTGGGTGAGATTCCCGGTGTGCAGTATCCGAACCTGGGGTTCCCCTCGCTCTGCATTGTGGATGCCGATGGTAATTTTGTAGCTGCCTCCGGCGGTGTGAATATGTACGAATGGAAGAAGCAGATTCAGACCTATACCAAGGAGCAGCGCAAGCAGAAGGCTCAAAAGAAGCGCGAGGCAGAGGATTGATGCTTCGCCGGTATACCCTATGAAGGCCAGAATCACTGTTGAGCGGAGCGGCGCGTTGCTCAGCACGCATGTCGGCTTCAGCGGCAGCATTGTGAGCAGCGACCAGCGCGTGCTTGCCTCGGTCTCGTACCGGGATGAACCCGCAGGCGCACGCCTCCTCATCTGCATGGAGGAGGAGACGCTGGAGCTGGCATCCACGAGCCGCCACTTGAGCGGAAACTCCGGCCGCATGCTGCTGAATGGCGAGGCCTTCGGCAGCTACGATTTCCGGAACCTGCTGCAGCCTCTCACCCTGCAGACTTGCGATGGGCGCATCCTGATGCAGGTGCATGAGGATGACCTGCAGCGGCGCTTCCTGTGGGCATACCGTCTGGGGGCCTCCCGGCAGGAAGCTCGCGCCTATGCGCATGCCGGCTATGGTCTGCTGATCGGCGCGGGCTTCGCGCTTGCCTCACTTGTCCGCCCTCTGAATAAGCCCCTGCGTTACAGCGACGCTGGCGTATTCAGCATCATGAGCGATGCCGATGAGCGCGTCTTGCACACACGGAGCCGGGCGGAACAGCTCTGCATCCTGGCCTGTGCCTGCTGGTGGCTGTGCGATGCCATGCACCCGGCCAAGTCGCATCATGTAGAAGCTGTCCTTCCAGCTGATGTACCCTCTACCGCGGTGCGCAACAATCGGGTGACGCTGCTGCCGCAGCATCTGGAGCCCCGGAATCGGCGGGTGGAGTTCATGGCCTCGTACCCGGTCTTCATGTGGCTGTGGCTGGTGTGTGCTATCCTGTTGAGCCTGGTCATTCTGCCGTTGTATCACGGGGCCTTCCTGGCTGAGCATGTGGGCGTGCTGGTGTATACCTCCCTCATCCCCGGAGTGTGGGTCCTGTTCTGCCGGATAAGCCGCCAGCGTGGTGCGCAGCGTCTTGCCCGGCTGGATGAGCAGATGCAGCCCGCCGCAGGCCGAGATATGTAGGTACGCCCGGGTGCGGGTTATTCCTCCGATTCCTTCTCGTCGCTGCCGAAGAGTCCGGCAACGCCCTTGCCAATCCGGATGACCGGAGCGGCCACGATACCCGCCATATTCATGGCGACGGAGCCGGTGATATCCAGCAGGAACAAGGGCGTGGCCACTACTTCCTGCCAGAGCTCAGGTGCGGGCGCCGGCTGAGGCTGCGGCATGCCGGGGGCGGCATGGCGGAATTCGGAATACGGCGCTTCAAGCCTGAAGATGGGGGAAGTTCCTGTTGCCTCGACCTTTCTGGCCGCGGCAAAGTTGAATTTCTCCACCGGAATCATTTCCCTGGGGGCATCCGGGTTTTTCCAGTCCGGCCCACTGTACAGATAGGTGCGTTTGCTGTCCTTTTGCACGACAAAGCGTCTGCTGGTGTCCTGGAAGCAATAGCCGGCACCATCACCCCGGCGGATGATGCCCTTGCCCTTGTCTGTGGCGTAGGCGAGTGTCACGGGGTACCAATCCTTCCCCTTGTATTCGTATTTGATGCGTGGATGGACAGCCTCGCAGACCACTACCGTGCTGTCCTTGTGCAGGTAGGTATCTGCCAGGTTCAGGGAAAGCCAGCAGACGCTGAAACAGGAATTGAGAAGGAGCGGCGCAGCGAGGGCCGAGAGGCGGAGAAGTGTTTTCATGGGCGTGGAGTCTTATGCTGTGGTGATTTGCCTGTGGGTGGCTTTGGAGCTTCGTATTCGCGTGATAAATTGTCCCTGGCCACCAGCAGGCCCCAGGTCAGCAGCATGGCCAGGGCGGTGATGGTATACTGCCAGACCAGGAGGAACAGGTAGAAGAGCCCCTCCTGTGCATCATAATTGCCGGCAGCCTTCCAGCTGTAGAAACTCCACATCTGCCAGCACATGAAAAGCAGGGAAAGACAGCCCGCCGCGATGCCTATCTGCGTACGCATGCTCCTGCGGCGGGTGATGAAGAATCCCAGGATAACCGGAGCTGCGTATACAAAACCTCCCCACGGCAGGGTGCCGCAGAATAACAATGCCAGCCAGATGCCGCAGCAGCAGCGTACTACGCGGATTGCTCTCTGTTCAGTGCTCATATCGTCTGGTGGTCCTCCGGTTGTCGGTCGTCAGGGTGTTTCCTTGTGGAAGCTGGAAAGCGGAATGGGCGGAGTGTCGACCCAGGGCTCGCCCTGGGCATTGGTCAGCTGGATGCCCTCCGGCGTTTCGCTGATGCCGAGTTTATCGAGACTCGTGAAATCCTCGCCTTCGAGAGTGTGTGTCCGTCTATCGGGCAGGGTGATATCCACGGCCTTGATGAGTTCCTGCTCGTTTCCCCATGTTACCCAGTGCAGCATACCGGAGAGTGCCCCGATACCCGGCACAAACATCGACACCTTCTCCGCCATCGGGTAGTGCAGGGTGAGCTGGTATTGCCTCAGCGTGCGGCTCTCGTGCCTGTGCCAGATGGCCGCAGCGCCGGCCAGACACTGCACGCCATACAGCACCAGCAGAAGCTGCGCGCAGCCTTTTGCCAGGCGTCTGCAGCCGCGCGGCAATTCCTGTGTCTCTGCTCCGGGTGGTGTGGCTGGTTCGGTTTCCATGGTCAGGTTCGTTGGTCTTAGTGCTGGGAAATGCCGGGATGGTTATTCCCTTGTTCCGGGGAGTGCGACTCCTGGTCCTCATTCTTCCTTCTCATTTCATCCATGACAATCTGGTAGTTGTTCAGAATGGCACCGACCACCACATTCGAACTTGTCTGCGTATTACTTGCGGCGGCGGCGGGCTGCCAGGCCTGCCAGTGCGAGCAAACTCAGTGTAGCCGTGGCGGGCTCGGGCACGAGCTGCCAGTTCACAAGTACAGACGTATCGAGGATATAGACACCATCAATGTAGACATTATCGCCATAACCTTCCCAATTGTAGTGGTCTTCGTCCCATTCGCCCAGGTAAATCCTGTTTTCCTCTTTCTTCATCGCTGCGGAGACGGAGAAAATCTGATTTTCATAGTCATCGGAATCCGTCAGCCACACCTGGATAAGATTGCCATCCTCATCGTACTCCACACCCCACAGAGTAAGGGCATGGGCAAGACAAAGTTCCGGGTCATCGTTTTCTGAGTGCACAGAAAGGGCAATCGGAGACCCATCCAGTATTTCTACGAAGTCTACTTCATAAATCTTACCGGGACCTTCGTCTTCTTCAATTGTGAAATCGCCCAATGTCTGCGTGTGGTGAGTAGTACCGGAAGCCTCAGGTGTGTCAGGAGACTCTGGTGCCTCATATTCCCACGCCTCAATCAGGAAGGAAGCGAGGTCTTGCTGCGTGAGGCCATATTGGTCGAAGTAGTACCCTCCGAAATATTCCCCATCTTTTGTTGAAAGATTCGGAAGCGTCACCGGCTGCGCTTCCGGCTCACTACTGAGTTCATCCTTCACTTCATCATATGTGATGTAATGCCGGTCCCAGAGTTCGTCGTCCCCTGCAGCCCAGGCTTCATCCCTCACAGGAGTATATACGCCGGAAATCCACCAGTTAATGGCAGAGAGCGGAGAACCGCCTGCATCCTGAATCAGATTGTTGCTTACAAATGTGTTCCAGATGTCATCGAGTTCTTTCGGAGCCTCGCTGGCAAGTGCATATTCACTATTCTGCCACCATGCAATGAGGTTCGAAGCAGAAGCTGCATAGCACATGCTGTCATCCATGTCCTCTGCCTGTGTTTTCTCGGCATCATACCAGCCGGAAATAACGCCGTTTTCCTCGGTGAGCCCGGCAGCCAGATAGCGACCGGTATACGTACTTTCATCCTCAGCAAAGGCCAACCCGAGGGAGAGCCCCAGTGATAATACTAAAAGCGGAGTGCGATTCATATTTGAAATACTGTGTTCCTTGAAAAAGCTCGTGTGCTTTTGCTTCTTACTTGCGGCGGCGGCCAATAGATGAGGAAGACGAAGTTTCATAAAATCCTGCGCAGAATTCTACCAAAATGACGTTGCTAAATCAAGCGCGATCGCTTTCTTTCGCCAGAAACTGACAGAGGTGAAAGAGACTTATTTTTAGTAGTATAACTATTAAAAGCTTATATTCATCCTGCCGATGACAGACCTCCCAGTGGACAGTTTTTTCTTTATTCCTTAAGCCTCTGAATCTCTCGTGAAGGGGAAGCTCTGGGAATCAGGTTGGACATCTGGAGCGACCAGAAGTTTATGCACGCCGAAAGGAATCTTCGGTTGTCAGATATTCGCCTGAGTTTTCCTGTCAGAAGTGGGGCAGGAACCTTGTTCTCCGCTACACGAGTCCAGGGAAATTCCCGGAGTGGAGCGCTGGGATTGATCCGGCTGCGCCTCCCCATAGCATCCTCTCTCCTGGCGGGGTGAGAGCCCATGAGTCGCGCTCTAATCAACCGCAGGAGCTTGTCGTGATTTTCGAATCCGGCCTCGCTAATAAAGAAAAGCACCGCACCTTTATCAGGTACGGGGCTTTTTCTTCAAGGGTCCTTCAAGGGGGGCGAACTCACAGGGACTCTGCCATCATTTTTTGCGAAAACTGCTAAAAATGCCATTTTGGGCAGTTTACCGCTCCGTTCGGGCTACAACTCAGACAAATCGCGTTTTAATGCTTGGTTGTTCTTCAAAGTATTGATAATCAATAGCGATATCTTTCCATGACTGGAGGTTACTTAAATTGCCATAATATTTTTACGCCCTAGTACCCATGTTTGGCAGGAAAATGGCTCATCTTACTCAGTTGCATTGAGGGGGGCTACAACGGATTCGCCCCCGCTTGTATCAGAGTCACAATTCAGAAAAAATAAAGCGACAGGTGAACCACCACACTGTCGCGATTAATTACTTGATTCAGGAGCCGCTATCCTATTATAGCAAGTACTCTGCCAAGCGTCTCCATCAGCTGTGTGTATTCTATTGATTTCGCATACGGGAAATTGTTGCGGTACCTTTCCCAATGCCGTTGCAAAATGGGGCTTGCTTCTATCACTGCCATCATTTCACGCCAGCGGGTAATATTCTCCACACTATTGCGGTGTTGCGCTGTACGCTGTACAGCTTGCTTCAATACCTCATAATCAAGATTGCGAGTATGCGTCAGAATATGTACATCGTAAAAATCTCTGGGGCGCGTTGATAAGACACCTCGCCTTAGGATAGTTTCTATTTTCTCGGCGACAATCGTCTCTATGTTGTAGCTCCATACCTGAACAGGGGAGAGCCCATCAAAAAAGCTGGGAAGCTTCATTTCGATGGGCTGCGGTGTTATTGCATCTCCGGTAGATACATCTATGCTGAAAGGCACTACGATATTACCGCTCTGAGCCAGCATGCTGATACGGAGGCCTCCATACTCATCCTCCTGCCGAATGCTCTCTATCCTGACAAGTCGGAAAACAGTATCATCATTTTCATCAATGCTTGTAATATCATTGATTGCTTGTGTCAGCATTTCTTCACTCAGCGGGTAATGCCGAAGCGTAGTATCGATATCCATAGTACTGCGGTAATCCAGCCCTACAATAGCAGCTACTAAAACCCCACCTTTCAGCACAAAATGATTCTTGTGGTCTGACCTAGACAACCTGCGCAGGAATCGCTCGAACATGATGTTTTGCAGGACCACCTGAGGGGCGATACCATGTTCCTTTGCATATCGGTTAATGCGAGCTTTCCAGCTCATTTCTTGTGGATTCATACCAGAACTTCCAGATAAGGGGTTAACTTGTCTATCACTCCAAGCTTTGTGGCGTATTCTGCCAGCCGGTTCAGATTTTTCTCTTTACGGGAAAAATAAAGTTTAAGCGCAGCGGTATAGCATTCAATATCGACCCTGTTCCTGCTGCGGAGAATATCACAGATGCAGCGCTCTGCATTGTACCCGCGAACGACATTGCCCATCGTAGTACGCAATTCTGTAAGCCCTAGCTCATGAAACTGAGGCTTTATATAATAACATGTGCAATCCTTGGAAATACTGCGGGGCAGCGTGGCATCAGAGGGAATGGTGACGGAATGATGAAAAGGCGTACGCTCGGTTAAACCAAGCAGATAAAGAGCGCTTTCATGAGAAAAGATAAGAGCAGGGAACTTTCGCTGCAAATAAACCATATCATCAGCCAATGTCCCGGGACACATATACACACCGCTACTGTATCGCTCTAGTAATCCGGCGCGAGAGTACACATGCAACATGCCCCGGCTGTATCCCAGCTGCTGTATATCAGCCGCAGTCAACAAGCCTCCATGGGCTGCCATGTATTCTTTGATGCAGGTATCTAAATCAGTCATGCGATTGCCTCCTTTCCGTGTTTGTTTATACCACGGAGAAAAGTATCACGCAAGCAAAATTAGACAAAACGCAAGAAGAGGAATTGCTTTTCTTGCGTTTTGTTGAAAATAAACTCCGAGACTTATTGATTGAATCGCATGAGGAAGTTTGCTGGTCTTACCACCTATACATATCCTTCAGTGTTTGGACGAGCACATCGGTTCTGGCTATAATCTTATCTATCGTCCACGAATCCTCATTCACGACGGACTGATTAAGGTAGAGGCCGTTGCGGTATCCCATATCTTTTCGCTTGTCTTTCGACTTTCGGTCTTTCTTCTGTTCAAAGGGCATATTAGAGAGGTTCTGGTTATATCCCGTGATAGTAAGATTCCCGAGAGTATGAACATAATTAGCGAGGTACTGCTTTGCGAGATCTTTGTTGCCGCCAGCAATCATTTCAACCCACGCATTCGGAATATTTTCTCCTTCTGGGAAGATATGCTCAATCGTCCATACATACTTATTCTGGTTATCGCGTGACCAGAGATCTGTATAGATTTCCTTCGTTTGATGCTGTGCCTCTATACTGCACAGAATGAATCTGGTTGCTTCCGGGTTCTCATCATAAATCGGACCTCGCATCTTGCTTTCAAAAGCTTCGTCCGATGCGGAAACAGAAATCAGTTTCTCACGAACAGTAGACACAAGCTCCGCACCCTGCAGAACTTTTACTTCGCTGATAATATCGATGAAAAGTTGCGTGAGCTTGCGTGTATTCGGAACGTCTGTCACATTACGACGCACAAAGAAGGTGATGAGAGTCTTTATGAGTTCATCAAGATTTTCGGGGCTTAAGTTGAGCTTATCCTTATTTGATATAACATACAGCAACAGAATGTACGATGGCGCACCGGATATTCTTTCAAGGTCAGCAAGAGAAGACGTGTAGACACATTCCTCATCGCTGTTGTTCGTAATCAGGGCATAAATCTTCGACTTTTGCAGAAGGTCGTTAATCAGCGATTTATAATCGCTTTTAATCATCTTTTCGTAAATATCAAGCAGAGTTGTCCTTGTGGCCAAGTAGCCAAGATAGTACTTTTTATCAGTGCTCTTATATGGTGCATTCAATTCTTCTCTGAACGAGTTGTAGTACTGACGGAAGAAACGCTCTTGAACGGAATAATCATCCTGACCTACATTAAACAGAATTTGTTTCCATATCTCGTAGCTGTTATCTGCATCAGCCTTGCCTTCTGCGGTTGCTATCAAAGAGTTCTTTATCAAATCAAGGGCAGAAAGAGGAACGCCTCTGTGGTTAAGAGACTCGAAAAGCATATAGGCATCTTTGTTGGTATCGACTTCGATTCCCACCATAATGGCTCTTTCAAATTTCTCAACGATGTTAAACAGGACTCCCACATCGCTTATGTTGGGATTTTCTTCTTTGAACTCAGTCACTTTTTCATCTATCAGCTTTCCAAAATACTTATAGGCCTTCGAAATTCTGCGATTTCCAAAGTGTTTCAGCTGTGCTTTTTGTTCGGTAATAATCCCCTTGTCGAAGAGGACAAAGGAAAAGTCTTCATCATTCATGTTTTGCTTCTGGAGAGTAAGTCTCTGGATATGTTCCGTCTTTTTCGTCCCATCAGAAGTGTAAGTCTGTTTTTTATTGGCAAGTCTGTTACGCAAATTATTGAGGCTTGTCTTTTCGTCCTCATCCATCTGTTCTTTCAAGAAACTTAACTTTTCATACAGTGCCGTGAGAAGCAGCATAATCGTAGTAAATCTCTGCTGCCCATCAATCACCTCAAGTGTGGTTCCGTTAATAGACCCGCTGTTAACGCAGATATAAGAGCCGAGGAAATACCCGAAGTCATTCTCAGTTACGTCATTGAATAATGCCTCCCAGTCTTTGATTCCCCACGTGTATTCACGTTGATATTTCGGTATTCTATAAACGACTCCACTATTTAACGAAAAGATGTCGGACACCGCGGAATGTGCAAGCTGCTTTATCATATCATCTGCTCCTCACTTCGTTTTATTCGTATTTCCTCTATAATACAACTTTATTTGATGAAGGTCAACCATATATAATTAGCCTGCAAAATGGCTTTCTTCTTGGAGATATAATAGTTTTGTGTATTATTCTCATCATTGGTCTTGATGGTAGTCGAACCAAATTTTCGTTCTTATAACGAATCAGACAAATCTTTGCGGGTAAGTTATATGCCACATCATACTAAAATGACGTATATTGTTTATTATCAATATATACCTAAACATCGTCTAAAATCAAAAGTTTGCCCCCCATTGACACCCCTTAATGGCAGTCAATCTACGTAACTTGGGGCTTCGAGTCTCACATCCGTTCGCTTTCTACGCCCTCACTGGGACGTACAGGGTTGAGCCTCTGCTAAAGCTTTGGCTGCACGAGAGCACTTATGACTTTTGACGAACTTTTTTCTTGTGTTTTCTGCTCTTGCTACGGCCAAAAACGTCTGTGCCAAAAATCACTAAATGCTTGTAATTAACAACTTGCAAATAGTTCGATCCCCTTCAAGGGTGCTTCATGGGGGTAGAACCCACACGAGTCCCGGGGAGTCCCATGGGGCTAAAAACGCCCCAAAAACGGCAAAGATATTACCAATTCTTAATCAAAACAGAAGCCTGAGCGAGACTGCGAAATCTTCATAACTAGCTGTATTATAAGGTGCTAGAGCTATATAAAGAAAATGCCCCCTTCCGTGAGATTCACGAAAGGGGACAGGGTGGACGATGGGATTCCCCTCCGGGGCCGCGGCAGAGCCTTTGACGCAAAGGTGCCCGCAGGGAAGTGTCCCTGCGGCTCAGCCGGATGAACTGCCACTGGCAGTTCATCCCCACAACAACTGCGAGCGGTTGTCGTAGCTTCGAATCCCGCCACGCTAATGCACAACAAAAAGCCCCGCACCTTAACAGGCACGGGGCTTTTTTGTTGTTCAAGGGTGGACGATGGGATTCCCCCTCCGGGGCCGCGGCAGAGCCTTTGCTTTCGCAAAGGTGCCCGCAGGGAAGTCTCCTTGCGGCTCAGCCGGATGAACTGCCACTGGCAGTTCATCCCCACAACAACCGCTAGCGGTTGTCGTAGCTTCGAATCCCGCCACGCTAATGCACAACAAAAAGCCCCATACCTTAGCAGGTACGGGGCTTTTTTGTTGTTCAAGGGTGGACGATGGGATTCGAACCCACGACAACCGGAACCACAATCCGGGGCTCTACCGCTGAACTACGTCCACCATCGAGCTTTGCACCGAAGTGCGGCGACAATATACACGGTTTTGGTGAGGAATGCAAGCTTATTTTTGATAAAAATGCTTCTTTTTTTTGTGCGCGCCGGACGCGGAGTTGAGCCAGAAAACAAAAGTGCAGAGAAGTCAGTGCTTTAGGCCGCGGATGCGGTCGATGGTATTAAACAGGCCTGCAAGCAGGGTGCCGCTGATGCTGTGCCAGACGCAGCAGATGGCGGAGGCGACGGCGGCCTCCGGCATGGTGGGGAAGTGGCGACCAGCCAGCACGGTGGCCAGGCCGGCATTCTGCATGCCGACCTCGATGCTGAGTGTTTTGCATTTGGCGTGGTTCATGCCGGTGGTGCGCCCCACCAGGAAACCGAGAATATAGCCGAGACCATTGTGGGCAAGGATGGTCAGGAAGATGAGCAGGCCGCTGGTGAAGAAGCTGCCGCCCCTGGCTGCGGTGACTCCGCCCACGATGCAGGCGAGGCCGATGACGGAGAGTCCGGGCATGATGCGGGTGAACTCGGCATAGGCAGGGCGGGTACCCCATTTGCCATTGCAGAAAGCGCCGATGGCCACGGGGAGGATGGTCACGAACAGGATGCTGCGGAACATGCCGATGGCATCCACATCGATGCTTTCGCCGGCAAGCCAGAGCATGAGCAGCGGGGTGAGGAAGGGGGCCAGGAGGGTGGATGCGGTGGTCATGCCCACGGAGTAGGGCACATCTCCCTTGCAGAGAAAGCTCATGATGTTGCTGGACACGCCGCCGGGGCAGCAGCCTACCAGGATGAGCCCTGCGGCAATGCCTCGCGGCAGATCGAAGCACTGCACCAGCCCCCATGCCACCAGCGGCATGATGCTGAACTGAGCCAGTGCGCCGATGAAGATATCCAGCGGACGGGCGGCGAGAATGCGGAAATCTGCCGGGCGCAGGGTAAGCCCCATGGTGAGCATGATGAATCCCAGCACCATGGCCTGGATATCGCCCTGAACCCAGGTGAACAGGCCGGGCAGCACGAAGGCAACGGCGGCGATGCCGATAATGAAGGGCGAGGTGAAGCGGGAAAGCAGGTCGCTGAGTTTCTGAAGATGATTGAGCATAGGCAGGGGGTTACTGAGCCGGTTTCCAGAGTCTGGCCAGCTGGGCGCAGAGCATGAGCTGCACCTGGTGGAAGACCATGAGGGGGAGCAGCAGGTTGTTATCCAGCGTGCCGAAGATTGCCAGCATCATGGGTGCGCCCACGGCCAGGCTTTTCTTGGAGCCGCAGAATACGATGGTGATGCTGTCTTCCCGGTTGAATCCGAGCCAGCGGGAGGCATGCCAGGTGATGGCGAAGGTGATGCAGAGGAAGACCACGCAGACCAGCACCAGCCCGGCCAGCTGGGAGTACTGCAGCTTATCCCAGTAGCCGCCGGCCGTGGCGTTGGAGAAAGCCGTGTAGACTACCAGCCAGATGGTTGTCTTGTCGTTCCATCCAATCAGGGTCTTATGCCCCAGTACCCACTTGCGGAGCAGAGGCTGGCTGAGCTGTCCGGCCACGAAGGGGAGCAGAATCTGGTAGCAGATTTTCAGCACGGTATCCAGTCCCACCTGCGCGCCGCTGCCATCTGTGGCAAAGAGCAGGCTGACCAGGAACGGGGTGAGGAATACGCCCAGCAGGCTGGAGACAGAGGCTGAGCAGACGGCAGCCGGCACATTGCCGCCCGCCAGTGAGGTGAAGGCGATGCTGCTCTGCACAGTGGAGGGCAGGCAGGCCACATATACCAGACCCATATACAGGGCGGCGCCAACCAGAGGTTCGAACACCGGGCGAAGCAGGGGGATGACTACCGGGAAGAAGACGAAGGTGAAGGCAAACACCATGCTTTGCAGACGCCAGTTCAGAAGTCCCTCCACCACTGATTTGCGGGAGAGTTTGACGCCGTACAGGAAGAATAGCAGCACGATGGCTGCATTCGTTAGACCGTCGAAGAAGACCATGCCTGCCCCATGACAGGGCAACACAAGGCCAAGCACCAGGCTGATGAGAATCCCCGTGGTGAAGGCATCGAAATAATTGCGAATCTTGCCGAGGATTTCCATGGTTGCTGTGAGCTGCGGTTACTTGCGCGGAGGGAACTCGTAGGAAACGCGACCTGTGGAGGCGTTGAACACGAGGTAGGCATCGAACTTCTTGCCGCTCTTGTGGCTGGTGAAGTCCTTGATAAGCTCCGTCTTGCCTTTGGTGAGCAGCTGCGTGATGGGGGCAATGCCCAGTTCGATGTCGCACATGGTGCGGGGTATTACTAGCGGCTTGCGGGTCTTGCCATAGGTCAGTCCGCTGACATGCCAGGCGCTTTCGGTCTCGATGAGGTCGTACTCACCTTTACCCTTTACCTTTACCGGGCCATGGTTGGTGCCCTTGCTCAGATCCTCTGCGGCAGCGGATGCGGCGGTGAATTTCTTGTCTGCCTTGTCCTTGCTGCCCTTCTGGCGTGCCTCGCGCGGAGGGAACTCGAAGCCCACGTTGCCCTTCTTCTCATCCAGCACGAGGAAGGCATCGAAGGCGCGGTTGGTGCGCTGCGAGATAAAGCCGGTAATCAATTCGCTCTTGCCCTCGGCCAGTACCTGGCGCAGCACAGCCTCATCGATTTCCTTGCCGAGAATGTTGCGGGACATAGTGAATCCCTTGCGTCCACCGGGCTGGGTGAACTCCGGCACACTCCACTGCTTGTCGTTTGCCTGAAGTTCCAGCTCGCCCTGGTCCTTCACCAGAATGCGGCCTGCCACCTGGGCTGGGGCTTCCTCGGCCTTTGCTTCTGCCGGGCGGTCGGAATCGAAGTAGAATTCAGCCTTCCAGGTGCTGCGGGCGGTCTGGGGTTCCACCATGCGCAGCCCTGCCTTGAAGGGCTTGCCGAATTTCGAGCGGAAGCCGTCCATCACCGGCAGGGAACCGGTGCTGATAAGCTCGCAGAACTGGTCATCGGTGAGGGTGAGTCCGGCGTGTACTCGGCGGATACGGAACTTACAGTTGTTGCAGGAGATGGCATCCACGCGGCTGCCGAGCCCCTTGGCTCCGCAGCTGGGACACACGAGCTCCAGGTCAGGATTCTTGCCGTTCTTCATGTAGTCGCGTACCGCTTCCACGATGTCAGTGGTGTAGGTGCGGATATCCTTCATGAAGGTATCGCGATTCAGACGACCGCATTCCATCTGCTTGAGCCGGTACTCCCATTCGCCGGTAAGCTCCGGGCTGGAAAGTGTGCTGAGGCCAATCTTTCCAAGCAGGTCGATGAGGTCCATGCCACGGCGGGTGGCCATGAGTTCCTTACCTTCTCGGGCGATGTATTCCTGCGTGATAAGACCTTCGATGATGGCGGCACGGGTAGCCGGTGTGCCCAGACCACGCTCCTTCATGGCATCGGCCAGGTCTTCATCTTCCACCAGCTTGCCGGCTGTTTCCATGGCGGTGAGAAGCGTGGCTTCGGTGTAGGCCGCGGGGGCCTTGGTCTGGTCGGCCGTGGCTTCCACCTTGCTTGCGGTTACCGATTCGTTGCTGCCCACCTGGCAGAGTTCGTCCTTCTTGCGTTTATCCGGGCCATACAGAGCACGCCAGCCCGGGGTGAGCATGACTCTGCCATGGGTGTAGAAATAGTCCTCTGCACCGGGGGTGGTCACGACTGTGGTGCGTTCGGTGTCCTCGTACTCGGCGTTCGGCATGAACACGCCCAGGAAACGCTGCACCACCAGGGTGAAGATGCGGGCGGCATCGCCACTGAGCTGCACAAACTTGCCTGTGGGAATAATGGCGAAGTGGTCGCTCACCTTGGAGCTGTCGAATACGCGCTTGTTCGGACGCACGCTGTGGCTTTCCAGAATGCCGTTGGCGTAGGGGGCAAACTCCGGCATGTTCCCGGCAATGGCGCTCACCGTGCGGGTGGCTACCTTCAGATAGTCATTCGGCAGGAACTTGGAGTCTGTTCGCGGATAGGTCAGCACCTTGTGCTTTTCGTAGCACTCCTGGGCAATCTGGAGTGTGCGGCGGGCAGAGAAGCCGAAGCGGTTGCTGGCTTCCTTCTGCAGGGAGGTAAGGTCAAAGAGCAGGGGGGCAGGCATGGAGACCGGCTTGCGGGTCTCCTTCACGCTGCCTGTGCGGCCCTGGCAGCGGGCTGCGATGGCGGCAGCCGTCTCGGCATCCCACAGGCGCTCCTTGGTGCGCTGAGGAGCCTTCTCGTCCTTCTTCCAGGTCGGGTCAAACCAGCGGCCCTCATAGCTGCCGCCCTTTGCGGCGAATGTGGCGTGTACCTCGTGATAGGTTTCCGGAGTAAAGGCCAGAATGTCCTTCTGGCGGGCGGCCAGCAGAGCGAGAGTAGGGGTCTGCACGCGCCCAGTGGGGGTCACATTGAAACCACCCACGCCACTCTGCAGAGCTGTCAGCGCGCGGGTGCTGTTCAGGCCCACGAGCCAGTCTGACTCGCTGCGGCAAACAGCGGCATCGGCCAGGTTCAGCATTTCCTCGTCACTCTTGAGCGTGTTCCAGGCCTCCAGAATGGAGTCGTCCGTCATGCTCTGCATCCAGAGTCGGCGAATGGGCTTCTTAATCTTGCCGAAGCGGATGATGTTGCGGAAAATAAGTTCACCTTCGCGCCCGGCATCGCATGCATTCACGATGCTGGTCACATCCTTGCCGCGTGCCAGCTTCAGCACTTTGCGAAGGCGGTCGGCGGATTTGTCGATGGGTTCCAGCTCCATGGTGCGGGGCATCACGGGCAGGTACTCCATTTTCCAGGGCAGACTCTTGCCGTCTTCCGTCTGGGGCTTCTTCTGCTCCACGAGATGACCTACAGCAGAGGTGATAATCAGGGAATCGTTGGAAAAACTCTGGCCGGATTCATCCTTCTTGAACTTACCTAACTGCTTACCCAGCACTCGTGCCAGATCGGCTGCTACACTGGGTTTCTCGGCTATAATGAGAGTCTTGGACATGGCTGGAAAATTTGTGGCGCCCGAAGCGCTTCGCTGGTTTCTATTAGTGACAGAAAAATGGGCTTGTTGTCAAGGTAAAAGCGCGTCACTACGCGGAAAATCCGACATTGAGCGGAAATGAAAAGCGGCCCGGATTCAACACCGGGCCGCTGATAAAACGGGGTATGAGAAAGGCTTATCAATTGTAAGCGGATTCCACGCGGGCGGCCACATCCTTGTAACCGTAGTCCACCTCGTAAATAGCCTTGAGGGTCTCCACGCTCTTCTCCTTGTTGCCGGCTTCCTCGTAGAGCACACCAATCATGTACAGTACCTCCTTCTTGGTGTCGTCCATGGTGAGGAGTTCCTTGTCGGCTTCCTGGAGCTGGCGGATGGCCATGTCCACCATATTCTTGGCGTGATAGCACTTGCCGAGCATGAGCATGGACTTGATGCGGATGTTCGGGTTGGTGCGGGCGCGCTGAAGGGCGGGAATGGCTTCGGTGTATTCACCGGCATCGAACAGGGCCTGACCAAGCTTGAACTGAAGCTGGGCATCGGTCGGGTTGGCTTCGACACGGGCACGGGCATCAGCCACAACAGCCTGGGCAATCTCGGCCTTGCGCTGGGCAAGAGTAGCGGCTGCTTCCTCGTTGGTCGGGTCGGCGGCAAGCACCTGCTCGTAGTAGGCGATTTCTGCCTGCATGGCCTTCTCGTGCATGGCCATGGCCTTGTCGTTCAGGGCCACGTCGGCAGAACCACCCAGCTGGTAAGCGTAGGCATAGAAGGAGTAAGCGTTGGCGTAATCCTCCATCTGTTCATACACGGAGGCGATATCCTTCACCACGGGAAGATTGGTTGCATCGGCAGCGTACTGCTCGGAAAGCTGGGCCAGACGAGCCTCGAGCTCGGCGCGGGTGAGCCCCATCTTATCACCGCTTTCAAGGTCAGCTGTAGCGTTGGCGTTCTTCATCTTGGTGCGGAAGTCGCCCTTGCCTTCCCAGTTGCCCTGCTTCATGGTGGCGCGGGCGGAGCAGTCCTTCTCACCACGCATGGCGATGGGGTCGGTCGGGTCGACCTTGAGTACGCGTCGGTAGGTTTCAGCAGCCTCGGCAAACTGCTCGTTCTTGATGTAGTGATTGGCCAGCAGGTGCAGGTGCTTCTTGTCGTTGGGCATGCCCTGGCAGATGGTCTCCAGTGCAAAGGCTGCGATTTCCGGCAGACCCAGGTCATTGGCTGCGGCAAAAAGGGTTTCGTTTGCAACAACAGAGTAGGGGTCGCGCTCCAGTTCGTCTTCAATGTTCACCAGGACGGCTTCGGGATCCTTGCGGGATGTGGTGACGCGCAGACCTCCGAAGAGGGATGCTCTGCGACCGGCCTCGGGGGCACTCTTTACCTCGCAGGCGCGCAGCAGCTTGCGGCCTTCCAGGAAGCCGGGGACGCGCTTCACGAGGGTTTTGAGGATGGTGACGGCGTATTTGTAATTCTTTGTCTGTACAGCCTGAAGAGCCTTTTTCCAGAGGGCCTGCTGGTCTGCAGCAAGTTGACGGTCTGTGATGATGGTAATAGCCATAAGAGAGTATATTGAAAACGTAGTAGAATCCGGGACACGCCAAAGCCTGGCATTGGCGGTCAATGCATCTGCCTTATTTTTACCACAGATACTCTATGATTTCAACCTTGTTTTTTCAAATTTTTATGGCAAAATGGCTCAGGCATGAGAACAGATGCACTTTTGAGCCGGTTTGGGTATTGCAGCAGACGCGAGGTAGCGCAGTGGTTGAAGCGTGGCCGTGTGACGCACAATGGCGTTCCAGTGAAATCTCCCAATGAGAAGGTGGAGCCGGAGGAAGTGCTGGTGGATGGGGAACCTGTCGAGTTTCCGAATGGTATCTACATTGCTCTCAATAAGCCGCTGGGATGCACCTGCAGCCATAAGGAGGACGGTGAGCTGGTCTATGATATATTGCCTCCGCAGTGGCTGCGCCGCAATCCGGTGGTGAATACGGTGGGCCGCCTGGACAAGGAAACCAGCGGACTGCTCCTGCTGACGGATGATGGCGCCTTTGAGCATGCTCAGACCAGCCCGAAGCGGCATGTGCCCAAAGTGTATTCCTTTACTACGATGGCTCCGATACCTCCGTCGGCCGTGCAGTTGTTTGCCAGCGGGGAACTTCTGCTCGACGGCGAGCGCACGCCCTGCATGCCGGCCGAACTCGTGTTGACCGGAGCGCAGAGTGGGCGCCTTACGCTTCATGAAGGGCGCTACCACCAGGTGCGCCGTATGCTGGCTGCAGTGGGGGCTCCTGTGGATACCCTCAAACGCATCGAAATCGGCCCGCTGAAACTGGCAGAGCTTAATCTGGCACCGGGTGAATGGTGTGAGATTGACCCCGCTATCTTTTCCAGATGAGCTATGATATGCCCATAGCGGTTGTGCCTGAGTTCCGTGTGCTCTATGAGGACGACGGGGTGATGGCTGTGGATAAGGCTGCGCCCTTGCTCACCCACCCTACGGGGGAGAAGAATGAGCCCACCCTATGGCATGGCCTGCACGAGCTGCTCTGCTATGAGGTTTCCACCGGTGGCCAGGTGTCGCTTATCAACCGCCTGGACCGCGAGACGAGCGGTATCACCCTGGTCGCCAAGAATGCAGAGGCTGCCCGTGAGCTGGGCAAGGCCATGCAGGCCCGGCTTCTGCACAAGGAATATCTGGCCGTGGTGCAGGGGATTCCTCGTTGGGATGGGGCCTGCTGTGCAGAACCCATCCTGCGCATGGAGGATGTGGCCCCCACCCGTATCCACGTGCGCCAGTGCTGCCACCCGGATGGGAAGGATTGCCGCACGGAGTTCTGTGTGCTGCGCCGCTGCGGACGCATGTCCCTGCTGCGCTGTGTGCCGCACACCGGGCGCATGCATCAGATTCGTGTGCATGCTGCCTACATGGGGTTCCCGCTGGTGGGGGATAAGATATACGGAGGAGACGAGACCTGCTACCTCGATTTCATAGCCGACGGATGGACGGATTCATTGGCGAAGCGTCTGCTTTTTCCCCGCCATGCGCTGCATGCATACCGGCTTACTTTTCCGTGGCAGGGACGCAACATAACGGTAGAGAGCCCGTTGCCGGAGGATATGGAGAATCTTCTGGCTGGGTGATTATGGCGAAGCCACTGAGAGATTGCGCTTGATTCGGAGCAGGGGATGTGATAATATCGCGCGTATACGTTTTTCGCATCCACATGAATACGGAACTTCGCATTGTCATAGGTTCAGACCACAAAGGCGTGGATTTGAAGGAAGCTGCCATCGAGATTCTCCAGGGCTGGGGGTATCAGGTTGAGGACGTTGGTCCTGCGACCAAGGAATCCTGCAACTACGCCGAATACGCCAACAAGGTGTGCAAGCGCGTAGTGGACGGCCGTGCCGACCGCGGTATGCTTATCTGCTTTACCGGCTTGGGAATGAGCATTGCTGCTAACCGCTGGCAGGGCGTGCGTGCTACGCTGGCCCGCACTCCGCAGGAGGCTGGCTTCTCCCGCCACCACAACAATTCCAATGTGCTTTGCATGGCTTCCGCCTTCCTTTCTCCGGAAGCTCTGGAGGAGGTGCTGCGTATCTGGCTGGATGCTGATTTCGATGGTGGCCGTCACATTAACCGACTTACCGTAGGTTCCGGTTCTCCGCTGGCTGTGTCTGACCCCGAGCTCGCTGCTTACATCGAGGAGGAGCGTCAGCGCCAGAACAACAACATTGAGCTTATCGCTTCCGAAAACTTCACTTCTCCCTCTGTGATGGAGGCTCAGGGCTCCTGCCTGACCAACAAGTACGCCGAAGGCTATCCTGCCAAGCGCTGGTACGGCGGTTGCGAGGTTGTGGACAAGGTGGAACAGCTTGCCATCGACCGCGCCAAGGCTCTCTTCGGCTGCGATGCCGTGAATGTTCAGGCTCACTCCGGTTCTTCTGCCAATCAGACGGTGTACCACGCCTGCATCAATCCCGGTGACACTATCCTGACCATGGACCTCGCATGCGGCGGTCACCTCTCTCACGGTTTCTTTGCCAACTTCTCCGGCAAGACCTACAAGGTGGAGCACTACGGTGTGAGTCCCGAAACGGAGATGATTGATTACGACGCACTGGAGGCCAAGGCTATGGAGGTGAAGCCCTCCCTTATCCTTGCCGGTGCATCCGCCTACTCCCGCACGATTGATTTCGCCCGTATCCGCCAGATTTGCGACAAGGTAGGCGCTATCATGTTCGTGGATATGGCACACATCGCCGGTCTCGTGGCTGCCGGTGTGCACCCGTCTCCTGTTCCCTACGCTGATTTCGTATCCACCACCACCCACAAGAGCCTGCGCGGCCCGCGTGGCGGTCTGGTGATGTGCAAGGAGCAGTGGGCCAAGAAGCTCGACAGCGCCACATTCCCCGGCCTGCAGGGTGGCCCGCTCATGCACGTGATTGCAGCCAAGGCTGCCTGCCTCGGTGAGGCTCTGAAGCCTGAATTCCGCGAATATGCCCAGCAGATTGTGAAGAATGCCAAGGCCATGGCCGACAAGCTCAGCCAGCTTGGCTTCCGCATCGTGGCCGGCGGCACGGATAACCACTGCTTCCTGGTTGACCTGAGCGGCAAGGGCCTGAACGGCGCTGAAGCCCAGGTGGCACTGGACAAGGTGGGCATCACCGTGAACAAGAATGCCATTCCTTACGACAAGGGCACCACCTTCAAGCCCAGCGGCATCCGCATCGGTACTCCCGCTGTGACGACCCGAGGTATGAAGGAGGACGATGTGCGCAAGGTTGCCGAGTTCATCGGCCGTTGCCTGGCCATTCTTGCAGCCCAGAAGGTGTGCGAAACACCCGGCGCATATGATAGCCTGCGCGCAGAAGTCTCTGCATTCAACAAGAACTTCCCGATGCCGTAAGGCCCAGGGGACTGACGGAACGCTTTTCCGGGAGAGGCTCCAGCTGGAGCCTCTCTTTTTTTTGATGCGTAAATCGGGATTCACGACAGGATTTTATCTTGCCAAAGCAGGGACTAAATGGCAGAATACGCGCATGGTACATTACGGGAGACTTCTGGCACTACTTCTTCTTGGTACAGCCGCAATTTTTACGGGATGTCAGCAGCAGGGCCGTAACACATACCTGCGCACGCCTGCGGCTGTTCGCTTTCAGCCTGTACGCACTCCGCTGGTGCAGAGAAGCATTTCCCGTCTGGCTCGTGAAGTCAACATCAAGGTGCGCATAATGCCCTCCAATTCACGCCAGCGCCGCGGCTCCCGCCGCCTGAACCCTGCTTTCATCACGATTCACAGCACGGCTAATCATTCGCCGTCCTCCACCGCCATGCAGCATTCCCGTGCGCTGTGCCGTGGTGCTTTCACCAACCGCAGCTGGCACTTCACTGTGGACCAGTTCATGTGTGTGCAGAACCTGCCGCTGCGTGAGTCCGGGTGGCATGCCGGAACTCCCGCAGGTAATCACAATTCCATTGGCATTGAAATGTGCGAGTGTGAAAACCGCGGGCATAACCATTTCCGCACATGGGATCGCGCAGCCAAACTCACAGCCGTGCTTATGAAGCGCTACGGTATCAACCTGCGTCGCGTGGTGCCGCACTATCACTGGACTCGCAAGAATTGTCCCGCTCCTCTGCTGACCAATGGCAAGCCTGGTCCCAAGTGGGCATGGTTCCACAGCCGCGTGGATTACTACTACCGTTGCATTAACCAAGGTAAATCCAACCGCTGATGACAACCGGGCTGCAGCCTGAAACGTCTGTATCCCGCATTGCAGGGATTACTCCCCGCGACCTGCAGTCGCTGCAGGCTGCCGGAGTACAGACGGTGCAGCAGCTTCTGCGGCGTCTGCCTCGCCGCTATGAGGACCGTAGCAGCATGCTGCCTATCCATCTTATTCAGGATGGTGATACCGTCTGCGCACGGGTTCATGTATTCAGCGCAGGCTGGCGTTTTTCCTACAAGCGGTATTTCGAGGTTGCTGCCGGTACGGTAGATGACCCGCATGGTGCGCGTATCTATCTCCGCTGGTTTAACATGCCCTATGTTTCCAGACTTCTGGCCACGGGCATGAATCTCTCCATCTATGGTAAGGCTCGTCTCTACGGCGGCAAGATGACCATTGCTAACCCGGATTTCGAGGTGATGGATGATGAAGATGCCGGACGCCGGTTGGTGGAAGCAGCCCTGGGGGGGACGCTGATGCCGCCGGCGGAGGAGCATGATGTAATCTCGGTCCATACCGGACGCATTGTTCCTATATACCGGAGTGTACCGGGCATCGCGGCGCGCACGTATCGCTCCATTGTGTGGCGCGCGCTGCAGGAGCTTTCGCCGCGGCTTCTTGCTCCTGGTTATGATGTTGCTCCTGCGTATCCATACTGGCAGGCTGTGCGGGATATACATTTTCCAGCCTCTGAGGATATGCACCGCAAGGCCAGACTGAGATTTGCTCTTGCTGAATGCTTTGAACAGCAGTTCCGTGTGGCATGGCGGCGCCACAAGGTGCAAGGGAAGCCCGGGCAGGTAACGGCCACCTGCTCAGCATACATGGATGAGATGCTGAAGCATCTGCCATTCTCACTCACTCACGCACAGCTGCGCTGTGTAGAGGAAATTCGCCAGGATATGGCCTCCGACCGGCAGATGAACCGCCTTCTGCAGGGTGATGTTGGTAGCGGAAAAACTCTTGTTGCTGTATTGTGCTCACTGCTTGCTGTGGATAACAGTTATCAGGCCTGTATTATGGCCCCTACGGAGGTGCTTGCACAGCAGCATTTCAAGAGCATTTCAGAGCTGTTGGCTCCAACGGGAGTTTCAGTTGCGCTCCTTACCGGAAGTACAAAGTCTAAAGAGA
>JAZQVE010000003.1:0-9527 GCA_045631705.1 Akkermansia sp. | reverse complement strand
CCGAGGCAGGGTAGATAGCTGCCATCCGTCTTCGCTGCTGCGCAGCTACGCCGAGACAAGGGGCTTCATCGTTTGCGGGCGGGGCCCGCAGATTTCGACCACACGAAGCGTGGATTTCGACTATGCGCAGCATGGATTTCGCTATCCTGATTGACCACTGATAATTGGGAAACGAGAAGGTGTCGCATGGTGATGCTGCCACCGCCTCTGCTCCGGGGGGGCAGGAATAACGCCCGCGGCTGCGCCGCGTGGGGTGAGAACGGATGAAAACACGCCTGGAGGCGTGTGATACGGAGGGGAGAAAGCGATATTTTGTCCGTGCCGGGCGGACGGGGAGGGGAGACTACTACTCGTTCTTCCGGCCTCTGGGATGGAAGGTCTGGTGCAGGGAGACGAGACGTTTGCTGTCGACGTGGGTATATATCTGGGTGGTGGAGAGGCTGGCGTGGCCGAGCATATCCTGGATGACGCGGAGGTCGGCGCCGTTTTCGAGCAGGTGTGTGGCAAAGGAGTGTCGCATGATGTGCGGGTACACGTTTTCCGGGATGCCGGCGGCACGGGCGCGTTCCTTGATGATTTGGCGGATGCGGTCGCGGGTGAGTTTTTCGCCTCTGTTGGAGAGAAAGATGGTGTTTGCGCGTCTGCCGTTGCGCAGGAGCTTGTGGCGGGCGTGCTGGAGGTAGCAGCGAAGGGCCTTGGCCGCAACGCCGCCGAGGGGGACGTAGCGCGTTTTGTTGCCTTTGCCGGTGATGCGAAGGAAGTTTTCTTCCCAGTCGACCTGTTCAGCGCGCAGGTTGACGAGTTCGGAGACGCGCAGGCCGCTGCTGTATAGCATTTCGAGGATGGCGCGGTCGCGGGCGCCGTAGGGGATGTCGGATGGGTCGATGCTTTGCAGCATGGTGTTGATGGCCTCTGCTCCCAGTGTTTCCGGCAGGGGACGCCCCTCCTTGCCGCATTCGAGCAGCGCGGCGGGGTTGGTCGGCAGAATTTTTTCTTTGGCCAGGAATCGGAAGAATTGCCGCAGGTGGACCATGGATATGCGGCAGGAGGATGCGGCCAGGCTGCATTCCTGGCGCAGCCAGCGGTGGTGTTCGGCCAGCACTGTATCGGTGATGCTCTCCGGCGGGTACTGGTGCTCTGCGCACCAGTCGGCAAATCGCTCCATGGTTTGCTGCACGGAGAGCCGGTAGTTGACGCTCAGGCCGCGCTCTGCTGCCAGATAAAGCAGGAATTTGTCGATGAGAGCAGGGTAGTTCACGGGGAAAAGAGTTCCGGCAGCCAAGCAGGCTGCCGGATGATAAGGGGGGATTTTATTCCTCGAAGCTGCCAGCGGGCTCGGGTAGCTCTGCCGAGGGGGTGGGAAGGCTGCCATCGTCTGAGGAGGAGGGGGCTTTTTCCAGCTCCCTTCGGCGGGCCTCAAATTCATCCGACTTCCTGGATTTCTTGTTCACAATGAGAACAGCGCGGCCGGAATCATTGGTCATGATGGTCTGGTCGCCATCCTGAACGGGGCCGTCACCCCAGTCGCCGACGGGCGGCAGTGCGCCGATGGGGAGCAGGTCGCCTTCATTGGCGGTGGAGATGAGTTTTACCGGGTTCACAAAATCTGTTTCGCGGAGGAATCCTTTGCTGCCGTCATCAATCTGGACGAAGTAGTAGAGGCCTTCGCAGGAAATGATTTTTGCGCTGGCGGTATCGACCATGCGACCGCTTGCTCCCTCATAGTAATCGGGGTTGCGGTTGAAGAGGTAGGCCTTGCCTTGCTGGACTTCCAGCGTTTCGCCGTCTGCATACAGACCTTCCTTCACATATTTGGCTCGGGCTTCAGCGCGCACTGCTTCCATGCCCGGGGGATCCAGCGGGGAAGGTTCCTGCAGGTAAACCGGCATGTATTCACCCGGAGTGGTGAGACCCTCGAACATGCTGCAGGAGGATAGCATGGCTACGCTGAGAACAGAAAGGGTAAACAGGGGCTTCATGCCGGCATGGTAACACTTTTTGAACGTCTTGGCAAGCGTAAGGAGTGCGGAGACATGGCTTTTTTGTTGAGTCTCACCGGTTCAAATCGCCAATCGGCGAGTTGACGAACGCAGAATGCAGAATTTTGAAATCTGCATTCCCGCAAATCGCCGATTGTCTCTGTCGACCGGGAGGTTCTGGCTGCGCTGGGGAAAAGCGTGTGGTTCAGCTCATGAGGGCCTCCCGGTTCACGAAGAAGACGGCACCGAGCACGCAGAGGAAAGCCCAGAGATAATCCCATTTCCACTGCTCGCCCATATACAGAATCATAAAGGGGACGAAGATGCTCAGGGTGAGGGCCTCCTGCATGATTTTGAGCTGGGCCAGGGAGAGCCCGTAGGCGCGGCCCAGGTGATTGGCCGGCACCATGAAGCAGTATTCCAGCAAGGCAAGTCCCCAGCTCATCAGAATGAGCTGCCACATGGGGGTAGTGGCGCCTTCACCCGGTTTCTTCAGGAATCCGTACCAGGCAAAGGTCATCACCACATTGCTGAGGAACAGCAGGCAGATGGATAAGGCAAGTTTGTACATGTGCTGTATGCAGATGGTACCGGATTTTCCTTACTGTGCAATCAGGAACAGTCCGTGCGGGCTGTCCTCCGTGGGAACATGCACCAGCACCAGGCCGCGCAGGCCATCCATGCCCAGCATGGGGAGTTCATTCCTGTTGCAGAGCAGGGGGGTAACCCCCTTGGCGGTCACGCCGGGCCCCAGCTCCATATCTCCGGCGGCACCTTCCATGAGTTTCACGCCGGTAGCGCTGTCGATATCGCCAATCTGGGCGCCGATTTCGGCGCCTTCGCCGGGTACCCACTCATCGGAGAACACGCGGGTGACGCTGCTGCCGGTATCCAGCAGCATGTGCACGTTCTTACCCCCGCAGCGTCCTTGCACGGTGACGCGGCCTGTGCCATCTGCAGCGGCATACAGCGGGACCAGCTTTGAATCCTGCGGAATTCCCCAGTAGAACTCGCCGCTGCGCAGGTCGAAGGTGAAGGGGAGGGTATGCAGGATATCCATGCCGAGAATGCCGTCAATCTTTTCTGCCATCATGCTGCGCACGGCGCCCAGATTCATCACCATGACAGGGTGCTCCGGGGATTCTGCCGGACCTGCCAGCAGCTGGGCTACGAGCAGCTGGGGGCGCTGGCTGGAATTGCCGCGGAAATTCATCTTGCTGGTATCAAGCCAGCGGGCATCCTTCAGCTGGGCGGCGCTTTCGGTGTGCAGCACGGTGTGGGTGGCACCGGTGTCCAGCATCATGCGCATGGGCTGGCCGTTGATGAGGCAGGTTACTACCACCTGCTTGCAGCGGGCATCCTGAGTCATGGTCATCAGGTCAATCTGCCGGGCCTGCTGGGGGGTGGGGGCCGGGGTGTCTGCAAGCACCAGACCTGCGGTCATCATTGTTGCCAGAATCGGAAAAAGCTTCATGCGCGCATGATAATACTTTGCCACTGGCATGTCAATTGCAAATGCTTAAGGCCGCTGCACCATTTCTGGTGCAGCGGCCTTCTTTCACAAGAGCCGGATGTCAGGGTCGAACTGACGACCGTCCGATTACAAATCGGGTGCTCTACCACTGAGCTAATCCGGCGGGTTGCGGGGGCATTCTACACGAGTAGTCTGCCCCATGCAAGCTTTTTTTATCAGAAATTAAGTCCGCAGTCGATACCCAGCGTAATCTGGAAGTGGTCGATGGGGCCGTGGCCGTGGGTGGCGCGGTCAATCTTGGCGGCATTTGAGCCGGACCAGGAGCACTGCACCCAGGGCTTTACATAGGCGCGGGCATCGCGGCCGTAGCTGCCGGTCTGGGAGTAGGGGAGCAGGGCGAGCTTGATTCGGTAGGCATCCGTGCCCTCCACATCATCACCCCAGTAACCGACAGAGGGGGCTACACCGAAGGAAAGCTCCAGGTCCAGCCCCGTGTTGCCACGCAGCATCACATCGGTGAAGCGGTAGCCGGCTTCGATGTCGAAGTAGGCGCCGGTGAGTCCGTAGAAGCCGAACCCGGCTTCCAGCTTGCCGAAGAATCCCTTCTGGTAGTCATTGAAGGTTGCGCTGGCATACAGCTCCTGCGTGACGCGCTGGGAAGCTCCGTCGAACGTGCGGGCCATGAAGCCCTCCAGACCACCGTGGCGGTAGGTATAGCCTGCCTCCACAATGAGGTTCGGGAAAATTTCCTTGCCGACACCGTAGCTCAGGCGGGCTACGGGCGTGTCACCCAGCGGGCAGGAGGCATCCCACACGATGCCGAATTCCCCGCTGATGCGGTGCTGCAGCCCATAGGCGCTGAGGGCTCGCATGGGCAGACTGCAGGCGCCGCTGATGGAGGAGTAGCCGTATTTGCTCAGGTAGTTCTTCACGCCCATGCCACGCACCTGGTAATTGGTGGAGTAGACGTTCAGGTTCACGAATCCGCGGCGGGCCGAGCTGTCCACCGGCATGGGAGCCGGGGCGGGGGCATAGTTGCTTGCGGTGTAGGTATCCTCATATCCGCTGTAGCCGTCATCGTAGCTCACCTCATTATACTCGATGGGACCATCGGGGATAGGCGGGGGCATCTCTGTGGCCAGGGCGGGCAGAGCGGCAACAAGGGCAAAAAGACTACGGTTAATCATACGCCCCCATCCTAGCAGGATATCGCTCCTTCTGCAAGCCAAAAGCATGTCCGAATGCGGGCAGGCACATGTGTCCCAAAGATTGCTGCGCCAAATTGGAGTTTGTCGGGCGGATGTTTCTGGTCGGAGCGGGGGACTTTAGTCCCCCCAACGGTTATGTTTTCGGGACTGAAGTCCCGTGCTCCGAAGGATTTGAGCCCCCGCCAAATCGCCATCTAGCGCATAAGGAGGGGGCAGGCGTTTTTTCTTCATTTTAAAATTGACTTTGGCAGCGGGGGAGCGCATAGTATGGAGTATGAGTAAAACCACCCTTCTTGCTGCGCACGATATCAACAGCCGCGCCGAAACGCACACTTCCTTTTCCATCCCGGTAAGCACGGGGAACCCGGTGCTGGATGCGAATCTGTATGACCTTTCCCGCCGCTTCTGCGGGGAGCATTCGCCCGATACGGTGCTGCAGATGCTGGCCACAACCATGAATGCCGCTGCCAGTAACCTGGGCGAGCATGACCTGGAAATCATGAACCGCGCCGTCGAGGAGATGTTCCGGGCGGATAAGATGTTCCTGCCCTATGAGAACCGCCGCAAGATTGCCTGCTTCGGTTCTGCGCGTATCCGGGAGTCGGACCCCAGCTATATTCAGGCCCGTGCCTTTGCGGACCTGGCCTCCAGCCAGGGCTACATGATTATCACCGGCGGTGGCCCGGGGCTCATGCAGGCCTGCAACGAGGGCGCTACGGAGGAGCACTCCTTCGGGCTCAATATCACGCTGCCCTTCGAGCAGCACCCGAATCCCATCATGATAGGTAGTGAGAAGATGATGAACTTCTACTACTTCTTTACCCGCAAGCTCAATTTCCTGAAGCAGAGCGATGCCCTCGTTGCCTTCCCTGGTGGCTTCGGCACCATGGATGAGATTTTCGAGGCTATCACCCTCATCCAGACCGGCAAATGCACCATTTTCCCCGTGGTGCTCATGGACCCGCCCGGCGAATCCTTCTGGCAGCGCTGGATTCATTTCATCGAGAAGGAACTACTGGAGGCCGGCCTCATTTCGCCGGAGGATATGAAGCTGCTCTATGTGTCCAAGGATGCAGAGGATGCCTACCGCCACATTGCCCAGTTCTACAGCCGCTACCACTCGTATTATTTCGATGGCGACTCGCTCTCCATCCGCCTTTCGCACCCGCTGGCAGAGGCTTCCCTCCCCTGGCTGCGCGAGGATTTCAAGGATATCATGCCGCTTAAGGACCTGGTGCAGCTCGAGTCTGACCACTCCGACCCCGATGAACGCCTCGGCTTCCTTGCCCGCGTCAAATTCACCTTCAAGCGAGGGAATTACGCCCGGCTTCGCGAGCTCATCGACGCTATTAACGATTTGGACTAAGAAGAGTGATTAATTATTAATGATTAGTGATTAAGTGTGGAATTTGCTGCGCGTGGCGCAGAGGATATGAAAAAGCCCATGAGGATTCCTCCTCATGGGCTTTTTGTAAGGTTTATGCTGTTGCAAATTACTTGCGGCGGCGGCGCTTGTCACGCCAAAGTCGCTTTAGCGACGACGGCGGCGAGCAGCCAGGCCTGCGAGAGCCAGCAGGCTCAGCGTAGCCGTGGTCGGCTCGGGAATAACGGGAGCATCAGTGGGAGTAGCCACAGCGGCAAGGGCAGCTACAGCCATGGAGTCCGTTTGATTCATGGTGGTATCAAAGAAGTAGGTGGTAGCTACGCATTCATTGAAAGTAAGTGCGCTTGCATTTGCGTTTTGAGTCTTGAGATTAGCATCAACAGCATAAGTGTTGACAAGGGCATCACCTTCGCTGCCGAGAAGAGTCAGCGCAACGGAAGTGCCTGAATATTTGTCAAAGGTATACACCATGCCCGCGGAAGCAACATTGTCCCAGTTCACTGAGGCAAGATCCACATTGGTGTCTCCGTTCTTGCGCATAACACCACGGTTGGTTGTGCCGCCCCAGACAGAGTAGAGGGCGGAGCTGTTAATCTTGCCACCGTTGGAACCACCATTGTTGCAGATACCGGTGCGAGTGCCGGCGGCATCATACTCCACAATCATGGTACCCCAGCCATCAATCGGCTGCCCCTTCTCAAAGTACGTGCGAAGGGAATCAACGTTGAATGTGATGGCAACGGAGAATGCGCCATCCAAGGTGTTGTAGCCAGTATTGCCTCCCGTTACGAAGGTGGCATTTTCCAGAGTCATACCCATAGCACAGCTGTCTACTGCCATCAGGGAAATAAGTGTCTTTTTCATGTATAAGTATGATTTTAGTTGTTTTTTACGCCTGGCGGGAGCTTCTTCCTTGCGCGATGGAATTCTATACTCCACTCTAGGCACGCGGGCAGTATATAGCATCGCCAATGCTGAGGGCTTTTTATCGCCTTTCTTTTTCTCGTTTCTGTCGATAAATCCGGAATAATTTATCCCTGGCTTTTTTCTCTCTTTTTCTCTCTTTTTCTCGAAATTTGGCTTGGTGCCAGAGGTAAATTCGCTGTGTCTGATATTATTTATACTTGTGACAAATCGTGTCGATATCGACAAATTAACTTTTGAAAATTATTATATGATGAAGCAGATTTTATTGCCTTTCAGGTGTGTTTTTCTTCTTCCTGAACCAGGCTTAAAGCGTTAAAAAAGCGTTAAAAAAATGTTTTTTTTGCAACTTTATTCTGTACACAGCATTGCCAATGCTATATACTGCCCGCGTGCCTAGAGTGGAGTATAGAATTCCATCGCGCGAGGAAGAAGCTCCGCAGGGTACATAAATTGTAACAATCAAACGAAAACATGAAAAAGACACTTATTACTCTGATGGCTATGGCTGGCATCAGTTTTGGTGCGGCTCCTGATTTAGCCACAGCTAATATTACCACGAATGGAACAACGAATTCCTACTGGACTCTGGATGGTGATTTCACCGTTGCTTTGACCTTGGATGTCACAGAGCTCAAGAAGGTGTTGGAAAAAGGTCAGACTCCGACATGGGGCACGAATCTGGTTAGTTACAATGCAAACGGCACTTTAACGGGTGTCTGCACTAATGGTGGTTCTTCTAATAATCAGATTAACACTTCCGGTCTCTTTGCCCGTTGGGGTGGTACAACGAACTGGAATAGTGTGCAATGGCAAGGTAACGTTAATCTCTCTGACCTGAATGGCGACGCTGAAGGAACGGGATGGGATAGTGTAGCTAGTGCAGGTCTGGTGTATAGTTTCGGGTCAACGGCAGGTACTGCGGTATCTTTCGTGATGTATGATGCAAATGGATCCGCACTGGTTGAATCGTATGTGCTTGCCAGTGGCCTGAAGTCTGGTTCGGCAACAAATCAGGTGCTGACTCTGCATAGCGATATTGTAGCCGCTTCATATTTCTTCGATGAACGCGTGGGGCTCGATGAGACTAATTACAAGTCTCTTGCAGCTGCTGCAGCAGGTGCAGCTGTTCCTGCAACAGAGAGCTGGACTCGTATTATCCCTGAGCCCACCACCGCCACGCTGAGCCTGCTGGCTCTCTGTGGTCTGGCTGCCCGCCGCCGCCGTCGCTGATGCGACTTTGGCGTGGCAAGCGCCGCCGCCGCAAGTAATTTGCTACTGTATAAACCTTACAAAAATCCCATGAGGAGACGTCCTCATGGGATTTTTCATGTCACCTGCGCCACGCGCAGCTAATTAAAATTAATCACTAATCATTAATCACTTCAATAAGGTTCATTTCCGGGTTGCAGAAGAAGCGCATGCCGAGGATAGCGCCGACGCCGCGGGTGACAAAAACGCGGCGATTGCCTTCGAAGGCGAAGAGCCCTGCGGGCATGGAGGAGCGGAAGGAGATGAAATCTCCCGTGAAGGGGTTAGCCGCCTGGCCGCCGTGCGTGTGGCCGGAGAGCATGAGGTCCCAGTCGAACGTACGCAGCAACCAGCGGCTTTCGGGATCGTGCGAGAGAAGAAGCACGGGGTGCGGGGATTGCCCGGCGAGTTGCATGCAGACAGCCGGGTTTTCATCACCCTCGTTCCAATCCCCCAGGCCGATGATGCGGAGGGTGCTGCCAGAGGGGGTGGTCCAGTCGATGGCCTGGTTGCGGAGGATGGGAACACCGGCGGAGGCAAAGACACGCTCCACCTGCTCCAGTTTTTCGTAGTCCTGGTTGCCGAGAATGGCGAAGGTGGGTGCGATGCTGCGGAGTTTGCGCATCCCCTCTACAGCCCAGCGGGTGCGGCGGAAGCGCTCGTCGACCAGGATGAAATCGCCACCGAAGATGATGAGGTCCGGGCGCTCGCGTTCAATGTGCCCGATGGTTTTGTAAAACAGTTCCGGCGTGTTGTGCAGGTCTGAGAAGAAGGCGATGCGCAGCGGACCGCTGCCGGGAAGCGCCGAGGCCGGCAGCTGCACGCGGTTGCACTCCAGCTGGGCGGCCCCCCACTTGCCGAAGTATTCCACGCCCTTGAAGCCGCAGAGGAGCAGGACTGCGGCGATAAGCCATCTGCGAATTGCCTTTCTTGTGGGCATAGTTGGTTATTTTGCGTTGAAGATGGCGAGGGCGGGGTCGAGGAAGCGGCCGTTCTTGCGGATGAGGGTATCGTCGAACCAGATTTCGCCGCCGCCGTATTCCGGGCGCTGGATGCAGACGAGATCCCAGTGTACGGCGGAGTTGTTGCCGTTGGGGGCTTCGTCGTATGCCTGGCCGGGGGTGAGGTGGAAGGAACCGGCAATCTTCTCATCGAAGAGGATATCGCGCATGGGGCGGAGGATATGCGGGTTGAGGCCGAGGGCGAATTCGCCGATGTAGCGTGCGCCGGCATCGGAATCGAGGATTTTGTGGAGTGCGGCCTCGTTGCCGTTGCAGTGGGCTTCGACGATTTTGCCGTTTTCGAAG
>JAZQVE010000002.1:0-55761 GCA_045631705.1 Akkermansia sp. | reverse complement strand
AACGGTGCCCGGCAATAAAAAAACGCCATCCGCAAACCGGAAAGAAAAGCCCTGCACAATAATTTTGTGCAGGGCTTTTCTTTCAGACCGCTCCGGCCGCGGCTCGAACGCGGGACCCCAAGCTTAGAAGGCTCGTGCTCTATCCAACTGAGCTACCGGAGCAGTTATGCGCGCCTATCCTACCACTGCGCCCCCACCTTGGCAAGCTTTTATTTGACAACTGCCACAGCGCCTGATACCATAAAGCCACACGTGGCGAAGCCGCTTACAGAAATTGCAGCCAAGTCCCCTGCCTTTGCCGGGGAGCTGGAGAGGCTGCGCCGATGCAGCAGCATGGATGAACCCATGGTGCTGGAGCGGGTGGCGCCCGCTGCCTATTCCTTTGTAGCCAGCATGATTGCAGCGACGGCTGATACCCCGCGACGTGTCTGGATTGTGGCTGATGCCCTGCCCGTGCAGGAACGACTGGCCGCCGAATGGCCGCTCTGGGATGGTCCCCAGGCTGTCTTTGTACCAGAACAGGAAATCCACATCAACAATGGCATTTCCGACCCGGATCTGGCGGCAGAGCGACTGGAAGCCCTGCGAGCTATCTCCGGAGTCCCCACAAAAACCCAGGCAGTCATTGTGACTGCAGCCGCCCTGCAGCAACCGGCCCCCAGCTTCAGCGCCAATGCCGGATTCACCCTTCAGCTGCGAGTGGAAGGAGAATACCCGCTGGACGATGTATGCACCGCTCTCACCGACCATGATTTTGAACGAGTGGACCAGGTGACAGGCCGCGGCGAATGGAGTCTGCGCGGCGGTATTCTGGATGTATTTCCCCTGCAGTCGACATGGCCGCTGCGCATCGAATTCTTCGGCGATGAGATTGAGAGCATCCGTGCCTTTGATATTGATTCCCAGTTATCCTTCAGGAAACTCGACTCCGCTGAACTGGTGCTGGATGAACCGCCGGCAGACAAGCCGCTGAAGGATTGGATTACAAAAAACGACTGGGTTGTGAGCCTGCCCGGCTGCGGTGTGCCGGGGCATGTACTGATATACGAACTACCACCTGACAGAGAGGATGTTCTGCCGGACATCGACAATGTAAATGCCGGGGACAGCAGCGCCATTTTCGGCACTCCGCTCGGAAGCTTTGAAACGGGTGATTTCGTGATGCAGGAGGCCCGCCGCCAGCTGGCCGGCATGGAGCTCCGCAAATGGCGCGAACAGAAGTGGCGCGTCATCATGTTCTTCCCTCATGAGGGTGAGAAAAGCCGATTCGAGGAAATCTGCGGCGAAGATGAAGCCTGGAGCGGCGTGCAAAGCCGGGATGGTGACTTACCTCTCGGCTTCTCCATCCCTGGCGCCAGACTCGCAGTACTCTCCGCCGCTGAAATTTTCGGCCGCTATTCCACCCCGCGCAGCCGCAAGCAGGACGACCGGACCGACCGCATGCGCCGCGAGCGGGCTCAGGCTCCGCTGCGCGAAATCGAGGAGGGTGACTTCGTTATCCACGCCTCCCACGGTCTGGGCAAGTTCGTCGGCATTGTGCGCGACGACAAGACCGGTGAGGAGGAAATCCACATCAAATATGCCGATGGTGTACTGCTACGCATCCCGCTTCAGCAGAGCCATCTGGTGTCTAAATATATCGGATTAGGTGCCAAAACACCGGAATTAAGCAAGCTGGGAGATGCCCGCTGGCGCCGCGCCTGCCAGGCAGCAGAAAAAGCCGTGCAGGACTACGCCGCGCAGCTGCTGGAGATTCAGGCAGAACGCGAAAGCAACAGCGGCTATGCCCATCCCGCAGACTCAGGCTGGATGTGGCAGTTTGAATCCAGCTTCCCCTACCGAGAGACGCCGGATCAGCTGAGAGCCATTTCCCAGACCAAGGCGGATATGGAGAGCGGCCGCCCCATGGACCGACTCATCTGCGGCGACGTAGGCTTCGGCAAGACCGAAGTAGCCATACGTGCAGCATTCAAATGCGTAACCGGTGGCAGACAGGCAGCCATACTGGCGCCCACCACAGTGCTGGCCGCCCAGCACTACCGCACCTTCCGAGCCCGCATGAGCGAATACCCGGTGCGCATCGAGCTGCTCAGCCGCTTCACCCCGGCAAAGAAAATCAAGGAAATCGTGGCGGGTATTGCCGATGACTCGGTGGATATCGTCATCGGCACGCATCGTGTGATTTCCAAGGATATCACCTTCAAGAATCTGGGGCTGGCAGTCATCGATGAGGAGCAACGATTCGGGGTGCGACACAAGGAGCAGTTCAAGCGCATGTTCCGCATGGTGGATATGCTCACCCTTTCAGCCACACCCATTCCCCGCACGCTTTATGTGGCACTCATGGGAGCACGCGATATGAGCACCATTGAGACACCTCCTCTCAATCGACTGCCAGTGCAGACCGCCGTCTGTCCGTATAACGAGAAGCTCATTGCCGATGCCATTGAACGCGAACTGGCCCGCAGCGGTCAGGTCTTCTTCCTGCACAACCGCGTGCAGAGCATCATGAAGATGAAAGACGAGCTGCAGAGGCTCGTTCCGAAGGCTCGGATTGTGGTGGGTCACGGCCAGATGGACAAAGGCGAGCTGGAAATCATCATGCGCGATTTTGTGGATGGCAAGGCCGATGTCCTGCTGGCCACCAGCATCATTGAAAGCGGCATCGATATTCCCAATGCCAATACCATCATCATTGACCGCGCAGACCGCTTCGGTCTGGCAGATTTGTACCAGCTGCGCGGCCGCGTAGGCCGCGGCGGTCACCGTGCCTATGCCTATCTTCTTCTGCCGCGGCAAGCACTCTGCACCGGCGATGCCCGCAAGCGAGTCTCCGCCATCAAGCAATACACCGAACTGGGCAGCGGTTTCAAGATTGCCATGCGCGACCTCGAAATCCGAGGCGCTGGCAACCTGCTGGGCACCCAGCAGAGCGGCCATATTGCAGCCATTGGTTTTGAACTGTACTGTCAGTTGCTCCGCCAGTCCATCGAGCGCATGCAGGGGAAGATTCCGACCATCCGCGCCGAAGCCACATTCAAGGCCGACTTCATCTGCCTGAGCGAGGCCAGTATGGCCACCCGAGCCGATGCCGATAAACTACTCGGTGCCTACCTGCCCGCATCCTACATGGAATCCACCAAGACCCGCATGGAGGCCTACACCCAGCTGGCTCGAGTCTGCACCACGGATGATGTGGATGACCTGGAACGCCAGTGGCGCGACCGCTTCGGCCCGTTGCCGCATGAGGTAGCCCACCTGCTCACGGTGCACAAGATACGCATTCTCGCCACGCGCCGCAACATATCCAACGTGGAAATCAGCGGTCAGAAGCTCATGCTCACCCGCAACAACGACTACATCCTGGACAACAAGCGATTCCCCCGCCTCCAGAAGATAAAATCCGCAGATAAGTTACGCGAGGCACTGCAGCTGCTCCGCTGTATGTAATGACACCACTACAATTGATTGAAGCAGAAGCTTTTTACTTAATTTCAACCCAGGGCAGACGATTAGCCATTTCGGCGCAATGAAGCTGAGTCGGCAGCTGCAATTCATCCAGTGTAGCACGCATGGCGGCAGAAGCCTTGGCCGGGGTATTGCACTCCGGGCTGATATGAGCCAGCACCAACTGCTGCAAGCCGGCATGCCCGATGGTGCGGATAAAATCACAGGCCTGTCCATTGGACAGATGTCCCCAGCGCCCCGAAATACGGCGAATAAGGTCAATGGTACGCCCACTGTTCTCCAGCATATCAGGGTCGTAGTTGGATTCCAGGTAGAGTCCCTGCACCCCGGCAAGCATTTCCGGCATGCCGCGCATGATGATACCGGTATCCGTCACATAGCCCAGACGCACACCCTCACATTCGAACACATAGCCCAGAGGGTCGGCGGCATCATGGCTCACGCAGAAGGGGGTCACCTTCAGTGCCCCCACCTGCACTTCCTGCCCCGGTTCCAGATAGGTGAACGTGGCATTCGGAGCCATACCTCGCAGGTCCTTGGCGAGATAACGGCTGCAGAACAATGGCAACGAGCGTTTCCTGGCCAGCACCCCCAGACCACACACGTGGTCCTGGTGCTCATGAGTATAGAAGATGCCGCTCAGCTCAGCATCAGACAAACCGCACTCCGCCAGCCCCTTACGGATGCGGAGTGCAGAGATTCCGGTATCTACCAGCACGTGGGTGCCACCGCCGGATATGACAGTGGCATTACCACGGCTGCTGCTGGCAAGCACGGAGAATCGAATCATGACTGGGGAGTCACGGGTGTCAGCACAGTATCCTCCGGCTTCAGCGCATTGGCGGGCTTGCCATACAGTTTGCCGGTCTGAGCCTCCAGGAAGCGGGTGATATTCTTTACCGTGGTGTCAGAAGCCGAACCTGCGCCGTTCTGGGTCTGAATCATGATGCGCACAGCCTCCTGAAGGCTGTTCACGGTGCCGGTATGGAAATAGGGCGCCGTGAGTGCCACATTGCGCAGATTCGGCACGCGGAACATGTCCTTATGCTCCTCCTTCTTCGTGAAATCACGAAGACCGAAAGCGCCCTCCTGGTAATCTGCCGGTGTGGCCTGCGCGCGCAGGTCGCCGTGCGTATTCACGTACTCAAAGCTGATACCGCCCAGCGTAGGACCGCTGTGGCAGGTGGCGCAGCCAAGCTCCACAAATGACTTCATACCGGCCTTCTGGGAGTCAGTAAGGGCTTTTTCATCACCCTTCAGATACAGGTCGAAGGCGGAATCGGGAGTTACAAGAGTCTGCTCATAGGCAGCAATGGCAGTGGTCACGGTATCGCCGGTGATACCGCGGTCGCCGAACACATAGGCAAAGAGCGCCACCATCTGCGGGTCATTGGAGAGTTTGTGGGCGATGATATCCCAGTCGGCCACGCAGGAGAAGCCCATTTCCACCGGATTCAGGGGCGGGCCACCAGCCTGTTCCTTAAGATCTGCAGCACGGCCATCCCAGAACTGGCGGATATTGCCGGCTGCATTGAGAGTGGTAGGAGCATTCACACCACCCAGCTGAGGCAGACCGTCCGGCCCCGGCACGCCCTTCGACTTAGCCAGGTTATCCGTACCACCCTTGGTGAGATCGTGGCATGAGGCGCAGGAAACCTTGTTGGTGGTGGAAAGGCGGCCGTCATGATACAACAGATATCCCAGATAGATACGGGCCTGCTCCAGATGAGTCTGCGGTGCAGATACCGGGGAAATAGGAGCAAAAGCACGCATGGCAGCTCCCTCCGTTCTGTACTTCTGGCGAAGGATGGCTACATCTGTAGGCGTCAGGCGGGAACCCAGATGCATAGTGCTGTACGATGCCGGGGGCATGCGGCGGGTACGCAGCACATAGTCCATCTTCAGGTAATCCACATTACCGGAGCGAACACTGTAATCCGGCGTAAGGGTGAAGGCTCGCTTAGCACCCTCCACATGGTCACGCATCAGACCGAAGGAGAAGAAGTTCAACACCTTGTTATAGGTGGCATCCTGAGCATGGCAGGAAGCACACTTCAATTCCAGAACCTTGGATGCTACAGCATCTGCCGTGGCAGGCTCCATGGGCGATATAACAGTGGACTCATGCATGGAATCCACAATACACTGGGAAATCTTGCCACCCACAGCAGCAACAAGGCCTGTGGCAGCCAGAATCATCACGTACTTCCAGTTTGACTGTTTCTTACTCATCTCTTTTTTGGGAAAGGGGTTCAGCGTAGTCATTCTAACACAGACAACGGAACAGGCAAGCAGAAAAAACGCCCCCATGCTTGTTAAATGGCCATGTCTGTGTTATAGTGTGGCCGTGAGACTGCTTCTGATGTCCAGCATGACTGCCTTTCTGCTCTGCCAATGCGCACAGCAGCACACTGCGACACCGCCGGCGGCACCACCAGAAGCCATACCTGTACCAACACCGGCCCGCATTGTCATCCACCAGCAAAACCACGACGAAGGCTGCATCTACATGCCCGCGGAGCTGTGCTACCTGGATGAAGCCATACCCGGCATCTGCGTTGATTTGAAATACTGTGGCAACGATAACTTTGTGGGACGCCCGATTGCGGGTTACACTACCGGAAACCGTGCCATCCTGCGCCGGGACACGGCAGCAAGGCTCGCCAGGGTCCAGCAGGCACTTGCGAAGAAAGGTCTGGCCTTGAAAGTCTGGGATGCCTACCGCCCCCACCGGGCCATGGAAGATTTCTATACCTGGTCCTGTACACCGGATGAATCCATGAAAGCGACTTTCTACCCGAACATCACCAAGCAGGGAATATACGACAACAAATACATCCGCCGCCGTTCCGAACACAGTTACGGACTGGCCGTGGATGTCACACTCATCCATCTTGACTCCGGTGAAGAACTGAACATGGGTGGACGACACGACCTGCTGGATGAAAGCTCCGCCACACGCTACGCCGGACTGACGCCTGAGCAGCAGGCCAACCGCCTCCTGCTGGCACAAGCCATGGCAAACGCAGGGCTGCGCAACTACCGCAAGGAATGGTGGCACTATTTCCAGAAAAGAGATGGTACTACCACCCGTTACGACTTTCCCTTGAACGACAATCTGATTCCCAGACCATGAAATTTTTCCTACTCGCGCTCATTCTCGTCCCCTTCCTGCTCTGTCAATGCACACAGCCAGCAATGGTAGTGTATCCGGGCGTCATGCCGCAGGAACTCTGCTACCTGGACGAAGTCGCACCTGGCATCAAGGTGGACCTGAAGTACTGCGGCTACGATAATTTTGTTGGGCGCCCCATAGATGGCTACACCGAAGGCCGCCGCGCCATCCTGCGCAAGGATGCCGCCGCAGCTCTCGCAAAAGCCCAGCAGGAACTGAATAAACGAGGTCTCGGATTGCTCATCTGGGATGCCTACCGCCCTCACCGCGCCCTGCGCGATTTCTATAACTGGTCGCTTACCGATGACGACCGCACCCGGGCTGCATTCTACCCGAATATCACCAAGCGTGGCATCTATGAGAACAAATACATCGGTCTGCAATCCGAGCACAGCTGGGGAGTGGCGGTAGATGTCACCCTCGTTCACCTGAGCAGCGGCAAGGAACTGGATATGGGTGGCCGGCATGACCTGCTGGATGAAAGCTCCGCCACCGAATACAGCGGACTAACCGCCCGGCAACAGGCAAACCGACTTCTGCTGCGCGACACCATGGCCGCCGCAGGCATGCGCAATTACAGCAAGGAATGGTGGCATTTCTATGTCTCGCCCCTGGGTCTCTGCCACCAGTACGATTTCCCTCTGAATGACCATCTCCGGATTGCCGAGTTCTAGGCTCTGCATTTCGCTGATTTTTGATTTTCGACTTGCCTATTCGGACCGGCGCGCCTACAATGCCGCGCATGAAGCACCTGCTCAGCCTTTGCGCAGCCCTCTGGGCACTGATTCTCGTTTCCTGCACAACACCGGAAATGGCCTCTGTGGCCGCGCGTGTGCAGGAAGCCCGCCAGAACAATGCCCTTCAGGCACATTCAGCCCGTATCCGTATCTGGCGCGATATCAGCACCTATGATAAACACGGCTGGCAGCTTCACAGCCAGCAGGCAAGCAGGCTGACCATCCCTGCAGACGAATTCACGGCAGTACGCCACCTGCTGACAACCCAGGGCTACACCACCTGGCGCAACCATGAGAACACACCGCTGCCCCCTAAAACTCCCCTGCCCGGCAGCATCGTGGAACTCGAATGGCTGAACGCTGAAGGAAGGGTTTCCGGTGGTATCAGCATCACCAAAATCTGCCGGGAATCCGAACTGGACACCAAGACAAACTCCGTCTTCCCCTTTGTACTCCCGGATGAGGCTTACGACCAGTTCATGGCGCTGCCCACCGTCAGCAAGGCACTGAAGCTGATTCAGGAATAATTTTCATGTTACGCTCTGCTTTTAGCTTGAAAATTCCATATTTTCAGGTTAGAGTACAGGGTAATGAAAATTCATTTTTGTGGAGCAGCTGAAACAACTACCGGCTCCCAGCATCTGCTGGAAGTGAATGGCAAGAAAATTCTCCTGGACTGTGGTATGTACCAGGGGCACCGCGAGGATCAATTGCGGATTAACCGGGATTTTCCCTATTTCTCCCCCGCTGAGATTGACTGCGTTGTCCTCTCTCACGCCCACATCGACCACTCCGGAAACCTGCCAAATCTGGTCAAACGAGGTTACAAAGGATTCATTTACAGCACACACGCCACGCGTGATCTCTGCCAGATTATGCTGGCAGACTCTGCCCGCATTCAGGAAAGCGACTGCAAATTCCTCAATAAGATGAGCGCGCGCAAGGGCGGCAGCGGCAGCGTGGCAGAAATCATCTACACCGAACAGGACGCCGAAGCGTGTCTGCGCCGCTTCATCAACATCGGCTATGAGATTCCCTTCCCCATCATGCCGGGAGTCACACTCACCTTCTACGATGCCGGACATATCCTGGGAGCGGCGCAGATTGTGCTGGATATCGACGATGAGGACGATGGTCAGCACAAGAGGCTCCTCTTCTCCGGCGATGTGGGCCGCGGGAACAACGAGCTGCTGCGCGACCCCGTCCCCGTGCCGGATGTGGACATCATGCTCATGGAATGTACCTATGGCGGGCGTTACCACGAAGCCCCCAGCCGGGATGACGAAACCTTCTGCCGCACCATTCGGGATGCTCTGAAGCGCGGGGGCAATGTGTACATTCCATCCTTTGCCGTAGAGCGCACCCAGCAGCTGCTCTATCTGCTGAATCGGGCCTACAAGGAAGGAAGACTGCCAAACTACCAGGTATATGTGGACAGCCCCATGGCCGTAAGTGCCACAGAAATCTTCCGCATTCACCCGGAATGCTTCAACAAGGAGGTGTACAACTTCCTCTTTGCCGAACGCGACCCCTTCCAATTCGAGCAGCTGCACATGGTACGCAGCATCTCGGAATCCCAGCGGCTCAACAACCTGCGTGAAAATGCCATCATCATCTCCGCTTCCGGCATGTGCGAAGCCGGGCGCATCCTGCACCACCTCAAGAATGGCATCGGGCGTCCGAACAACACCGTCCTCTTTGTGGGTTACTGCGCCGCCAACACCCTGGGTCGCCGCATTCTGAACGGAGCCCTGGAAGTTCGTATCCTGGGAGACCTGTATCCCGTTCGGGCCCGCATCGAATCACTGGATTCCTTCTCCGGCCACGCCGACCACAATGAACTCATCAAGTACTTCCAGGCCACCGGCGGCAGAAAGAGCAAGGTCTACCTGGTGCACGGCGAAAAGGAATGCTCCATAGCCATGCAGGCGGCACTGGACAAGCTGCATGACGGCGAAGTCGAAATCGCCCGGTTAGACACCGTAGTCGAATGCTGATAAGCGTTCCGATAAGCAGAGCTTACGGAATGAACTTCCAGCCCCCGAGCTGCACGAGGGCATCGAAGGTAGCGCGGGGGGCGGGTTCGCCGCGTTCTTCGGCCATGCGCAGATACATATTGGCCCGCGCCGGGTCAGAGGGTTTCGCAGAATTCCCCATCTGCGCCAGGGCCGCCATGAGCGTGTAGCAGCCAGGCAAGCCGTCAGAAGCCGCAGAAGTAAGAGCGCTGATTGCCCGGCCCATATCTGCGGGAACCCCCGTGCCATTGAAATAAAGCTCGGCAAGGGCCATATTGGCAAAGGAAACCCCGGCATCCACAAGCTGATTCAGAATTCGCACACCGCGCTCGGTATCCTGCTGGCAACCGCGGCCGGATGCCAGGCAATAGGCATAGGCCACCCCTCCGCGGGCATCCCCCATATCCGCAGCACGGCGGTAAAGTTCAAACACGCGTTCCTTTGAGTATTTTTCCGGCTGCTTATTGTACTCACCAGCCAGCGGAATGAGAGCCGGGGTATAGCCCAGCAATGCTGACTTGCGGAACAGACGAATCGATTCCTCTGCATCCGGCTTGATGAGATTCTGCAGAGCGGGTTCAGCCCCGGGCAGATGAAGTGTGGCCATGACAGCCAGAGAATCCGGATGGTTACGCTCCACCGCTAATTTCAGAAAATCGAAGCCCAGGGCGTCCTTACCCTCCGACAGGTAATAGCGACCCAGCACACCAGCAGCATATGGGCTGCCGTGAGAAGCCGCAGCGGCCAGCCATTCGCGGCTCTTCTCCTCATCTGCCTGCGCAGCAAAGGCCGACAGGAATTCTTCGACGTAGTAGTTGTTCCGCTTTAATTCCGCAGCCACAGCAGCATCTTTGGCCCCCCCTTTTTCCATGCGTCCGGAAAGGAGAAGATACGCCGCACGGGCACGAGAATTATTCACCTTACAGGCCTTCATCAGATACGCCATGGCCTTCTTCTCATCCGGAGCAGCCCCCACACCGCTGCCAAGCAGGTGCGCCATCTCCACCATGGCTGGTACATAGCCGGCATCAGCGGCCTGTTCCACAGCAGCGCGAAGTCTCAAGGCCTCGGGGGACGTCTGCAGATTAAGCCCCTGAGCCGTCAGCTGGCGAAGCCCCTGCCCGGACATCCAGGTCAACGCCACTGGGTGCCCGGCATCGGAGGCTTCCTGCATCAGTTTCCAAAAGGCCTGTTCATCACCACCAGTGGCATCCATCACAGCTGTAACCACAGGTCCCAGGTCCTCAGATTGGGCCGTCTTTACAGCATCCAGTGCAGCCATGCACACTGACTTGGCATCCTGAGTCTGTGCCACCAGGGGGCACAGCGACAACGGGAGAAAATAAACCAGCGACTTCATTTCTGCATTCTACTTCTAACTTATTCCTGTTGCAAGATGTTTCTCTGTTTTTCACCCAATTAACACGCTTCTCCGGAATTCAGCTCGGCCAGATAGCGTTCTGTCTCGCCGGGCTCCATAGCAAATTTCCGAGCGAAAAGATTTCCACTCTCCCACACCTGGGGCCACTCCTCCGGCACAAGGTCAGAGGGAGACATACTTCTGCGCCATATCATGAAGCGTTTGTTACTTCCGGTGATGTCTGCTGTGTGAGTTGTACGCTTAATCGTTGTCTGAACAAACATCTCATCACTGCAGAATGTATGCCGGAAAAAATCATGATAATCCGGATTTTCATCCACATATCGCACCATATCACACACACAGTCGTATGTAAGAGACCACCACTGAGACCCACAATGGAATGGCGCAAATTTTCTCCAGCTGAATCGGCGCAGTCCGGTATAGCGCCATAACTTTTTCCACTTATGAAATAAGCGATGGTACTTACTATTCCGATCCACCATGAATTGAGGATACCAGACAGCTATGCGATACAAGAGCCCATCTCTTCCCCATCCCTTCGTAATCGGCTCCTCACTGCAACAGATAAACTGTTTTCTTGCAGCATAGGCTTCAGAAAGGATTTCCTCCGTCCTACGAGCACCAACTGCGGGAAGGCACTGACCACTCAACAGGTGAACATAGCGATATTTCTTACGAGATGCGATAACCTCGCGCATGCAGGACATCTCCGCTGCAATCATGGAAAAAGATCCCCACTTCACCGCAAGCCTGTCCTCCACCATGGTTATCTGATTACTTGTCCTGATTTCAGAAGCCATGGAGGCTGCCGCATCCACATGAATGTAAACATCATGCCCCTGTGCCGCCAGATACTCACTGAGAGCATTTACCTGCCATGGCCGATTGTGACACAATATTAAATAGCAATCAGATATCGGAACTGTACTTCCCATAGGCTGCCTCCTACCACATATACACATAAAAGGGCAAGAAAAATCCCCCGACCACCTATGCAGAACAAATAACTTATTTCAGTCTTTACAAGTACTGATAAGGGGGCTATTATGAGCGGCATGAGCCACACTAAGGTATCCGACAATATGGAAGCGCTCATCAAGCTGGCGCTCGATGAAGATTTTGGCGATGGTGATGTGACCTCGCTCTACTTTGTACCCGCAGAGCTGCAGGCCCGCGCCCTGCTGCGCCCCCGCACCCAGGGTGTACTTTCCGGCGTAGAGGTGGCACGTGCCGTATTCAAGGCAGTGGATCCCACTCTGAAGGTAGAGGTATACCTGAACGATGGCGATGAAGTTTCCCCCGGTGCCGTCGTCATGATGATTGAAGGCAAGGCCCAGTCCATCCTGGGTGCAGAGCGTACCGCGCTCAACTTCATCCAGCGCCTTTCCGGCGTGGCCAGCATGACCCACAAGTACGTGAAGGCCATCGCCCACACCGAATGCAAGCTGCTGGACACCCGCAAGACAACCCCCGGTTATCGTCTGCTGGAAAAGGCCGCTGTAGTACACGGTGGCGGCAACAACCACCGTCTGGGCCTGTATGACCGCGCCATGGTAAAGGATAACCATCTCATGACCGATGGAGACACCGGCCACCTTCAGGCCTGCATCGACAAGCTGAAGAGCGAGCGCCCCGGCGTGGAAGTGCAGCTGGAAGCCGACAACCTGCAGCAGGTAGAAGCCTTCCTGAAGCTCAACGGCGTAGATTACATCCTGCTGGACAACATGAGCAATGACGACATGCGCAAGGCTGTGGAAATGCGCGGTCAGAACTGCAAGCCCTACTTCGAGGCCTCCGGTGGCCTCACTCTCGCCACGGCTCCCGCCGCTGCCGAGACCGGTGTGGACTTCATGAGCTTCGGTTGCCTCACGCACTCCGTTCCCTCCCTCGACCTGGGACTGGACTTCACCGTGGAGCGCTGATCTGCCAGCATGCTCACACCGCTGGAAGCACTTGTAACACTCAACCTCATCCCCGGGCTCGGGTCCATGAGGATTCAGGCACTGCTGGAATTTTTCGGCAGTGCCGAACTTGTGCTCAGCGCTCCGGAGAATATGCTGGCCATGGTGCCCCGCATCGGCCCCAGACTGGCAGGCGCCATCGCTGACTGGCGTAACTGCACCAATGCCCGCGCAGAGCTCCAATGCGCGGCAGATTACGGAGTGCGGATAGTCACAATCCTGGATGCAGAGTACCCGGCGGTGCTCCGCCGCATGAGCGACCCGCCCATCGTACTCTATGTGAAGGGAAGCTGGCTTGCAGCCGATGACGAGCGCAGCGTGGCCATCGTGGGCACGCGCCAGGCATCCCCCTACGGCAACACCACAGCCCGCCGCTTCGGGAGAGAACTGGCAGATGCCGGCTGCACCATCATCTCCGGACTGGCACGTGGTATCGACACCGCCGCCCACTGGGGCGCACTCGATGCCGGAGGCCGTACCATTGCAGTGCTGGGATTCGGCATGGCTGAACTCTATCCACCGGAAAACGCTGAGCTGGCAGACCGTATCTGTGCCGGGCATGGTGCGCTGGTAAGCGAGTTCCCCATGTACATGCGACCAGCGCGCACCACCTTCCCACAGAGGAACCGCATCGTAGCCGCCTGGAGCCGCGCCACCCTTGTGGTGGAGGCACCGCAGCGCAGTGGTTCCCTGCACACAGCCAGCATGGCCGCCAGCGATTACGGCAAAAGTGTATTCGCCATTCCCGGCCCCATCACCCAGCTAAGCTTCTCCGGCTGCCACGCCCTCATCCGCGATGGCGCAACGCTCTGCACCAGCCCTGCCGAATTGATAGCCGACATGGGATGGGACAGCGGACCGCAGCAGATGGAGCTCTTCGGCACCCCTACACCACAGCCGGCATGCCGGGATGAGCAGGTTCCCACGGATGAGGATTCGACCCGACTGCTGACAGCAATCCGCGCCGGGCACGATACACTGGATGCCCTCTGCTCCGCCCTGGGCATGGGTGCACACAGCATCACCCCGCTGCTCATGCGGCTGCAGATTGAACGCCGCGTGCTTCCCCTCCCCGGGGGCAGGTTCACACCTGTGGCGTGAACACAGTTTAGACTTGCAAAAGAGAAGGCTCTGGCATAGACTCCCCCGCCATGCGTTTTCTTGCCCTTCTTCTGACGATCTGCACCCTGATTGCCACCACTGCACCCGCAGAGGCTTTTGTTCGCCAGAATCAGCCCATGACCGGGCACAAGCCGGCATCCATTCCCCAGGGGGCACGAAACGTACGACGCCCATACCAGAGCAACCTGAATCCTTCGCGTCCGCTGCGCACCCCGGAAACGCCGGCCCCCCGCCCTGACTGCGCCGCAGTCTGCGTGATTGACCCCTACAACGGCAACGTTCTCTACGGCTACAACGCCAACACCCGCCGCCAGGTGGCCAGCACCCAGAAAATCATCACAGCCCTGTGCGTGTGCGACACCAAGGACCTGGACAAGATGGTGACCATCAAGGCCTCAGACCGCCTGGCTCCGCCCATCCGTCTCAATCTGAAAGCCGGCGAGCAGTACTCCCGCCGCGAGCTGCTGCAGGCCATGCTCACCGGCAGTTTCAACGATGTGGCCGTATCCCTTGCCCGCGACTGCGCCGGCAGCGTGGATGCCTTTGTGGCGCGCATGAATGCCCGTGCCAAGCGCATGCGCATGCACAACACCCACTTTGCCAACCCGAACGGGCTGCCCGCACAGCAGTACTCCACCGCCTACGATATGGCGCTGGCTGCCTGCTATGCCTACAACAACCGCACCATACGCAGCATGATTAACATTCCTTCGTATGATTTGCGCCGCAACAACGGCTCCGTGCGCAGAATTAACTCCACCAACCGCCTGCTTACATCCCACCCTTGGGTGCAAGGCATGAAGACCGGCTACACAAACCTGGCCGGCAAGTGCCTTATCTCCTGCGCCGCCAGCAATGGCCGCGCCGTCATCGTCGTGGTGCTCGGCAGTACCAGTCGCAAAATCTGGGGCGAATCGCTCAAGTACCTCCGCTGGGCTCTCAGCAACGCCTGATGCCTGCTGGAAGGGAGGGACAGGAAAGGCCGTTATTTTCCGAAACCGGAGTCGTTATACCTTCCTGCGCCTGAGCGGCCGGAGCAAGGATGCCGACAAACCAGCCACAGCCGGAACCAGCTCTGCCGCATTTGCCAGTACCATATCAGCTCGAATATCCTGGCAAACCTGCACCACTAAGCCGGAGTATTCTCCAGTTCAAAAGCTCTGACCCACAATCCGGCCGAAACAATATACAAAGAGGAACACCAGAAGCACCTCAAATATACACCATTCCGTCCATGGATTGACTTAACGGCCGGGCACCAGCTCAAAGGTGAAGCCCTTCAGGTACTCCGTCTCCGGGATATTGAGAAGGATGGGGTGATCCGGGCTCTGACCGTGCACATGCGTCTGGCGCAGCGTGCAGTGTCCATCCACCGCAGCCTCGCCGATAGTCTGCTTGAACAAATCGGCGCTGATATGGTGGGAACAGCTGAAGGTGGAAAGCACACCACCTACCGGCAGCATCTGCATGGCGCGCAGATGGATTTCCTTGTAACCGCGCAGGGCGCCACTCAGGCTCTTCTTGTTGCGCGTGAAGCTGGGCGGATCCAGAATGATGAGGTCCCACTTCGGGTCGGCGCCATTGCGCACCTTGTCACTCTCACGCTTCAGGAAGTCGAAAGCGTTCTCAGCAATGGCCTCAATCTGCAGGCCGTTCAGCTCGGCATTCTTCTTCACAGAAGCAATGGCATCCTCAGAAATATCCACCGCCGTCACGCTGGCGGCACCAGCCTTGGCACAGGCCAGAGCAAAACCACCCTGGTTGCAGAAGCAATCGAGCACGCGACGGCCCCGGGCGAGCTTAGCAACATCCTGGTAATTCTGCAGCTGGTCAAGATACAGGCCGGTCTTCTGGCCGGTGGCCAGGTCAATCATGAACTTGATGCCACGCCCCGTGGCCACGAAAGGCTCCGGCTGCTCGCCATGAGCCACGTAGGTTTCCTGCTCAATCCCCTCGGCCACCAGCATGGGAGAATCGTTGCGCACAATGATGCTGCGCGGATTGAACAAATCGCCCAGAATATCCTTGATGAGTCCAAGTCGCTGGTACATGGCCATGGTAAGAGTCTGTACCACCAGCACATCGGCATAGCGGTCCACGATAAGGCCGGGCAGGCCATCGCTTTCACTCCAGACCAGGCGCATCATCTCCTCGCCCGGCAGCCAGCGTTCGCGCAGCATGGCAGCCTGGGAGATACGGCGGGCAAAGAAATCGCGGTCCAGGTCCTGCTTGCGGCGGGAGAAGCGGCGAGCCACAATCTGCGAATGCGGATTGTACATGGCAGAGCCGAGATAATGGTCGCGCTGATCCTTGAGCAACACCACATCACCGGGTTTCGGATTTCCGAAAACCGTGCGAACCTCTGTGCCATACACCCAGTCGTGACCATGGAAAATACGCGCCTTGGGCGCAATGATGAGACCTGCCATAACGCGCGCTACCATAGCGCAAATACCCCGATGTGTCAAGATTTTCTCTTTCTCGCGCGCATGTGGCGAGGGCGCGCGCGCTAATGAAAGGCTGTTTTCTACAGCACGGACAGAAATTTGGCTTGCCTGAAACACCCGGCAGGAGTATAGTTTCGCCCCGAAATGAAAGCCCTCGTCAAAACGGTAGCCGGCCCCGGCCTGGAACTGATGGATGTACCGATGCCCGAAGTCGGTGCAAATGATGTCCTCATCAAGATTTACAAGACCGCTATCTGCGGCACGGACCTGCACATCTGGAACTGGGACGCCTGGGCCCAGCAGACCATCCCCGTGGGTATGCACGTGGGCCATGAGTTCTGCGGTGTCATTGAGCGCGTGGGTTCTGCCGTGACGGAGTACAAGCCGGGCGATGTGGTTTCCGGTGAAGGGCACATTGTCTGCGGCCACTGCCGCAACTGCCGCAAGGGGCTCTTCCACCTCTGCCCGAACACACAGGGCGTGGGCGTGAACCGCGCCGGCTGCTTTGCTGAATACCTTTCCATACCCCAGAGCAATGTCATCCGCATCCACAAGGATATGCCCATGGAGATTGCTTCCATTCTGGACCCGCTGGGCAACGCCACCCACACCGCCCTTTCCTGGGACCTCGTGGGTGAGGATGTACTCATCACCGGTGCCGGTCTCATCGGCTCCATGGCTGCTGCCGTGTGCAAGAAGGCTGGCGCCCGCACCGTCACCATCACCGACGTGAGCGACTACAAGCTCAACCTCGCCAAGACCATGGGTGCAGACCGCACGGTGAACGTGCTCAACGACAGCATTGCCGCTGCCCGCGAGGACCTCGAAATCTCCGAAGGCTACGGCGTGTGCCTTGAAATGAGCGGCGCTCCTGCCTGCCTCAAGGACATCATCACCCACTCCGCCTACGGTGCCAATATTTCCCTGCTCGGCATCCAGCCCGGCGGCTCCGGCATCGACTGGAACACCTTCGTGTGGAAGGGGCTCAAGATGAAGGGTATCTACGGTCGCGAAATGTATGGCACCTGGCAGAAGATGGATGCCATGCTGCGCAGCGGTCTGGATGTTTCCCCCATCATCACCCACCGCATGCACTACACCGACTTCAAGAAGGGCTTCGAGGTCATGGCCTCCGGCCAGTCCGGCAAGGTGGTGCTTACCTGGGCTGAGTAAAAGAAGCTTCATTTTCAGCGAACCGCGCTTCCATAGCCATGGAAGCGCGGTTTTCTTTGACATTCGACCGGCATACTGGTAAACTCTGGCATCCAACATTTATACTCGCGCACCGTGAATAACGAAACACCCACCGAAATCCCCTGCCTTACCCACAGCCGAGGGCTGTGGATACTCAGTCCTCTGGCAGTATTCTTCCTGCTGTATGTCACAACCTCCGTCATTGTAGGCGACTTCTATAAGATGCCGGTCACCGTGGCTTTCATGGCCGCCTGCACCTGGGCCTTTGTGGTATGCAAGCCGCAGAGCTTCAGCGAACGCATCGAGCGATTCTCGCGCGGAGCCGCCCACAGCAACATCATGATGATGGTGTGGATTTTCGTGCTGGCCGGAGCCTTTGCCCAATCCGCCAAATACATCGGGTCAGTGGACGCCACGGTGAACCTCACGCTTTCCCTGCTCCCGGCCAATATGGTGCTGGCCGGCGTATTCCTGGCAGCCTGCGTCATTTCACTTTCCATCGGCACCTCGGTGGGCACCATCGTAGCCCTCATGCCGGTAGCCGTGGGTCTGGCAGATAAGGCCGGTGCCAACCTGGCACTCATGGCCGGTGGTGTCATCGGTGGTGCCTTCTTCGGCGACAACCTTTCCTTCATCTCAGATACCACCATCGCTGCCACCCGCACCCAGGGCTGTGCCATGCGCGACAAATTCCGAGCCAATTTCCGCATTGTACTTCCGGCTGCCATTCTGGTGCTGCTGGCCTATGTGGCATTAGGCTGGCATCTGGCTCCGGTGGAGGTACCGCAGGATGCCGAATGGCTCAAGGTACTGCCCTACCTGCTGGTGCTGGGCACAGCACTCTGCGGTATCAATGTGATGAAAGTTCTCATCCTGGGCATTCTCTCCACGGGTATCGTGGCACTGGTGGACTCCGCCTACAAGCCGATGGAGTGGGTAAGCGCCATGGGTGCCGGCATGACCGGTATGGGAGAGCTCATCATTGTCACACTGCTGGCGGCTGGCATGCTGGAACTCATCCGTTATAACGGTGGTCTGGCCTATATCATCCGCCACCTCACTGCCCATATTCACGAACGCCGCGGCGCGGAGCTCAGCATCGCACTCATGACCGCACTGGCCAACTTCTGCACAGCCAACAATACTGTGGCTATCGTAGCCGTGGGTGATATCGCCCGCTCCGTATCTCAGAAGTATGGCATTTCACCTGCCCGTACAGCCAGTCTGCTGGATACGGCATCCTGTGTCATTCAGGGGCTGATTCCCTACGGTGCCCAGCTTCTCATGGGGTCAGCACTGGCCGGCATCACCGCCTTTGCCATTATCCCCTACCTCTTCTATCCCTTCGTCATGGGTCTTTCCGCCATCATCTTCATCCTTTTCGGACTGGCAGAGAAGAAGTAAAGGCTTCACAGACAACTCTATTCAACATCCCGGGGAGACTCGCTCTCCGGGATGTCCGTTTTCAGAGGAAGCACCAACTGTACATATTCATCATCCCCCATGGCGGAAACGTCCGATGAACCGGGGAGAGAAAGAAGGATACCAGACTCCACGTCACAAGCCTGCACCGGCTGTTGCCTGTGTTCCCCCAGCACGGCGACATCCGGATTCATACCGGCAAATGGCAGATAAGCTCCATATGATGCGTGACCGATATACAACACACGGCCACCCTCGCCCTCCCACAAGACCAGTGGCGGACCCTCCGCACCATCCGGATATACCGAGTAGCGACCAGCCTGGGTTTCCACCACCAGTCCCTCAGCAGGAAGTTCATCTGCCCGGATGACTTGAATTCCCGGCCACATCCGCTGCAAAACGCCGGAGCCACCGCCGAGGCGGTTCTGTTTCCCGGTCACCAGCAGAATCGCGGGCGTATAACCAGCATGAAACAAGGTGGGCACCGTCTTTCGCTCTGCAACCGATTCGGAGCCACAGTCGATCAACATACCATGATTGCCCAGCATAGTGAAACTATGCCCATAACCCGTCCCCTGCACCGCAAGCGAATACAGAGGCGCCGGTTCCTGCGCAGGTAGATACGCATATGGCAGCTCCCCAAACCAGGACACTACCACCAACAGCAGCGCGGCGGCCTTCTGAGCCAACCAACCGGTGACACTTCCGAGCCATGGGATGCCACCCAGACAGAGATGCAGCATTCCCAGAAACATAACCACGGGCAGAATGGGAGTAATAGCGATATTGGTCAGAAAGCTGCTGGTATTGGCCGTATGAAAAAAACTCATTGTGATAGGAACAGAAACCAGCCAGGCACTCAGCGACACAATGACCGCACCGCGCACCGTAAGTTCCGCGTTGCTCCAGCGCATTTCCCAGGGAGTACGCAGTGAAACAGGTATATAGGAATCAGGGCCGAACCAGGGAGACTCCTGCATACAGAGCTGCACCGCCACGCATATGGCAGCATACACCGCAAAGGAAAGGAGGAAGCCGGCATTGTAGAGCTGAGAAGGCTCCATCATCAGCAGAATCAATGCAGCAAAGCTCCATGTATTCAGCAAGCTGACACGTCGCCGCAGAATATACCCCAGCAGCAATACTGCCAGCATCACATACGCACGAATGGCAGGCACTGCACAGCCTGTCATCAGCACATAGGCCCCCACGGTCAGTAACAGCAGCGGCCGAATCACTACCGGACGCACTCGCAGACCACGCAAAAGCAGCCATATAATTCCTGACACCAGCCCCACATGGAGCCCGCTCACAGCAAAGGCGTGGAGACACCCTCCCTTGCGGAACCCCTCCATCGTCTCCGGCTCCGCACCACTCTTATCGCCCAGCACCAGAGCACAGAGTACCTGCCGGGCCGGGTCCTGCTCTGTTCCTGGCGGCATCAGGCGCTGCGCCATCTGCTCACGGATACGGATACCCCAATACTGCAGCGTTCGCAGGGAAAGCGGTTTATCCATTTTCTCCCCATCCAGAAAGCGCAGCGAAGCGGCAAGCCCCTGCCCCCGCATCCACTCAGCAGAATCAAAGGCACCCCGCACCCCGGCCGATTGAGGAGGCTCCCACTGCGCCCGGACATGCACTATATCCCCCGGCGTATACGGCGGTTTTCCGCGCAACACCACCCGCACTCCATTCCACCCCGTATTGACAATGCAGCCATGATTCAGGCACCGCTCCACCATGCCGCGCAACTCCACAACCTCATGAGTTTCCGCCAACTCACAGAAATCCCGGGCTTGTTCCTCCAGCCGCATTGTATGCAAGCCCGCAACCAGTGCACACAGCAGCGCGCACAGAGCAATCCTCCACAAACGACATCCCAGCGCGGCCAGTACAGATACCACAGAGGCAACCCACCACCAGTCACCGGGAATGGCACCACATACCGCCACCAGTGGAAGAAACAATGGGGCTCCCTGCAACCATCGGCGTAGCGGCTTCATGTCAATTATCTCTCTGCAGTATACGGCCTGAGGTATAGACATCAGTCGCGATAATGCGTGCGGTCAGGACGAAGGCAAAGAACCACCTGCCCACCGGGGCCAAGAGGCTCACAAGTAGCAACAAGAGAGAAATCCGGAGCAATAAAGGCGCGGTGTCCGTGCTCCAGACATGTTCCCATCTCCAGCAGCATGGGCAGAACCAGCTGCTGAACCACGCCCACAGACATACCCTTCCGGTCATCCATATACCGAACCTCGAGGAAACCGAGGTCCTCGAGTCCCTCTGTCATCAGGCATTCTCCCTGCTCCTGCGCCACCTCTCTTCCCTGCACCAGCAGACAAAGCACCGCTTCCGGTGCCTCCTCTAATCTGGGAGCATAGGCTGCAGAGAACACCGTGCGTCCAAAATCCACCCCTACGCATCCTTCAGCCTTCGATACGGAGCCGATAAGCCGGGCAAAACGGTAGGCCAGTTCGCTGGGAACGATGCCCTGCTCCTCCAGCGCTATTTCAACATAACAGGTATGAGCCAGAGCCGCGCGCTTCTCCTCATCGGACATGGCCGCTTCATCCACCAGTCCGCCCAGGCCTTCGCCCCTCCAGGCATGATTCACTGCATGCACCTGAGCCGTGGGCTCTGCCTTGCAGAAATCCCGCAACAGAGCAGCATCCGGCAGCTGATTGGCCAGCAGCACGCGAGCACAGAAACGAGGACGCGGGCACCGCAGCTGACACCCACGCAGAGCCCCGTGCTCCTTCAGCAGACTTAACACCTCCTCCTGAATGGGCAATGCATCATTGTCCGCATCTAAGGGCTTCTCCTCGTCACCCTTCTGCTCCATTGCCACATCCAGGGGCGTATGCCCCGCCGTGGTCAAAGCATTGACATCGGCCCCAGCCTGCAGTAGAGCCTTTATACGCTCCAGACGCAGATTCCCATCCTTACTGTCGCGACCGGAACAGACCGTATGCAGAGGCGTATTGCCGGAAGGATTGATTTCTGAGCCCATACCGCCGGGAGTCGCCCCATGCTGAAGCAACAGCTGCACCAGCTCCTCATTGCCCCAGGCCAGCGCATCAATCATAGGGGGGAAAGCCTGCCCTGCATCAGCTTTTGCCCCGTGAGCCAGCAGAAAACGGATAGCCGCCATATGCGGCTCAGGCCCCAGGCAGAAAGTCTGCAGCACCGTGGTCTCACTGAAATAGGCAGGCAGATGGGCATTCACGTCCATTCCCAGCTCCAGCAGCAGCTCCGCGCCTCTGGTATTTCCCTCCATGAGCGCGAGGTAGAGCAGTTCCGTACTAGCAGCGAATTCCTTCCTGTCCGCCTCACTCATCTGTGCCACCAGTTTGCGGGCGGACTCAGGCTCATATCCCTTCACCGTCGCCTGCAGCATGATTTTTCCCCAGGCAATGACTCGGCGGCTGCGCCACCAGATAACCAGCGCCACAATCGATATGGCAAGCACGATTCCTCCCCACATCAGCTCCCCCTGAATCATGCGCAGCACGCTGCGCAGTACATACGAGCCTATGAGACAATAACCGGCAATAGTCACTACACGAGCAAGCATAATGGAAATCAGGGTTAACGGTAAACCATCACCGGCCCGGTTACAGAGGACTGGACGGATCGGACCTTGCGAAGCGCTGCCACAAAAATCGCTGCGGCAGCATCCACCTCTTCCGGAGTGGAGTAACGGGAAAGCGAGAAGCGCAGGGATTCGCGCACCTGCTTATCCGGCAGCCCCATGGCCAGCAACACGTGGCTGGGATGCGGCTCCGCACTGGTACAGGCAGACCCCGTAGAGCACAGAAGGCCCGCGGGCTCCAGCAGAAGGAAGAGAGATTCCGCAGAAACACCCGGCACGCGCATGTTCAGCACGTGAGGCAGACGAGGAGCAGCCCCGCCGTTTATACACACCTCGATTCCCTCTGCCGTAAGGGTATTGACAAAGCGATCGCGCAAGGCGGCAAGCGAAGCATAGGTCTCTGCAGCCTGCAGAGCGAGCTCCGCAGCCTTGCCGAAGCCAATGATACCCGCCACATTCTCCGTGCCGGCGCGACGGTAATCCTCCTGAGCGCCGCCAGTCAGGAAAGGTTCGCAAGGAGTTCCCATGCGGACATAGAGAGCGCCCACACCCTTCGGTCCATGCAATTTATGGGCTGACAGGGACGCATAATCCACAGCGTAATCGTGCAGAGCAATAGGCAGCTTGCCTGCCGCCTGCACCAGGTCCACATGCACCCGTGCACCAGCCTGCTGCGCCGCGAGAGCCAGCGAACGAACCGGCTGAATCACACCCGTTTCGTGGTTTGCCCAGGCAAAGCTCACGCCATCGTGCCCGGGCAGCAGCTCACGCCACTCCGGCAGGTCGGCCTGCCCATTTGCCAGCACCGGGGCAGCATCTCCACGCGCCGTGCGCAGTGTGGCAGGATGCTCCGTAGCCAGGGTCAGCACGTTCCTGAACTGGGTCAGTGCAGCATTGGTCGACTCCGTGCCACCGGAAGTGAAGATAATCTCGGAAGGTTCAGCCCCTACCAGAGCAGCCACCTGCTCCCGGGCAGCATCAATAGCCTTGCGCACCGTCCTGCCGGCAGCATAGGCAGCAGAGGGATTATAGAAGTTCTCGCGCAGGTACGGCAGCATGGCCTCCAGCACCTCGGGAGCCAGCGGGGTCGTGGCGTTGTTATCCCAGTAAATCATGATTACTTATTCACGCTGGCGATGATATTGAACACATTGGCCGGCACACACTCACGCACCCAGCGCTGCCAGCCCTGCACGCCCACAAAACCACGCACAAAGGATGAGGATATGGTCTCCAATTCCGGCGGCGGCATGAGGTACACCGTCTGCAGAGCCGGCTCCATGCGGGCATTCATGCGGTCCATGGATTTCTCGTACTCGAAATCCACCGTATTGCGGATGCCGCGCAGCAGATGCGTGGCTCCCAGGCGCCGGGCATACTCCACCAGAAAACCACCGCTCATTTTCTCCACACGCACATTGGAAGGTCCCCCGACCAGCATACCGCGAAGCGCATCCATGCGCTGAGCTTCACTCAGGAACCCTTTCTTATCAGGGTTCACACCCAGTACCACCACCAGTTCATCGAAGAGACTGGCGCCCTGCTGAATCATCCAGAGATGCCCCGAAGTGGGAGGGTCAAAACTACCCGCGTAGATACCGATGCGCTTCATACAGAGGCATGATACACCGCAGGGCATCTGCTGTCAAGTTCAGTGAAGCGGCTCCACCGGAGCTGCCGTAATCGGGCGCCCCAGGATTTGCTCAGCCGCGCGGCGGTCCCAGTAATCACGCAGGGTGAACAGGGTCCAGTACCGGCTGCGTTCCTCCAGCCCGTGAGCGGCGCGTTTCAGCCTCTGGTAGAAGGCATCGCGCGACGACGTCACTGCTTCTGCGTACTCCTCATGCACCGGGTGGTCCTTCGTCTGCTCATATACGTAGAGCGCAAAACACAGATTATCCTCTAATTTGAAGCAGCTGTAATTAAAGTCTGCCAGAGTAAATTTCCAGGACGGGTGCGAAGGAGCCATGCGCATATTCAAATCACCGGAAAGCGCTGCGGGCGGGCTGATGGTGAAGCTGAGCCCCAGAAGCCCCATCGTGGCAACACACATGCGGACATGGCGGAGGAACCCACCACTGCTGATCATGTAGCAGAACAGGATAACCAGGCCAGCCACTCCGAGCAGCAGGAACTCTGCAGCCAGAATGCGACGCGGCGTAAAGGCATACTGCTGAATCTGGTTGAACAAACGCACATACACGCTGACGGCAAGCAACAGGGTCTGCACCAGCAGTAGGTAACCAAGACCTCTGGCCAGCACCGTGCGACGCACGCTACCACGGCGGCGGAAGAAATAGATGAGCAGACCGGCCGCCAGTACAGCAGCCCAGATGATGGATTCCGCCCCCTCATACAGGTATTCAGTCTGGGAAATTCCCTCCGGGACACGCCGGAACCAGAGGAAGGCAACATCCGTGGCAGTGGTGATGAGGAACGCCAGGTTCACCCCGAGCAACACCATGAAGGGCAACTGCGGCAGCATGCTGCTGCCGGCAGGCTGCTCTGCGGAAGTGGGCGCGGACTGACCACACCCGCGGTTCAGCGGACGCTGCACGGTGAATATGCTGAACGCCAGAATACCCAGCACCCAGATGATGGCATGAACCCAGAAATCCTCCGTTATCTGGAGATAAGACATGATGCGGTTCCACCACAGCACAATCCACTCCCACACCATCTGGACCACCGGATTACCACTGGCAAAGATGCAGAGGAAGGCAATGAAGCATATCACACCCACTGCAATACTGATAAGCATGGGCAGAATCCTGCGCAGAAAGCCGGCCTTTGTCTTACCCCGCTGTCCACGCCAATATCCCAGCCAGCCGCGATACTCCACCCCCTCCTCCAGAGGAATGGCTCTGCCCGGACAGGCCATAATGACAATGAAAGGAAGAGAAAGCGACATAATCCAGCCCACCGAGGTACCACACACCAGCAATCCGGCAGCAGCTATGACAGCAAGCATCACCAGGAATACCTGCTCACGGCGGGAGAAATCACGGCGCAGTAACAAAAGTGCAGCCATGAACAGCAGCACACCAAGCCCGGAACCCACCCCCATGTAGCGCATGCCAAGCTGCAGCACCGGAAAACACAAATCGGCCGCGGCAGCCACCATCACCAGCACGATAAAGGGCACCCAGCCCAGGCGCCACCAGATGGGATCCTTCACTTCCTTTGCACTCATGATATATTGGATGTTCAATAGTTGTTATCTGTTCAAAAAAAGATTATTTCCCTGCAGTGTCGCGATATTGCATAGGACCGAGGAGATATTCACGTTCAAAGACCTGCACTTCCGCATCTGATACACGCGGGCGGCTCAACAGCCAGAGCGGTATATCCGGCTGCCCGGATTGGTATGCAAGCTGCACATGCGGATGAGGCAGCCGGCAGAAACCATATGATTCATAGAAAGCCAGACGGCGAGCTGTCTGAGCATCGGCAACGGGCTCAATTTCCAACAACACCCTGCCCTGAAGCATGTCCAGAGCCTGATGACCCAGTCCCTGCCCCCGACGCTCCGCAACAATGGCCAGATGCTCCAGAAACACCATATTCTGCCACTGCCAATATGCCATGATTCCGCCAAAACCAGCAGAATCCTCCAGGTACAGACAATGAAATGCCGAGTGTTCCAGAGCTTTGGCATGCATATGCACAGAGCGGCGCTCCGTCACCGGAAACGCCGACTCATACAGATGCCACCACTCGTTGAAGTAGGGATGCCGGATACAGGAAATGGAGGTAGCCGTCAGCATCCGACCTTGCGGGTCTTATTGCGGGAATAAAGATAAAGCACACCCACGACCCCCACATAACACACGACCTCACCAAGCTCTTCGCTCAGGCAGTTATGCATAGACTCGAAGGAGACCCCCGCAATCACGCCGCCGATGGCCAGCAACAAATCCCAGACAGGGATGCGCTCTGTCCGCAATACCTCCCAGAGCAGCTTCCATACCTTGCGCCAGAAGAAATACACCGCAACCCAGGCCATGGCAAGACCAATACCGATTCGGGCCAGCCAGCCATACTCCATGTGCTTCCACTTCGGGTACACATTAGGATTCTCCGGGTCTGCAAAAATGAAAAGGGTGCGACCGAAATTCACCTCACGGGCAAGCATGAGGAACAGGCAGAGCGCAGCAAACACATACAGGTGTTTGCGTTCCTTAGCCGTGCAGGCAATAAACAAACCGATGGCTATGATGAGCATCTGCACGTTCTCTATAGGACTATTCTTATTTCCGAAAGACGCAGGCAGCACAAATGCACAGATAAGACACCCAAGCGCCACCAGCAGGGTTACCCATGTTGTAGAACGAAACTGCCAATCCAGATATTTATTCATAATTTCTACTAAAATCGGTTACACAGGAGCCAGACATCTCCACAGAAGAAGCTCGCAGTTCCAGATTAACGTGTTGACTCCGTTTTGACAAGGAAATTCGCTTCATCCTCCCGGAATTTCAAGCGGCTGAAGACTATGCATCCGAATCCGCTTCATCGGCAGACTCCAACTGCATACGCTGATTCGGGGTCACACCGTACTCACACAGCTGGTCCACCTGGCGACAAAGACTCCCCTTGCCGCTTCTGAACTGCCCCTCTGCCTGGGTATAGGCATTGCCCAATGTATCAATGGCGCGTTTAATCTTATCCATGCTGGCCCCCACCGTCACGCACTTCTTATACAGAGACTCCGCCTGGCCGATAACCTTCTGCACATTACGGGACTGGCGTTCCTTCTGCCACAGATTATATGCCAGCTGAAGCGCCATCAGCAGATTTGTGGGACTGATAAGGAGAACTCCGCGGGAATAGGCCTCGCGCACCAGCTCCGGCTGAGCCTGCACCGCCGCAATATAGGCCGACTCATTCGGCATGAACATAAGCACATGCCCGATGGACCCGGGAACGATGGAGACATAGTCCTTGGCGGCCAGTTCTGCCACATGCCTGCGCACAGAATCCACATGCTCCTTGAGAGCGGTATCCTTTTCCGTCGCCGAGGCATCAGCATCCAGCTCCACCCAGCGGGCATAAGCAGTGAGCGACACCTTGGAATCGATGATGATAGTGCGATTCTCAGGCAGGTTCACCACCACATCGGGGCGAAAATCATTCCCCTTCTTGTCCTTGTAGGAGCGCTGCGTCTGAAACTCCTCGCCGGGGCGCAGACCGCTTCCCTCCAGCAGGCGAGCCAGAATCATTTCCCCCCAGTCGCCCTGCACCTTGGAATCACCTTTCAAAGCCCGTGTCAGGTTGCTGGCATCCTTGCTGATACCATCTGCCCGCTCCATGAGCTGCTTCACCAGCGTCTCGATGCTGCTGCGGGCAGATGCATTGCCGGTATTCGTATCAACCACCGACTTGCGAAGCCCCTCCAGCTGCTCCTTGAGCGGCTGCAGCACATGCCCGAACTGCTCCATGCTGCTGGCCTTGAGCTGGGCCGTATTCTGGTCGAGAATACGGCGGGAAAGTTGTTCAAAATGCTCCTCCTGCTGCAGCTGGCGTTCTTTCCAGCGCTGTTCCTCCTCCACCATCTGCTGTTTCAGGAAATCATTCTGCTGCTGCAGAGAAAGAAGCTGCGCATCCTGTCCGCGGCGGCGGAGAGATGCCAGCAGATAGCCCACCAGGGCACCAATACCCAGCCCAAGCAAGGCTGTAAGAAAGAAATAGACGGCATTCATAGAAAAAAAAAAAAAAAAAAAAAAAAAAAAAAAAAAAATCAGGGTCTCGGGCCATCATATGGCTGCACTGAGGGGGAAGTCAGGTCCAGAGAGGGATTGTAATGCTTCGTTTCCAGGCTGAATAAGCCCAGGAGAGTATGGAAGAAATGCTCATGAGCCACAGTGAGCTGTGCATTCTGCCGCATCTGCTCTAATTTAGCGGCAAACTGAGGGTTCAGTTTCTCGAAAGCCTCATTATACAGCACAAACATGCCCACCTGGCAACCGCCCGTGGCGTGATAGGAAACATGCTTTTCACCCAAGGCGGCCCTGCCCCACATACCATCGTGTCCCAGGTATTCACCATGGTCACTCACGTACAGATAAACAAAGGGACGGTTGCCCAGAAGCTCTGCCACGCGGCGGAAATACTCATCCGTATAATGAATTGTGCTGTCGTAGGCATTATTCACCTCCTCCGCCTGGGAGGAAGGGTTCTGGAAATGAACCGCCGCCGGAGCAAAGGGGGTATTCTGGCGGTCGTAGTGCTCAAAGGGAGTATGACTACCCTCATTGTTCACAAAGAAGAGGAGATTCTGCCCAGCCGGTGTTTTCTGCAGCACTTCCTGCATCTGCAATACTGAGGTCCACGGACTGCCCGGCGCATTGAACTTCTGGCGGGAGCGGCGGGTCAGCACCAGCACCACGCGGTCATACTTCAGTTTCTGTGCACAGCGGCGTCCGAAGAAGGAATACATTTCGAAACCATTCGCCGTGAACAAATCCAGCACAGAGCCGGTTGTGGGCAACATTTCCGGCCGCGTTTCCATAATATCGCGGCGGGCATTGGTAAGCAAAGCAATCTCCGCCTGACATGTATCGCAGGCTGCGGAAATGCAGGTCGGGAAATTGATGATATTCTTCTGCTGGCGGAGCCACGGCGTCGTATCCCGCTCATAGCCATTCAGGCTCATGCGGTCCGCGCGTATGCTCTCGCCCACATGAACGACCAGCACCACACCTTCGCCGCCACGCAGAGAATGCAGGCTGCTGGGCTCCTCCGCCGGTGAGCTCAGGCTCTCCACCTGATTGATAGTTGCCTCGTTGATGGTGAGGGCTTCGCTGGCAGCACTATACAGCAGCGGAATCTCCGGCAGAGGCCAGTAAAAGTCCTGTTTCTGCTTATTGGGCGGCACACAAAGGCCAAAAAGAAGAGAAGCCCCCCCGAACAGGCAGGCCGCATTGAACATGGCCAGGCTCTGCTGGCGGCACAGCGTGCGGCGCAGCCCCCAGCAGAACAGCAGAGACAACACAAAGGAAAGCGCCAGCATTCCCAGATTAATGGGGGTCATGTATGCCAGTGCTTCCTCCCAGGAGGCTTCGATGGTTTCGGCCACCACCAGGGAGTTGATGCGGGAGCCATACTGCATGTACCCGCATATCTGCATAATCTCCAGCACCAGGAAAAGCACCCAGAATGCAATGGCACCCGCACGCAACCCCGCCCAGAGCATGAGCATGAAGCCCATGGTCATGAGTACAGAGACATGCAGCTGCCAGGGTGCACTGTATGCAAACAGGTTGCACACACTGTCTACCGCAAAGGAAAGAAGGAGCACCACCCACAGCGTCCAGGTCCGGGGCAGTACATCCTTCCTCAGTCGACGAGCCAGATACATGCCCGCCCCCCCCAGCAATGGCAACGCAACAGCTGCGTACCCCCACCAGGGGAATTCAAAATCAACCCGCCAGGTGTACGCACCCTTCCATGCCATGAAAGCCGCCACCAGCAGCACCACGGCAAAGAAAAATGTGCGTGACTTCACCCAGCGGAACATAGGAGCAAATCAGTGCTTACCGCACTTGCATTCGTGGCCTTCGCCGTGATTACCGCAGCACTCGCCATCACCGTGGTTACCGCAGCAGTCATCGCCCTTACCGCACTTGCATTCGTGCTTGCCGCAGGACTCATTGTCGCAATCGCCGCAATCGCCATGGCAGCCACCGCCGCAGGAGCATGCGCTCATCTGCTGATTCATGGCATCGGCCACCTCTTCATCGCTGGGAGCAGCGCCCTTCTCGATAGCCAGGCAGAGGTACTGGTTCACAACGGAGAGCATATCATCCAGCAGCTGGCGGGATTCCAGGAAGCCCTTGCACAGCTCATTCTCCACCACAGCAGAACGCAGCTGGTCAAACTTGCTCAGCTCCTCCTCGGAAGGAGGCATGCCTTCCATGTGCTTGTTTCGCAAGGTCTCGCCATATTCGCTCACCTTGCGGAAGAGGTCTGTAGCCTCAGGATTCTGGTAGAAGAGACCGATGCGGGCCTTGGCGGCCACTACTTTCTGGCTGCTTGCAAAGGCAGCGGCCAGTTCACCGGCCAGCTTTGCCAACTCAGGGGTAAGGGAAGTATTTGCCATAACGCGCGGAAGCTTAGCATAAATCCTCTGAAATAGCAATCCCCGAGTGATAAAAACAATCCTGAACAAATAAAAACGCACATCATTGCCGGGATTCCACAAAACCTCCAGACTGGTCAGACAGGAAATCCCTTGACCCGCGGGGAACTCTCATGTAAAATCACTTGCAGATGAAGAAGCCCATTGTCCGCAAAGTGGAACAGGTGCCGGTAAGCCGGTTTTATGAAAAATACCGCAGCACACTGGAGCTGCAGCTGCTGAACACGCCGCTTGGCATGTCGCGACCGATTGTGCAGCCGGCATTCAATCGCCCGGGTCTGGCACTGGCGGGCTACTTCGGTTACTTTGCACACGAGCGAATCCAGGTATTCGGGGCAGCCGAAATGGCCTATCTCGCCACCATGACCCAGGCCGAGAGAGAAGGACGCCTGGATCACATCTGCAGTCTGGATGCTCCCTGCCTCATCTTTGCCCGAGGGGTGGATGTGCCGGCGGATGTGCTGGCCATCGCGGACCGATACAATGTCTGCGTATTCCGCACAGCGCTGCTCACCATGGAGTTCGTGAACCGCGCCACCTACATCCTCGAAAACGAGTTTGCAGACAGCACCACCATGCACGCCTGCATGGTCGACGTGCGCGGCGTGGGCGTGCTACTCACCGGCAAGGGAGGCGTGGGCAAGAGCGAAATTTCCCTGGGTCTGGTGGAACGCGGTTCCTCTCTGGTGGCCGATGACATGGTACGTATCCGCAACCTGGGCGGCGACCTCATTGCCACTGCTCCGCCCCTGAGCAGCGGGTTCATCGAAATCCGAGGTCTGGGCATTATCAACGTAACCAATCTTTTCGGTCTGAAGGCCTACCGCAAGGAGAAGCGAATCGACCTCGTCATCAACCTCTTCAGCGGCGAAATGAACGAAATGGAACGGCTGGGACTGGAACACAAGTATATCAATATTCTGGGTGTGGCGGTGGAGCACCTGAACCTGCCCGTGGCCCCTGGGCGAGACATGTGTCGTCTGGTGGAGGTAGCAGCCCTGGGCCGCTACCTGCGCGACAGCGGCTACGATATGGCCAGCGAGTTCAACCAGCGCCTGAACAAGGAAATCGCCAACCGCACAGTCTACCCCGGAAACGCTGAATAATTTATGAGTACCCCCCTTTCTGAGATTGTAACCCTGCTCGATACCACCCTGCGCGTAGCAGAGGTGCGCGATGCCTCCGTGGCCATGAACGGGCTTCAGGTGGAAAACAACGGCAGTGTCACCAGAGTGGCCCTGGCGGTGGATGGCTCCCAGAAGAGCATTGATGATGCCATTGCCGCCGGCGCAGATCTGCTGGTGCTGCACCATGGCATTTTCTGGTGCGGTCTGCAGCCGGTCAAGGGATGGTGGAAGCAGAAGCTCGTTTCCTGCCTGAACAACAACCTGGCCATCTACTCCGCCCACCTGCCTTTGGATATGCACCCGGAGCTGGGTAACAACGCCGGCATCGCCAAAGCGCTGGGACTCATCGACCTGCAGCCGGAGGTGGACTACCACGGCACCAGCATCGGGCTTTCCGGTCTCTTCCCCGGCACGGTGGATGAACTGCGCGCCAGATACGCCGAAATCACCGGGAGCGAGGTCACGGGCATTGTGCACGATGGCAGCAAGCCTGCCGGGCGAGTAGCCGTATGCAGCGGCGGCGCCGGCGAAGAGATTTACCAGATGCAGGCCAAGGGCTACGGCACCTACCTCACCGGCGAGGAAAACCACTGGGTAAGCAACGCCGCACGCGACATGGGTATCAACATCCTCTTTGCCGGACACTACGCCACGGAAACATTCGGAGTGAAGTCCCTGGGCAAACTGCTGGAAGAGAAGTTCGGGCTTCCCACGGTGTTCATCGATAACCCCACCGGCATGTAACATGCTCATCATTGTAGAAGACCAGCTCGGCACCCGCCTGGACCAGTATCTGGCAGCTCAGCTGCCGGAGCTTTCCCGCGCCCGCATCCAGGCCCTCATCAAGGACGGCGAAATCACCGTGAACGGCAAGGCCTGCAAAGCCAAGACCCCGGTAGAGCGCAACATGCGCATCGAGGTGAGCATCCCCGAACCGGAACCAGCCGAGGCCCAGCCGCAGGATATTCCCCTTTCTGTACTTTTCGAGGACAGTCACGTGATTGTCATCGACAAGGAGAGCGGCATGGTGGTACACCCTGCTGCGGGTAACCCGGACGGCACGCTCGTGAACGCCGTGCTCTTCCACTGCGGTGATTTATCCGGCATCGGTGGAGTGGAGCGCCCCGGCATCGTACACCGACTGGACAAGGACACCAGCGGCTGCATCGTGGTAGCCAAGAATGACCAGGCGCACCTCTCCCTCACCACCCAGTTCGCCGAGCGCGACACCGGCAAAATCTACCTGGCCGTGGTACAGGGCTGCCCGAAGGAACAGAAGGGTACCGTATTCACCAACATCGGCCGCCACCCCGTCAACCGACTGAAAATGGCCGTGGTGAATCCCGGTAGCGGCAAGCCCGCCATTACAGACTGGGAGGTGCTGCACTACGATGCCGCCACGGATTCCTCGCTGGTGATGTGTACCCTGCACACCGGGCGTACCCACCAGATTCGCGTACACATGCTGCACCTGGGGCACCCTCTCATCGGCGACCCCATCTATGCGCACCCGCAGCGGCAGAAGGCCCGCCCCGGGCGCCTGATGCTGCATGCCTGGCGCCTGGCCTTCAACCACCCGGCAGATGGCAGGCGCATCGCCATCCAGTCCCCGATTCCGGCAGAATACACCCCCTGGCTCATCGGCCACGAGCTGCCTGAGTGGGAAGAAAAGCGCACTAACTAACAGCTATGCTCAAATCATTCCTTTCATTCCTCCTTACCTTTCCCCTTCTCTTCTCCGGCTTGAATATGTGTAGCTCACAGGCAGCAACAGACCGCGTGGCAAGCGCCAGAAAGAACGTGCAGGAGGAGCTCGGCAAGCATTTCGGCAAACCGGTATTCATCCGCATCATCAAGGATGACCGTGACCTGGAACTCTGGGTGCAGGAACCGGACAAAAGCTGGCGCATCCTGAAAACCTACCACATCTACGGCATGAGCGGCGACCTCGGGCCCAAGACCGCTGAAGGCGACGAACAGGCACCGGAAGGGTTCTACCGGGTCTATCCCCGGAGCATGAATCCGCGCAGCAGCTACCATCTCTCCTTCAACATAGGTTACCCGAATGCCTACGACCGCAAGCTGGAGCGAACAGGCAGCTTCATCATGGTGCATGGGAACATTCTGTCCATAGGCTGCTTTGCCATGACAGATGCCCGCATTGAAGAAATCTACACCATGGTGAACGAGGCCTTCAAGGCCGGCACCAGTTACGTGCCTGTGCAGGTATACCCCTTCCGCATGACTCCAGAGCGCATGCTGGAGGAACAGGAAAGCGAGCACTACGAATTCTGGCAGCACCTTCTTCCCGGCTGGCAGCACACCGAGACCACCGGCACACCCTACCCGGATAAGGATAACGAATGATTCATAGCCTCACAGAACAGGCAGAAAGCAGACGCTCCGTCATCCTCACCTGGGGCATCGCCACACTGGTACTCGGGCTTATCACGGGTGGTATCGGCTGGTGTAAGGGATGCAGTTTTCTACTCTGCTTTGCCCCGGGAGCCGGGTTCGGCCTCTCCATCTGCTGGAGTGGATATATTGCCGATAAGGGGCTTCCCAAATGGGATGGCATTCAGCACTACTGTCCGCACTGGCGCCGCACCCGGACAGGTATTCTGCTCTACGGCGATGCTCCAGACAGCCCCGGCATCTTCCTGCCCTGGCTCAGCCTCGAGAATGCCACCCGCACAGAAGATGGAATCCTTATCGAAACGAAGGAGGGCATACCCATTCATCTCCCGGCAGCCCCGGAAACAGCAGCTGAAGCACTGACCAGCATCCAGCCCCTGCTCACCCCCGGCTTCAATGATGACGATTCATCGGCAATCAATCCGGCTTACCTGCAGAACACGCCCGAAGGCCCTGGTATAGGCGCCTTTTTGAAGGTGGGCTTCCCCTGGCTCACTACCGGACTGATTCTCCCCTTCATCCCATCGAATGAAACAGAGCTGATGCTGCTCTGCATCTGCTGTTTTGGCGCGGCTGCCTTGTTTGTGCTGTTCGGGCACAGCGATTTCCGGGATGAATATGATGTTGATACCTGGCTGGGCAGCGAATCACGCCACACCCGGCGGGGGCTGCATATTCTGGGCAACTCCGGCTGGCGTTACTTCCAGCCATGGGGCGGCATCAGCGAATGTCTGGAGCTCGACACGCAGGAATTCTTCCTGAAACTCTATGACAGTCCCAAGGGCATCAACATCGGCAGCCAGGGGAAGGTTTTACCCCTCCCCGTAGCCCGTCGCGTCAAGGTGAAGCTCCGCCGCTGGCACACTATCCTGAATTACGGGCTCTGTTTTCTCTCCGTGCTGCTCGGTTTAGCCTGGTGGCACCGCTGGCACTGATTTTTCTCCTCGATTTCCGCCGTTTCTGCTTGAAATTTCCTCGAAAAATGGGTATGTTATCAAGCAAATGAGTGATTGTCCCGAGCAGAACAACGAGAAGCGCACCGTACCCGGAGTATTTGTATGGGATATGGTGCGCAAAGCGTTGCGGGCTGCCGAGGAGGGCGTATACTGCTGGTTGTTTGAGAATGATGAGATTTTCTACACCGAGCAGTGCGTGAAGATGATGGGAATGACCATGAAGGACTGGGCGCCCAACATCTTCACAGAGCCGGAGAAAACCATTCATCCGGAGGATGTCGGATTCTTCACCTCCACAGTAAAGCGATACATCGACCGCCCTCGTCCCGGTGCAAACCCGCTGCGAGTGGAGGTACGACTGCTCAATCAGCGCAGCCGCGGGTGGCGATGGGTCCGCATCAATGGTCTGCTGGAGTTCGATGAGAACAAGAAGCCGAGCCGCCTGGTCGGCGTGTGGGTGGATATCACCCGCCGCAAAATGGCAGACCTGCACGCCATGGAAGACCGCGACCTCTTCCGTACACTCATTAACTACCTGCCGGACAACATCTATTTCAAGAACCGTGAGTCCCGCTTCGTAATTGCCAACGAAGCCACGGCTAAGAAGATGAAGGTACGCACGCCTTCTGACCTCATCGGCAGCCGCGACAGCAACTTCTTTGACCCCGAAATGTGCGAAATTGCCCGCTCTGAAGAAGCCAATATCATGGCTACGGGCAAACCCATTCTCAACCGCATTCACCATGAGAAGTGGAAGGGCGGCAAATCCACCTGGGGCAAGGTTTCCAAGTTTCCCTGGTATGCGGCGGATGGCACCGTGAAGGGCATTGTGGGCATCTCCAGCGACGTCACCAAACTCATCGAAACCCAGCAGAAATACCAGCGCATCGCCAGGCAGCTGGATGAAAAGAACAAGATTCTGGAAAAGGAAATCAACCTGGCACGCGAGGTGCAGCAGGCTTTGCAGAACGGATTCATCCCCGACCGCGAGTGGCAGCACAGCAGCGGAACCACCCGCAAGGCCATGTTCCACCATGTCTATCTGCCCTCCGCCGGCGTGGCAGGTGATTGCTTCGAAGTATTCCCCGTGGGACAGAGCGGTGTAGGCATGCTCATCTGCGATGTAATGGGCCACGGCGTGCGCGCAGCCCTCATAGCATCCATGATGCGCGGACTCATGGCACAGCTGGCCAATCTGGCAGACACCCCTGCACTTTTCCTCTCCTCCCTGAACCGGCAGATGTACCGAATCTTCACCCAGGCAAACATCACCATGTTTGCTTCTGCGTGCTATGTCTACCTGGATCTGGACCGTCGCCGCCTTACCCTGGCTGGAGCCGGGCATCCCGCTCCCATCGTATTACCGACCAATGGCAGGGCCTTCCAGCCCGCCATTCCCCGCACCCCGGCGCTGGGGCTCATGGAGAACACCCTGTTCCGCGAAAGCGAAATCCGCCTGGAAAATGGCATGAAGCTCATGTTATTCACCGATGGGCTCACCGAAGCACAGGACGCTACCGGCGATGAGCTGGGAGCCCCGCGGATTATGGAATTCCTGCAGGAACGCAACCCTCAGAGCATCCGCGAAATGCTGGATATTTCCCTGGCCGGTGTGCACCAGTTCACCGGCAGCGTGCAGCAGGATGATGACATCTGTCTGCTGGGTGTGGAGTTCAGCGAGGAATAAGCTGCGGAAATCCGCTTATTTTCGTCCAATTCCTGCAAAAAATGATTGCATTGGCATGCAAATCAGAGTAGTCTAATCATCAGTTACCAGTTAATCCATCCATGAGCGAAGAAAAGAACCAGGGGAACACCAATTCCCTCAATCTGTCAGACCTGGCAGATTTCCAGTTCGGGCCGGCCTGGGCACGCCCAGGTGCAGCCAGCACCCCCGCTTTCACCAGCGCCCCTCGCGAGGCTCGCGCTCCACGTCGCCGCGATGCCGGTGAACGTCGTCCGTTCAACCGGGAACGCCGCGACAGCAACGATGCCCCCCGCTCCCCGCGCACAAGCAAGGGAGAGCGCCCGCAGAAACGCGAAGCACGCCGCGAACCCAGACCCCAGCGTGAGCTTCCCGCTCCGGCAGAGGGTTTCCGCGTGGAGCTTCGCCCTGCCAACAGCATTCTGGAACTCTTCGCCTCCAACATCCAGAAACAGAAGCGCGCCCTGCCCCTTATCGACCTGGCGCGTGTGGTCATGGGCGATAAGGCCCGTTACGACCTGGTGTTCATGAAGATGGAAAATGGCCCCCTTCTTATCCATTCCACCAAGGGCGACCAGGCATGCTGGCTCACTGAAGCCGAAGCTGTGGCCTACCTCTGGAAGGCACCCTGGTTCGCCGAGCTCTACACAAAGGAGGAAATCGAGGTTGAAGCTCCTAACGGTAATTTCAGTGCAGTTGCAGTCTGCTCACTGGGTGGCGAACTCATCGGGCCTGTGACCTGGCACGGCTACCAGGCTGCTCTCATGAACCTGTACCGCAGCAAGTACTCCACCATGCCGCTGGATGTGTTCAAGAACCGCATCTCCGTGGACAAGAGCGAGGAAACTGTTGCTGCCTGGGTACAGGCTGCCAGCCACAAGACCATCTGGAAGCCGACCCGCGAGGGTGCTGCCGACACCGTGCTGGAAGATCAGCGTGCCGTAGAGGCCGACTTCACAGCCAACCACTACAGCAGCGTGTACGAGGTAGTGGACAAGGTATTCATCAATGGTTCCACGCCGCGTGCCGTGCTTTCCCCCGGAATTGCAGCCCACGTGGCCATCCTTTCCGACAAGACCCGCCGTTTCCCGCAGATGCTCATTCCGAACCTCTGCCACGGTATGGCCCGCCACCACCTGCCCATCTACAAGTGGCACGGCAATCACTTCACCGGCCCGAGCCGCGTGCGTGCTCTGCCCGAGGACACCGTGCTGGCCGACCGCATGATGGCCATCATGAACTGGGCCCGGGAAAACTCCGGCAAGAAGGCTGACGTGATGTTTGCCGAACTGAGCGGAGTAAGCGCCAGCGAGGACGAAGCCAGCCGCCAGGCTGCCACCGATGCCCATGCTCCCTATGTGGCCGACATGATCTGGCTGCTGGAGCAAGGTTACATCGTGGTGACCAGCGACAACGCCGTCTGGTTCCCCAAAGGTGAAGCCGCCCCGGAACCGGCCACAAAGCCCCTGCCCCGCAAGGGTGGCAAGAAGAAGGCCAGAAAGCCCGCTGCTCCTGCCAAGGAGGACCCCAAGGCCTGAGTCTTCTCGATAGCTTTAACTGACACGCCCGCCGGATAAATCATCCGGCGGGCGATTTTTAATCTTCACGCACGTAGAGAACCACCTCCGGGCGCTTCGCATGCTGAGGATAGGGGGGAAGCCCCAGTTCTCTGTGCGAAACCTTTCTATACGGCACATGGGTTGAACGAACCAGCTCGTCAGACCACTCCTGTGACCATGTAGCCCCCAGCAGATATTTAGGGCGTTTTCGCTGAATATACTCCATCTGCTCCGAGGAATACAGAGGGAGGCCGCGAGAAACCATAGGTCTTACAAAATGCCTGGTGACCGGCAAGGTACCAGTCAGCCGATATATGTGCAGGAAATGGTCAGGCTCGAGGATATGCAATTCACCCTTATTGAGTTTGCCTGATTTCTCGACAATCCATGTAGTAGTAGCTCGCATCTGGGCATTTCCGTTATAGCTGCGGCCATATTTCACATACAAGGGGAGAGAAAGTGCGACACTTAGAACGAGCACAGCCGTGCATATCCCGGCAATATGAACCAACCGAGGCCACCTGTGCAATAACCGTATCCCCCACAATATGCTCAGAAAACAGAAAGGGAAAAACACTATTGCGTAATGAGAAAAATCGTAAGGGCCGGAATATCCGGCATACATCTGCAACACAAATGAGGCAGCAAGTACCCATAATACAGATTTCTTCAGTCGAAAACAGGTCCACAGGAAAGGCCAGCTCAAACAGGGGATGCAGCCCAGCGCCGCCAGAAGATACAAATTCAGCCGCTCATGCAGATGCGACGGGGTAAACCAGCGGAATAACAGAAAATGCTTCTGGCACAGGGCCGATTCACTCCAGGAGACGCTTCCGTATGTTATTGCCATCTCCACATATTCCCTCCACATGGCCAACAACGCATCGTGCCACCAGAAATAGCAGATAAAAGGTATCCCGATAAGCCCCCCACCCACAGCAAGCCACAGCGAAGCCCGCCGAAAGGAGATACATAGAGCCAGCAGGCACACTGGTCCCCAGAAGGCCACCAGATTAAACTTCATCAGGAGCACAATCGCAACAGAGGCACCCATGATGCACAATTCACTCCTGCTGAAGTCAGTCCGGGCAGACAGTCCCCATCGCAGGAGGAAATACAGGGTCACGTGCTGCAAGACCCATACCAGTTCCGCAGGGTTGGCCTCATAATACAACAGAAAATAGGAATACAGACCAACAGCTGCAAACGACGCGGCAGAAGAAAGGAACAAGCGTGCGCTCTTGTAGGCAAACAACACCCCCAGCCCGACCAGGGGAGCGTGCAGCAAACAGAGTCCCAGAAAACTTCCCGGAGTCAGCACACTTCCAAACCCATGAAGCAGGAAAACAAGGGGGCCCTTCAGATCAGACAAATCCAGATATGGCAAAAGTCCCCGCATCCAGCCGTTACCTATGAGATAATAGATATTCAAATCATAGCTTGCACGCAGGTGCATGCTTTCACTTGGCGAATTAAAGCCGTAGCGCATCACCACAAAGGCAAACAAGGTTCCCAGCAGATACACCAGCCAGCATTCTTTTCCTGTCGGACGCGTTTCCATCAAAATGCAGTATACCCCAGCCTGCTGGGTACAGCAAGCACCCACAGCGTCAGTTTGTGCTTGACTTTCAGCGCGTCTGCCCGCAGAATAGGGCACCTGCGCGCATCCCCGCAGACTGGAATACACCATGCTTCTGAACGTAAGACAATACGGAGACCCCGTCCTCCGGGCAGTATGTGCCCCGGTGGAGCATATCGATGATGAACTGAAAACTCTGGTGGAGAACATGCTCGAAACCATGTATGCCACCGAAGGCATCGGCCTGGCGGCTCCGCAGGTCGGGCTCAACATCCGTCTGGTTGTCATCGATATTCCTGAGGATGAGGAAGAAGGCACTGAGCCGGAAATGATTATGGTGAACGGTGAGGAGAAGCCTATGCGCAGCATCATGCCGCTGGTGTTCATCAACCCCGAACTTGAACCCTACGGCAAGCAGTATCTCTTTACCGAGGGCTGCCTGAGTGTGCGCAATATCCGCGCCAACGTGGCACGTCCGGAATTCGTGAAAGCCCGCCTGCCCCAGCTGGATGGCAGCGTACTGGAGCTTGACTGCGGCGGCTTGCTGGCCCGCTGCCTGCAGCACGAATGCGACCACCTGGATGGCTTCCTCTATGTGGACCGCGTCTCCTCTGCTGCCAAAATCACCCTGGCCAAGAAGCTCAAGAAGCTCGCCTCCATGCGCTGAGCCAGGCGGCATTCAGCAGGCTGGCATACACAGCCCCACGCGTGATTTTCACCCTTTCATTCCCTGCGCGCTGAGCAATCAGCCGCAGGGTTTTCAGTCCCAGCAGGGCGGGAAGCATAGCGGTGAAACGCAAGCGGAACCCACCCAGCCGGCGGGCATAATCCAGGCCGTCGTTCAGATAACGCTCGGCACGACTCCTCCACAGCTCCGGCGAGCTGCACAGGTATGCACGACCACGGGCAGCATCCTCAGCCTTATCACGCAGGATATTCACCAGCTGAAGCCCCTGACCATAGCGGCAGCCGGCTCTGGCCATCAGTTCGCGGCGGGAGGGTTCGCAGAAGTCGGCCCCCATAGTCGCCAGCCCCAGGTCAGTCCAGAACTCACCCACACAGCCGGCTACCATGTAGGTATATCGGCGGGTATCATCGTCCGATTCCACCGCGGGGCGGTCCGCAAAATAAGTCAGATCCCACAACTGCCCCTCCACAATAGTGGCCAGTACACGGCGCAGCAGTTCCCGTTCCTCCGGGCTCACCTGCCCCAGTTGCTCCAGGCATTCATCGAAGCGTCGCAGCAGAGTTGCTTCCGATTCCTTACTCTGTGCATCGGCCATTTCCCCGCGCAACATACGCAGCAGTGGCTGGTATTCCTCCGCTGGCAGCTCGCCGGCTATGGCACGCCCCATCTGCCGCAGCACCTCCACACGCATAGCCGGAGCTGCCGTCGAAGTATCCGCCACACTGTCCGTGGCACGCGCCAGCATGTACCCCAGGGCAATCCCCCGCCGCATAGCCGGCGGAAGCCAGACCATGCTCAGATAAAACGAGCGGGAAACCGCCTTGAGCAATGCAAAATCCATATTACTAACTCAACTGCCGCAAGGCACCGCGAATCAGTTCGTCTGTACCGGCCTGCGGATTTTCCTTGAGCAGCTTCACAATCGCCTTACGGGCCTCAGTCTGCTTGAAGCCGAGAGCCACCATGGCCAGCTCAGCATCGGATGCCGCCTGCGTCGTAGTCCCCTGCTGCTGAGCCTCCCAGGTAGAAGCCACGCCAATCTTATCCTTCAGCTCCAGGATGATGCGCTCGGCGGTGCGCTTGCCCACCCCCTTGGCGCGCGCCACAGACTGCACATCGCCCTGCACCACAGCCTGCTTGAAGGTATTGACATTCAGGCTGCTCAGAATAGCAATAGCCGTAGCAGGCCCGATACCGCTCACGCGGTCAATGAGCAGGCGGAAAATATCCCGCTCCGCATCGGTCGCAAAGCCGTACAACACCTGCGCATTCTCGCGCACGTGCATGTGAATCTTGAGCATGATGCCCTGCCCCACCATGGGATTCAACTGGTCAAAGGTGGACAACGGCACCGTCACCTCATACCCCACGCCATTCACATCCACCACCAGACACTGGGGCAGAGCCTCGGCCACTGTACCACGAAGAAAGGATATCATGACTGGGCAGCAGGTTGGGGGTTCGGCTGGGACGCAGGCTTGGGCGGCAGCAGGTCCTCCACCTGCTGGAAACGGGCAGATTCCGACAAACCGCCCATTTCCTTCAGGAGTTCCTGCACACGCGTATTCAGACGCTCATAGTCGATGGGGCCATTCTCCCGCTCTTTGGAACCGGGGAAGATGATATAGCTCACACCCAGGTCAGACACGGGGCGGGCAAAAGGCGTCGCCTTCGGGTTAATCAGACGGGCCAGACGAAGCGATGCCTCGCCGGCCTTGAAACGAGGACCGTAATCACCCACAATGGCGGGGAATACGCGGTCTCCCACCACCACGGCCACGTAGTCTCCCAGCTGCGGACGGTAGGCATCATTCTTGCCGCTGTTAAACGTCAGCGGCACCACGATGAAGGAATCATACTCCGCCAGCAGGAAGCTGTACTTCTTCAAATCGTGCACCACATTGCGGGCGTGCTGCAAATCATCAGCATTGGCCTTCTTATCCTTGCTGAGCTTCTTCACGCGTTCCTCCCAGTGCGGCAACAGGGGGTTAGGAGTCGTCCCCAGCTTGCGCCAGCGGTAAGAGGTCATCGGCTGGTAGAAATCGCTGTTCTTCACCTTTTCCGGCATATCCGGCAGGCGGTCGCCATCCGAGCCATCAGACACCACATCCATATCCGCCTGCACCCAGAGCACCTTGCGGCCGGACTCCGGAGCTTCCATCTCCAGAATCGTATCGGTATCGTAGTAATTATGGCGGTCCAGCAGGCGGGCCAGCGTGGCAGCCTCCTTGCGGATGCGGTTCTGCTTGTGCAGGTAAAGCGCCTGATACCACTGGGACACGCGGGCCTTGCTCATGAAATCCTGATAGCGGGGGAACAAGTCAGGCAGCTTCGGATTGGCCAGTTTCAGGCCCTCTCCGTCAGCGGCCTTCGGCAAGCGCAGATTCAGCGCCACACGCACCTGATAAGCCCCCTGCACCTTGCGGTCCAGAGTTGCGGTACTGCCCTCCTCAAACTGCACGGAACTGAGGATATTCAGCCCCGGCGTCATCTTGTTGATGTGGTCGTAGCGGCCGGGTTCCACACTTTCCGGCAGCGCAGGCGGGAACGGAGGCAGTGTTATGGCAGGCATGGTAAATGCCTCCTGGGGGGTCCAGGGTTCCACTTCCACCTCTTCATCCTCCGGCTCAGCCGGAGCCACCGCCGGGGGCGGGGTCACCGGAGAGTCTGCCGGCGTGGGCTCCGCAGGCTTGGTCACCTTGCGCCTGGGTTTCTTTTTCTTAGGTTTATCCTTGGAGCTCAGTGCCTTGACCAGCTCTGCGGGATACGGAGTATACAAAGAACCGGCAGCCAGCAGCAGCGCAGCCAGCAGTCCCAGACGAAACCAGGTGAATAACTTTATCTTGCTCTTACGGTGAAACAATTGTTTCATATACAGGAAGTTCTTATTTTTCCGGAAGCGGGGCAACCTTGCGCGGACGCTGCCCCATCACAAAGCGCAGCAACCCCAGCGGCGTATTGCGCAGCAACCAGCCGATAAGACGAATGCGACGGGAAGGATAATAGCGGGGCTTGTTCTGCTCCAGCGCATCCAGTGCCCCACGCACCACGGTAGAAACACTGGTATACACCCATTTCTTGAAGGGAGAATAGCCATTCGTGCAGCCGTTGCGGCGGGCTACTTCGCCAAACCCGGTATGCACCGGCCCGGGACACACCGCCACCACCGGCACCCCGGCCTTCCGGACCTCCAGGCGTATCGCCTCCGTAAACGAAGCCACAAATGCCTTCGATGCCGCATAAATGGCAAAATCCGGAATGAACACATCCGCCGCAAGAGAGGCTATGTTAATGATGCCACCGCCCTGGGCCACCATACGCGGAAGCAAGGCACGGGTCAGCTCTGCCACCGCCAGCACATTCACCTGAAGCATCTGGTTGTTGCGCTCCGGTGTACTGGTGGCATATTCGCCATAATCACCCAGGCCGGCATTGTTAATGAGGAGCGTCTTACCCTCCGGCAAGGAGCCAAGGTATTCCACCAGCTGCTGTCTTGCACCCGGCGATGCCAGATCACAGGCATGCACCGTCACATCCAGCGAGGAATTGGCAGCCCGAAGCTCATCCGCAAGCTCCATCAGAATCTCCTTGCGCCGCGCCACCAGCACCATGTGAGCGCACTCGCCCACCAGGCGACGAGCAAATGCTATACCAAAGCCCGACGACGCACCCGTTATTATGACATGCCCATACATTGTCCACCCATCATGCCACAAACGCGCGCGCGTAGCAAGCACAAAAGGCCGTCCAAATCCACCGTCAGGCCCATTTCTTCAGCACCATTCGAAAATATGCGCCTGACCGGGAGGAAGAGTCACCGGCAGCCCCTGACTTTCCAACGCAGCGGCATCCACCTCGATGATGGGGGAGGCTGCATCCAGCAAGGGCACAAATGTGTAGCTACCAGGCTTCTTTCCGGCCCATTCACGAGCATTGGCGGGGATATGAACATGCGTACAGGCTGTATCCACCGGGCTCAGATTGCACACCACCAGCAGGGTGGATTTTGCCTTCCGGTAATGGCGCAGGAAGGCATACAGATTATGACCGGAGACCGTATCCCCTGCCCGGCGGCCATAGTCCGGCGTATCACGGTTAGCCCAGTTCAGGCCATAGAATCCACCCCTGGACAGCGCAGGATGCTGCAGAAGCGTGAGCAGATGCGAAGTAAAGCCGCGAAGCTCGCGTTCCGCCGGGGAAAGCAAGGCACCATCATAAGCCCCTCCGTTGGTCCAGTGCTGCAGCCGAGGCAGGTGGGTATAATCAAAGATACTGGTACGGCCATTATCGCCACCATAGCCACCGGGGCCTTCGGGAACCTCGCCCACCTCCTGACCATTGTAGACCAGCACGGGCCCGGTAGTGGTGCAATACTGCGCCACCATGGCAGCCCGAGTCACCAGGTTGCCCACACCGCCCCAGTACTGCGGAGCGGTGATACGCGGCTCATCGTGGTTCTCAATGTAGCGCACCCCGCCCCGGAACAAGGAGCGAGATTCCAGATGCAGGCTGTCCAGGTCATTCGCCCACGCACCGCCCTCAAACATCCGGCGCAGCGCCTCATATGACACGCCATCATACACGCCATCAAAGCCGGCCGAAAGCAGCGCCGCATGCACCGGCCCCTCCACCAGCTTCAGATGGTCATCATACCCCTCGGCCACAAAGAATGCGGAACGGTCACGCAGGCGGGCGTGGGCAATAATCCACCGCCAGAATGGCAGCGGCACCATGTGCGCCATATCACACCGGAAACCACCTACCCCCATATCCTGCCAGTAGGCAATCACCTCGTTCATGAGTTGCCAGGTACGCGGCAAGGCATATTCCGGCGCCAGCAGACCGGGCAGCGAATCTGCGGCGTGACTACCATGGCGGTAGTCGGTGCCATAATTCAGTTTCACGGTCTCATACCAGTCATAGGCACCAGGAGCCCAGCTTGCCACATTATTACCGGTCACGCGCCCCTGCCCCCGCTCCGGCAGAAACTCACCCTCCGGCAGACGCATCGGGGTTTCACCCTGCTGCGGTTCCAGGTAATAATAGGCATTATCCCGGGCATAGAAACGCGATTTATCATCCCTTGCACCGAAACTGCTGCCCGGACGCACCGTGGAATGATAGTGGCGCGACACATGGTTCGGAATAAAGTCAATCATGGGCACCATCCCCCAGCGCCGGCACCGCCGCAGCAAGGCAGCAAACTCCTCCCGGCGTTTCTCCACATCCTCCGCAAGGTCAGGGTCTACATCAAAATAATCCGTCACCGCATATGGGCTGCCGGCCTTGCCTTTCACGATACAGGCCGGATCCGCAGGCAGCCCATCACAGGCAGTCTGAGTGGCATGGCGCAGCACACCGGTAAGCCACAGATGCGTCACCCCCATTCGGGCGAGCTGCTCCAGCGCCGCATCGGTCACTGCATTAAAGGAACCGCAGCCATTCTCCTCCCGTGTTCCCCATGGGGTATTCCCCTCCTTGAAGTTCGAAAAATGCCGTACAAAGAGCTGATAAATAACCTGCCTCATGATTCTCCTATTCCGGCATACTAGCACGGCAGCATGGCTATTGCAAGAAGAAAGCGCTAACCGACTTGTCCCCTCGGAAATCCGTCCTGTGCATTGTCATTTGTAAATGGCGCTTCACCTTCCCTGCTCGCGGCGCTGGCGGAGGTACTGCATCCGCTCGGCAATGCGGAGCTCTAGGCCATTGGAGGTAGGATGATAATAGACACGGCCTTCAGGCAGATAGGCCTGCGGCACAAAATGGTCGTCAAAATCGTGGGCGTACTTGTACTGGGTCTCCTCTTCTGACACACCACGGAGCTTCGCCAGTTTCTTGCGGGTGGGAGTCGCCAGGTGATCGGGCACGGCGAGCGTGCGCCCCTCCTTCACATCCTTGAGCGCGGCATTCACGCCGGCATAGGCAGAATTGCTCTTGGGAGCCGTGGCAATATACACCGTGGCATGAGCCAGGGGAATCCGGGCTTCCGGCATACCCAGCATCTCCGCCGCGCGGGCAGCATCCAGAGCCACGCGCAGTGCGTTGGAATCCGCCAGGCCCACATCCTCACTGGCGCAGATGACCAGGCGGCGGGCAATGAAGCGAATATCCTCCCCGGCATTCAGCATGAAGGCCAGCCAGTAAAGCGCGGCATCCGGGTCACTACCGCGCATAGATTTGATGAAGGCGGAAATGGTATCGTAGTGGGCATCGCCCATGCGGTCGTACTTCACCGCCTTCTTCTGGATGGATTCCTCTGCCACCTCCAGGGTAACATGAATCTGCCCGTCCTCACCTGGTGCCGTGGAAAGCGCCGCCACCTCCAGAGCGGTGAGCGCCTTGCGGGCATCACCATCGGATTTCAGAGCAATGTGCTCCAGAGCAGCATCATCCACCGCCAGCGGAAGTTTGCCCAGGCCGCGGGATTCATCTACCACAGCCCGGCGCAGCAAGGCCACAATCTCGGAATCAGGCACCGGCTCCAGCGGAAAAATCTGGGAGCGGCTGAGCATGGCGGAATTGATGGCAAAATAGGGATTCTCCGTAGTGGCACCAATGAAGCGCACCGTACCCCGCTCCAGATGCGGCAGCAGCACATCCTGCTGGGCCTTGTTGAAGCGGTGCAGCTCATCCACAAAGAGGATGGTCTTCTGCCCGTGAATCGCCATGCGGCTGCGGGCTTCCTCAATCTTGGCGCGGATTTCGCTCACGTTGGATTCCACACCATTGAGCATCACAAAGAAAGCACTCGTACTGCGGGCAATAACATAGGCCAGAGTAGTCTTGCCCACTCCGGGCGGCCCGTAGAAAATCAGCGAGGAGAACCGGTCCGTCTCAATAGCACGGCGCAGCAGCTTACCATCCGCCAGCAGATGCTTCTGCCCTGCCACCTCGGCCAGGGATTCCGGGCGCATGCGCGCCGCCAGCGGCATCATCTGCCGCTCCTCAACCGGCTCCTGCGGGGCTTCTCCGTGCGGGGTGAAAAGGTCGTACTGCATGGCGGCTTATACGTGGGGCACAGAGGAACGCAGCTGGCGGAAAATCTCGCTCTGGCGCTGCTGCAGCGGTGCCAGAGTCGTCGCATACTCAGCCACACGCTGGCGGGGCTCCGTATAAAGGCGACGATAAGCCGACACGCGGGAAACAATCATATCCTGCACCAGCTCGGTCATATAGGCCGAAAGCTCCTCATGCAGGGGCTCAGCATCCTTGCGCACCAGCTGGCATATCTTGCGCACCACCAGCATATGAAGAAGCGAACCCAGCACCCAGAATGCGCCGGAAATCCCCAGGAATATAAAAGCCAGCGAGTTAAACCCGCAGTACCCCAGCAGACCCGCCAGCATCAGGCACAGACACACGCAGGACACAAAGAAGCGCATCCATTCCACCTGGCATTTGAACAGAGAGGCAAAGTGGCTGCGGATTTTCAGGCTCAGAAAGGGCTCATAGAGCGAGCTCTGCAGACGCTGGCGCAACTGCTCCAGTTCCGAATTCAACGCAGCCGCCGGGAACTCACCAATATCGCAATGCAGGGTCTGTTTCATGCGGGGACGCACGCTGCGCCAGTGGCCATTGCAGGAATGCTCAAACTGTTTATCCAGCTCCTCCTGCTGCAGCGTCACATCATCCAGCACCAGCCGGTAATAAAGATTCTCCGCCGCCGTGGCATAGTTTTCCAGGCGTATCAGAACCACAGGCGAAAGCACCCAGCCCAGGCTGCGGCGCAGATGCTGCAGCAATCGGGGCATGCTGCGCTGGGCAGAGGCAGCATAATTGAGCACACAGTTGCGCACACCCTGCATCTGGCGGGCAAGGAAATTGTCTATCTCCTGCTCCACGCCCAGCAGGAATCCGTTGTTTGTGCGGGCCACGGCATCGCGAGCCTTCAGAATACTGCCTTGCTTGTACAGCAGGTCAGACCCGCACTTCATCACACGGCGGATAGCGGCACGCAGGCCACCGGAGGAATTCTCCATGGCATCCACCACCTTGTCGCCGAACTCATCAGCCAGTGTTGCCTGGGTCGGATTAATCTGGTACACCGGCAACGTGTGCCCCAGGGAATCCCGGCAAAGCTGGCGCACCGTCTCGCTCAGGGTGACGGTATGCTCGGCATCCAGCGCGTCGGTATGTGTCAGCGCTACCAGGCAGGCAGGCCCGCCTTCCTCCGGCAGAGGAGCCAGCATATTCCACACCGGAGAGCTGCTTACCTCGCGGGCATCCACCACAGCCACAACCACATCTGCCCCAGGCAGGAGCGCTGCCACAGCCTCAGCCACAGCGGGTTCCTCGCAACCACGGGTATCCACCAGCTCCATGCCGAACAAGTTCGCCTCCGGCAAGAATAAGCAGTGATCCACCGGTGCAGAATCGGTACTCATGTAGCGCCAGCGCACATAATGGTGCTGCAGTGCTGCCTTCCCCAGCACCGGGCAGCCGACCATGCCGGCCAGCAAGGTGGATTTACCGCTCCGCGACGCGCCGATAAGCACCACGCGGCGGTCCACGCCCATGTTCTCGATGGACAGGAGCACAGCATCCTTCGCCTCATCAAGTGATTCATCCTTAATGACAGAGCACAAATCAACCGCCTGCATCGCCCAATAGCGAGCCTGGCTTTCCTGCACTCTGTAACAACGTTTCAACATAAGGTCGAGGAATTATAACCAGCCCCGCACCGCTTGTCCATACAAAAACACGTCCGACACGGGCCGGAGACGCATAAATCAGCTACCGGGGGTCGAATAGGTAGGCGCCGGTATATCCTCCAGCACAGCTCTGGGGGCTGGTGCGGGCTCAGGTGCAGAAATGGGAGCCTGGGGCTGCTCCACCGCTGCGGGTTTCTCCGCCGGCGGCAGAGTCTCCTCAAAGGCAGCAGGGAAGAATGCACGGGCACGCTCGCGAGCCTCGGTAATACCCTGCGCCGTCGGCTTGATGCCGGGCACATCATCAAAATTCACCGCCCGGCGGAAAATGCGTGGGTCCGTACCGAACACCATGTACCGGTGCACCAGCAGCGGGTCCTCCAGCGTGGTCACCTTCTTCTCCAGCACCGTGAAAGCCACCTGAACACCGCATGCGCGCAGCGCTTCCAGCATGGGTTGCGTGTAGTAGCCCCCCGGATAGCAGTACGTGCTGCAATTGCCGAACAGGTGCTTCATGGCCGCCACGGAATCCGGCAGTTCCTCCTGCAACTGAGCGGCATATTCGGGGGAATCCTCCTCATAGCGCTTCCACTGGCTGGGATACAGGTGCGTAGTCGAGTGGCTGCCGATGGTGGCACCACTGGCCATCATCTCGCGCACCATTTCCGGAGTCATGGACTGCCCCCGGCCACTCAGATAGGTGCTGTAGAGGAAAAGAGTGAACGGATACCCATACGCCTTGAGCACAGGGTAGGCATCCGTATACACACTGCGCCAGCCGTCATCGATGGTGATGAGCACACAGCGCTCCGGCAGGCAGCGCTCACCCAGAAGCCAGTCCAGAAAATCCTGCATGGTGATGACGGTGAGCCCGGCATCCTGGATATACTGCATCTGCTGGCAGAACTCCGAGGTGCGCATCAGCATATCGGTCACCTTCTTCGTATTGCTGAAATTATGATACCCCAGCACCGCCACGCGGGTCTGCTCCCGCGGCACCACAGGCTGCGGGAATTCCTGCGTCACCCAGTCTGAGTCCGGAGTGCGGCGCGTGAGACTGCCGGCAGCAGGCCCGGTGCTGAAAGGACGCGGCTTGAACGCTGCATTCGTCAACGACTCCAGCGGGATATCCTCCACCACCGGGGTCGGAATGGGACCTTCCTCCACCACATCCGGCACGCCGGGCTGCCCCGTCAGCGGATCCACTACCGGCGGCAGCGGCGCAGCCGGCACCTCAGGCTTATCGACATATGCCGGAATCATCACAGGGGTTCCCGTAGAGGACTCAACCGCCACCGGCTGCGAAACCGGCAGATTCCCGGCAGCTGCCGCATGCACCTGCAGCAGCACACGTGCATCCTCCGCAGCAGGACCGAAATTCACCGCTCTGGCAAAAGCGGGCATATCCTGCACCATGTAGCGGTTCAGCATGTAGGCCGGTGCATCCTGCTGCACCTTACCCTCGCGCAGGCCGAAGGCAACCTTGTACCCGTACACTGGCAGATTCTCCACCATGTTGGTGCAGGCATATCCACGGGGATAGGAAAAAGCCTCACAGGAGCCGAAGGCAGATGTAATACGCTGCGCCGAAAGCCCCAGCTCACGCTCCGCCATCTTCAGCGCAGCATCCGGCCCGGAGAGGGCAGCGTGCTGCCAGTCATAAGCCTGAGGGCGGGTCATGCTGCGGCTGCCGATAGCGGCACCAGCCTGCTGCATTTCCCGCAGCTGCTCTGCATTCAGCGCCGTGGGACTATCTGCAAAATTCCGGCCATCCGCGAACACAACAAAAGGAAAACCAAACTCCCGCAACACCGGCAAAGCCACGGTGTAGGCGGAGGCATCAGCCTCATCCAGTGTAATCAGCACAGCAGGGGCACTCAGGGCAAGCCGCCCCTGCCGCCATTCCACAAACTGCCGAAGCGAAAGCACCGTCATCCCCTGCTCCTTCAGATAAGCCATCTGCGTCCGGAATGTCGTGGCAGATAAACCACGAGCCCCCTCAGCTGCGGCAAAGGCACTATACCCCAGCACGGCCACCTGTGCAGCATCCTCCTGCGGATTCGTCACCGCAGGTTGCTCTGCCACAGGGACAGTGTCCTGCGCCCCCAGCGGCATAAGCACTGCCGCCAGGCAAGTAACACCAAGCCTGGATATACACCGTTTCATGCTGCTTCAAGCCTACCACACCCCACCATTTTTGCAAGGAAAATCACCGGGAATGCGATTAACATGGAAGTACAATTGACGCATTTTTTAGAGGCGCTGGTTCCATTAGGAGCGAGGGACTATCCTGTCTCGGCAACTTGTGAAGGCGTAGACGGGGGGCCCCACAGGTTATGAATACGGGACTGAAGTCCCGAGCTCCGACAGATTTGCGACCTATCCAAATCTGCCATTCCCTCCCAGAAGGTATAACAGACAAAAAATCATCCCTCTGCATTTTTTTGCTGCGGATTCACCAGCGAAATGTGGTAATATGAGCGAAGGAAATACCCGTTTACCAATGAATCCGCTCCACAGAATCTATGCCACCGCTGCCGTCATCCTTGCAGCGGCGGTCTCTCTGCAGGTATCAGCACAGGCACCGGAAAGCCTGCGCAACCACATCATCATCTTACACGGTGGACAGGCGGCTCATACCCTGCAGCTGCAGGAAGGCAAGGAGCAGCCTGTTGTCAGGGAGATAGAGTCCCCATACGCATCAACAGGTGCAACCCTCGTGTTTGACGCAGAAGAACTGAAACTGCACGGTTACCAGAGAGAAAACTTCGGCTGTGCCGGAATTGCATACCAGCGGCTCGATGAGCACAATGCCCTGCTCCAGTATCAGGATGCAGATTACAACGATATGTGGATCCAGCAGACGCTGCTGGTATTTGAAGGCCCGGCAAACGGTCATTACTATGAGATTGAATACACCATCGGCACCAATGGCTCCCGCATCACCACCATTCACAACATGGGCACCTTCTGCATCCATCCGCGCGTAGACGAGGCAGCCGGAGCCTATATGGGTGAAACAAACTGCGATTGCTCCGCCCCCCGCAAGCAGTAACATAACACCAAGCCCAGCTAAACACCCACTATTCACTATTCATTATTCACTATTCATTATTCACTATTCATTATTCACTATTCATTATTCACTATTCACTCCCCCATGTTTTCTCGCGCTCGTACCAGTCTTTGTATATTGCTTGCCGCGCTGTGCGCGCTGGGGCTGAGCTCGTGCGTGCTGGAGACGCATCAACGAGTGCTCGACACCGCCAGGGTATATGATGGAGTCATCGAACTTCCTGGTGCTGTGTACCAGGCGGGCTCCCGCTACTACGTGCAGGGAGTGCAGACATCCCTGCGCCGCAGTAATCGCGAGCTGTTAGACTGCCCGTTCATGCGGGGAATTATCACAGACCCGGAGCATACCGGTGCATATACCGTTCTGCCGGATGCTCCCCACAGGACTGTGTATCGCGAATTCCGTATAAGGGATGGCCTCAAGCCTTTCGACAAGACGCGCTACGCCCTTTATCCAACAGGTCACAGCAGCACCCCGCCAGACGATTCGGCTCCGGTGTGGCCCGACGGTTCTGAGTATGAGCGCAATGGATATCACCCCTACTATAATAAAAAGGGCCAGGTCACAGCATGGTTCCAGTATATCATCGAATGCCCGAATCACCGCGATGACAGAGGTGCCTGGATTGACAAACTGCCTGACGGAGCCCGGCCAGTATGGCCGGCAACGACGCAGCCTGATACCCAACCCGTATTGAAGGGTGAGGAATCCATCCATTATCATCATGTGTCGAGCCGCAGCGAAGCCCGCATGGACAAGGGACGAGCGCTCTATGTCTACCCACTGGCAGGCATCTGCTGGCTGATGCCGGATGCCGTTATCACAGTGGCCATGCATGTGCCATTTCTTCCTATCCTTATATGGGAGGCACTGTTTGATTGAAATGAGATATTGAAATAACTATGGCAGGACCAATCATCATGTTGCTCATTATAGCCCTGGCCGGCCTGGTATGCCTGGGCTGGGCATTATGGTACACCGCTTTGTGGCTGTCCGGCTATGCGGATTGGGATGCCGCAGGCTGGTCGATTTTTGTTTACCAGTTCGGGGCGGTGATTTGCGCTGCGTGTGTAGTAGGATATTGGAACTATCAATCCGAAACCCGGGCCAGAAGCTTTCTACTATCCCTGTTGGGGATGCTTTTCCTGGTGAATCTGAATATCGCCTTCGCTGTGCCTCTGGGTCAAAGCCTTTGCGCCCGCCTGCCACTGCTGTTAAATGGGACGGGAACCCAGGGCCGGGTGGTGCGCGTTTATATGGGAGAGACAGAAAACCGAGATTTCCTGTTTCACTCAGAGAATACCAGACAATATCGGGAACCCCGTGCAGAGTATGAATTTACCGCAGAAGATGGCGCCTCTTATCGAGGCGAAACTTCATGTCTCAGCGCAGATGACATGTACCAGGGGCAAATCGTACCTGTCCTTTACCTGCCGGAAAATCCGCAGGTGAATCGAATCGGCCTCTTTTTCTACATGTGGGCTGCCCCCCTGCTCCTTGGAGCTGGCTCGCTGGGGGCGCTCTGCCTGACCTGGCACATTTTCTCTCGCCAGGTCCCTGGCAGAAAGCGCCGCACCACCAGACGCAGCAGCCACCGCGGAAAGAGCTGATACAACTCCACCCATTCACACACAGCAGCAAGGAATTACCATACATCTCCAAACTAACAGCTTGCTACGGCTCCCGGATTCTGGTAACATGACACCGTAACAAATACACATTTTCCACACTATGAATCTGAGACCTTTTGTATATTCTGTGCTAGTGGCTGCTGCCGCTCTGAGCAGTGCTGCGGAGCCCCGTTCCGAACAACCGTTGCAGATGGCTGCTCCAGCGGCATCATTAGATGCGGCGTTTCACGAGGCCGTGCTCAAGTGTTTTCATTCTTACCGCTATGATGATTCGGCCATGCGGGAACTACTTCGCCAAGGAGCTGATGTGAATGCGGTGGATGCCGAGGGGAATAATGCACTGATGCTGGTTATCAAAGCGGCAGATGGTCATAGCGAGCACCTAATCCAGAAGGAGCTCTTCGCGTTCCTCCGCGATGCCGGAATTGACTTGCATGCCCGCAATAAGGACGGCTTGAATGCCGCAGAGCTGAACTGCTGCCTGTATTGCCCATACCCTTTCCTGACAAAGGAATTTGAGCACGCCGGTGTTCCGATGAGCCCGGGAGCCCGCCTGGCAGCCGCCGCAGCGGTGAGCAATGTGGCAGAGGTGGAACGTTTGCTGCAGGCCGGGGCTGATCCGAATTTCAACCGAGCCTGTGCTCTGTCTCAATGCATGGGAATTATCACAGATGGTCCCAGAAAGAACGAGGTCATCATTGCCGCTCTGCTGCTGCAATTCGGTGCAGACCCGAACCTGGGGGGAGACTCCCTGATGATGCGTGCGGTACTCAGTGACTATTCAGAAGAGTTGGTGCCGCTGCTCTTGCAGCATGGGTTCCGTGTGCGGGTTTTCAACGCGGAAACTACCGGCCAGTGGCTGGAACATCTGCTGGTGCATCGTTCCCCTGCTAAGGTAGAAATCGTTAATCTGCTCATCTGCCACGGTGCGGTGCTGAACGATGAAAGCTGGTACACCCCCTACTTCTGTAATCTGGTGACAGAGGGTGAGGGAAGCTATCGGGATATGCAGCAGGCTCGCCATTTTATCGAGTTGGGGCTGGATGCCACACGCAGGGACGAGGACGGCAAAACCGCCTATATGCTGGCTCGGGAGAAGAATCTCGGTCTGGGGATTCAGCAGATTCTGGAGAACCCGCAGGTCGTTCTGGCATCGCTGCAGCAAAAGGCGCATGCTGTAGACGCGGCCGGGCGCACGCAGCTGATGCTGGCTGTGGCAGACCCGCACCAGTCTGCCATTGAAGTATACAAATGGCTCCGCGCCGGGGTGGATGTGAATGCGCGTGATGCTCAGGGACGCACCGCCCTTTTCTACATCAACTCCTTCTGCCCGCAGAAAGACCTGAAGGCGAAGCTGCTCATTGAAGCAGGAGCAGATGTGAACGCCCGCGATGCACAGGGGCTTACCCCGCTGCTGGCGTTGCCGTATGTGCATGACCTCCAAATACCGCAGCAGTATTCCTGCGCACCCATCATCCGTCTGCTGGCAGAGGCCGGGGCAGATTTGAATGCCTGTGATAGTGATGGCTACACGCGCCTAGAGCTCATGCTGCGCCGCGGGAATCTGAGTCTGATGGATAGGGAATGCGTAATGCTGCTCCAACAGCTCGGCTGCGCTCCCCGCCCCGAACACTTGAATAAATAAGCCAGCCCCCTCCTGCGAGGCCATGCCCCGCACCCGGCAGACCAAGGGCTCCACTTCGAACAAATCCTC
>JAZQVE010000001.1:0-22161 GCA_045631705.1 Akkermansia sp. | reverse complement strand
GAATACCACTCCCGATTCGCGGGAATTTACACCCAATCTCGTGGGCGCTGCATGCGAAATTCTCTCTGCCTATCGGACAAACAATAATAACCACAGTCACCCATTCTTCTACTTAAGAATCATTCTATAGGCCAAGGGGATTGACGATTGACTATTGACTATTGACGAATTGTGGAGTCGTGAGGTGGTCGTGAGAGCGTGGGGCGCACTCCTAGGTGCGCTGCCGCGGGCGCACGGTCGCCGTTCGGCTCGTGCGTAGGAGGAGAGAAAGCAAGCTGCCCGGACTGGGCACCAGTCCGGGCAGGGAATTTTACACATTCAAGATTCTGAATTCAACATTCTACATCTTCCTGCGGCGGCGGGCACAGAGACCAGCCAGAGCCAGCAGGCTCAGCGTGCTTGTGGTCGGCTCGGGCACATTCAGGCCGTTGATGGTGATGATGGTACCCACGCTACCCGTGCTGTAACCCACACCGGTGGCAGCGCCACCGCCGGCCACTGCAGCTTCACCTGCTGCAACCTGGCTGATGCTAATCTGCACGTTGGCATTGTTGCTCTGGGCCAGCAGCTGCCCCAGCCAGCTATCGGCAGCAAAGAGAAGGCCACTGCCATCTGCCAGGTTCGTGTAGGAATCCATGCTGAAGCCGCTCAGCGTGATGCTCAGGTCATACTTGCCCGGGCCCATGGGAACATAGCTGCTCAGGTCGCCCAGATCCACGGTAAGGCTAGCGCCTTCTCCGGCCTTCAGCGTGATACCGCTGAGCATCGAGGTCGTGGCACTGAACGTACCGTCAGAGCCTCCCGTGCCCACATTCTGCAGCTGGGCGCCCGTCATAGCGGCCTGCATTCCCTTCAGAGCAGAAGCCCCGGTCACCGTCACGTTGCTGAATGTCACATTCGTCTTCAGCGTAGCAGCGGTGATAGTGGTGTTCGTGAGCGTCATGTCCTGAATGGTGAAGGAAGCATCAGCAGCCAGCTGGGCAATCTGCACATCGGCGTTAGACATGCTGCCCTTGGTGCCGTCCGTAGCTGCACCGGAGATACCCGTGCTGCTCATCTCTGCCTTGGTCATGGAAATAGCAGAGTCCTGCTTGGCGCGAATGATAGCCGCATCACCCAGCTGCACCGTATCAGCAGCAGTGAGGGTAGCGTTCACCGTGGCGGATGCACCAGCAGCCACTGTCACGCTATCTACGTTTACGTCCTTATGGAGAGTTACGTGGTTCTGCGCCACTTCAATTCCTGTAGCGGTAGCACCAGCCTTTTTCCCAACGGTTCCGTAAAAATCAATTGCACCAGTACTATTGAATTTAACCGTCATTATGCCATTGGTAGCGTTCACATTATTATTCAGGACACCACCGCCATCAACAGTGGAGCTGAACACATCGCCAGCCTTGGTAAACTCAACCAGCATTGACATGGTGCCACAATTTTCGTTAATGAATTTGCCGCTCCATGCCGACGTATCGCCACTGAACACGTGGCGCTGAACCGCATTTGTCGTCTTATTCCAATTGTATACAATATCACCGGTGCCTCCTATCGAGCCAGCAAATCCAGTCGTGTGAGTTTCATCAGCGCCCGATGAACCGTCATTCAATGTAAGAGCCGCGGTTGCGCCGGCATTCTCAAGCAGAATTGACCGATCAGTTGTTTTTGTGCACAGCCAGCCCTGCACACCGGAAAGCTTCACCTTTGAGTTTGTTCCGTTTGTGAGGTTATTGAACATATCATAGAGGCTATTCAGGTTACCTGCTGCCGACGATACACTCTGTGCAACCACTGTACCAGTCCAATCACCACCCAATGTTACACCGCTTATCATTGATTTGGCACCGGCTGCCAGATTATAAGTACCGCTGCCGGTCAGGGTGATGGTACCGGAACCTTCCTTTGTAAAGGCATGCAGCGTACCGGCCTCTTCAATATTGATGGTGGTGGTTCCACTGATTGTACCAACAGTCGTATCTTTCTGCACATTGAATCTGTTGGTTACACCCGTGCCGCTGGCAAACTGGAGTTTGGTAAATGACAACGAGTCTGAACCTGTACCAGTGCTGATTGTAACCTCATGCTTGGACGTGTCCGTAAAAATCAGGGAGCCGGTGAAGCCATTCAGGGATTCGATACTGGTATAGAACATCTCTGTGGTGGATACGGCTCCGGAAGCAGTCAGTGTCCCCCCGCCTGCCAACTGAGCTATGTTGATACGCGCACCATACTCAGATGTAAGGTTCAGGTCATTATTCAGCATGGTTTCCCCTGTGAACTGAATAGCATTATTTACACCATTGTTACCATCGATAATATCGAAGGTGGCAGCAGATTTCGTACCATTGACCGTTGTATTGGCAAACTGAGTATTCACGCCATTACCCGTGTAATGCAACGTAGAGCCGTCGTTCAGCACCAGTCCGGTCAGGCTCGTTGTGTTGATTACCTTGCTATCTGCATAATCACCGGCTGCAGCCGCACCAAGAGTAAAGGAGATTCCCTCAGCCAGTTCCAGCGTGCCCTTGAAAGTGGTGGCCAGGCTTGCATTTCCCGTAACAAGGCCGTCTGTAGCAATCACCAGCTTACCGGTCGGGGTAGCGCCATCTACTGCAGGTGTAGCCTTTACGAGGCCGGTCAGCAAATCTGCCGCTGTCTTATTACCGAGCATGGCATCCACCTTCAACTGCGCGCCATCAGACAACTCGATTGAACCACTGGCGTAGGTGATTTTACTGGTGTTTACAGAGCCTTCCGTCAACTGCATAGTCCCACCCTGCAGAGTGTAGCCTGTGGCCTTGCTCTGCACATCACTGGTTATCTCTACGTCACCGGAAGATATGTAATACTGTGTGCTGGTGATACTACCCGTAGAGAAATAAAGCTGCCCATTTGTATCAGTGTCCAGCTGGAAAGCTGAGTCTCCCTGGTAAACAACCTTTTTGCCTTCAAGCGTGGCAAAGTCCTCACCAAGGGTGATAGTGGCATCAGTCACTCCGTCACTGCTCTGAGTCAGCCAGTAGGAAGCACTTGTAAGCTTCAGGAATCCATTATCTCCTGTGCTGGCTTCACCATTTATGTCGACATATGAAGAACTACCCTGTTCACGGTGAGCAAATGAAGTATCAATATCTCCACTCAGGTAAATGGTGCCATTCAGGGTCAGGCTGCCATCATTCACGATGGTGCCACCAATTGTCAGTCCATTATTAGCGGTAAAGCTGGCACCGGCGTTGACGGTAAGCGAATTAACAGTCATTGTGGCACTGCTTCCTTCCTGCTGACCGAAAGTGGACGCACCTGTACCAGCAACAAATTCCTTTATCACAAGAGCACCAGAACCAGTCAGGGTAATAGCCGAACCAGAACTCGCCGTTGATGCTTTCTCGATGGTGATGGTCGCCCCAGTTCCGGAGGAAGAGTCATCTGCATTTACCGCCGTGGTATCCACAATCAGCGTACCAATAGTGGTAGTCAGGCGGCCATCAAGTGTCCAGCCCTGGTTCTCAGCACCTTCGCTATACAGGGCCCCCAGCGTGCCCCCGTTCAGTTCAACACTGGTATTAGCTTTATATGATTCATTAGCCGCATCACTTTCAACAATAATGCCGCCTGCGCCAACATTCAGGCGCCCACCTGTGAGCGTCAGCCTATCCGTATCTTCATTCTGACGGAAAGTTATCTTTGCTACATTTGCCTCACCATCGGTGATGGAGAATCTGGAATTCGAATCCCAGCCCATGCGGATACTGCCGTTAAGCACGTTGAGCTGACCACCCGCTACCTGCAGTTCAGCCGTTCCAGTATGCCAGTGACCCAGCACAACAGCCGAACCACCCGTACTGCTATCATCCTCAGCGGTAATGGTAACAACAGCCTTATCCTTTATGGTGAAAGTTTCTGTGGTCGTAGTACTGCCATCGTGCAGGCGCAGCTGCCCCAGAGTCATCGTGGTGGTATTTGCACCGCCACCAACAACAACCGTTGCCCCATTCTGCACACTCAGAATTTGCGGACTCTCAGCCGTACCGGAGATGATTGAGCTTCCAGTAAAATTGGTTGTGCCGCTACCAGTGATAACATACCCGGGTTTTACGCCGTATATCTCACTTCCGCTACCAGCGCTGAATGTAACATCACCGTTGAAGTTTATGACAGCATCAGCAGCAGTATTTTCAATTTTATTATTGCTTGAGTATGCACCATTTACTGTCAGGATCCCACTGTTAGTCAAACTGACATTTCCAGCAACGGTTACATTTTCCAGGGTCAGTGTCTTGTTGTTGGTAATCGCACCATTCAAGGTAACACTATTCAGCGTAATGCCATGGGTATTAGCTTCATCAATCGTTACACCGCCTACAGTGACGGTAACACCATTGCCGCCGGTCAGGGTCCAGGCTGCCTGCGTTGCCTTCAGTGTGCCGCCGCTGATAGAGAATGTGCCATTAGAGCATCCATTCTGAGCTGAGATAGCCTGGGAACCGGTAAACTCAAGCGAACCACCAGTCATGGTCACTGAGTTCCCGCTTCCCCAAAAAGTAATAGAACCTGTTTTCAGTGAGCCGGATTCTACCACAATCCTGGACGGATGGGGGGCATTAGCACCATTTTCTGCATGTCCGAGCTTGATGCTGCCAGCTTCCAACGAGCCGCCGTTCACCGTCAGTTTCTGCTTGTTTGTCAGCCACAGCTGCTCACCCACAGTCAGTGTGCCACCGGTTGCAATATTCCAGAGGCGATACTTCTTGCCGTCGGCTTCTGCTGTGCCGGTCGTGGTTCCAATGGAATTAATCCGAAGACTACCGGTTACTTCAATATTGTCATCAATCGCTATGGATGCTTCTGTTTGTAATTGATTACTGAAGTTCAAATCGCCTACCACCTGAACTTTACCTGTACCAGTGGTGGTTAAATTTCTGAGCAACTGCACAAAGGCAGGCTCCACACCATCCGGCCAGTTTTCATCACTTGTCCCAGTGAACTGAAGAATACCGGCATTCACTGTAATGCCTCCATTAAAGCTTGCAACATTGGTTTTACCATTGCTGAGGGCTCCCATATTCAGCGTACCGGCACCACTCTTGGTGAGAATGGAGGCGCCGGAACACAAATAGGATCCTAGAGATACCGTGATATTTTCAGCTGTATTAATATCCAAACCAGTTCCGGCATCAATGATCACAGTTCCAAGGGTTGAATCCGCATTAGCGGTCAGGGTCAGCGCGCCGGTTTTAATTCCCAGCAGGTCAATATTTTCTTTGCTGTTCAGCACCAGGGTGGAACCTTCAGCTGCAGCATTAACCCCCAGACAATTCATGGTTTCAGCATTATACGCGGCGGCATCGCCGCCATTCAGGCTCCATGTGGTATCAGCAAGATACGTTTCACCTGTACCCAGTGTGGTAAAATAAAAAGTTTCCGCTGTCCTATCAATAATCTGCAGACCTGCCAAGGTAGCGCGCGGCTTACCTTGCGCCACCCCTTCCGAATAATCATTTTTAACCACCAGATCCCCTATGAGCCCTGTTACTTTAAAACTGTTGTTGTAATCGTATGTAGTAACACCAGCCGGATCTCCGGTGGCGCCCCATGCCTGATTACCTTCAACAGCACCATTCACTGACCCATAGTAACTGGTTCCGTTCACATTCAGAGAACTGTATTTGTTACTTTCAGTATCCGCCGACATGTAGAAAACAACATCCGAAACCCAGTAACCATGATCCACCGCTACGGTGTAAATTCGTTTTTCACTATTAGGAGTGTCGATATAACCCTTTTGAATATAGCTATCCAGCGTTGTTCCTGTGTCAATCTTACTCTCCCAGGCATTCTTAACATTTGCTATTGTAATGGCACCGGCTGCTGTACCAGCCTGATTGGTAATGCTGGTGTTAGTCTGGTCTGCAGCATTGATATTCTGCCACCCACTGGCGCCAATACCCTGCAATGTTCCGGTTATTTCGGTGGTATTCCCTGGAATCTGCCCCGTTGTGCCATTTGTGAAATTAATGCTGATAGTATCGGCAGCCTGCACAGTAAACGCAACAAATGCCGCCATGACGGTAAGGACGGCTTTCAGAAATTCTTTCGGGAGATGCAGTTTCATGTTCTATGCGAATGATTAGGAGAGGTTCAGATACTTTTTTTTCGGTGGTGATGCGGCGGCATGCGGATACGCGCATAGCGCACGAGCGCGAAGCTCGCAACGCGATGATAGCGTTTTTCTTCTCCGATGTACAGAAAAAATCTCACAATCAGAGTGCTGACTGTAAAAAATCAGGAATTCCGACACCAGATACACAGGCAAGCTGCCCCCGGAGGCGGAGAATCCGGGGGCAGCGCACCACACCGCAGGAGCCACGAAGATGAGTTCCGCGCCACATGTGAGCGCGCTCCAATCGGCATTGCAGGCATGCACATGCACAAAATAATCTGCGCCTCGGTCAGAAAGTAGAATTACATGCTGAATGTGCCGCAATTTGCGCTTGCAACGGGGTGTGGAAACAGGTAGACTGAGTGGCATATGAGTAAAGAGATTTCCCCGGATATGGACAAGGTAATGGCCCAGCGCCAGCGCGCTCTGGATGCCGCTATGCTCCAGATTCAGAAAGATTTTGGTGAGAACGCCATCATGCGTCTTGGCGACCGCAAGACCATGGAGGTGGAGACGATTCCGACCGGCAACCTGCTTATCGACCGAGCCCTGGGTGTGGGCGGTTTCCCGCGTGGCCGAATTGTGGAGGTTTTCGGTCCTGAATCTTCCGGTAAGACCACCCTCACCCTGACGGTGATTGCCCAGGCCCAGAAGGCCGGTGGTCTGGCTGCGTTCATCGATGTGGAGCACGCCCTGGACCCCGCCTATGCCGCCAAGCTCGGTGTGAATCTGGATGACCTGCTGGTTTCTCAGCCGAACAGCGGTGAGGAAGCCCTGCAGATCTGCGAGGCGCTGGTGCGCTCCAACGCCATCGATGTGGTGGTGGTGGACTCCGTGGCCGCCCTGGTGACCAAGCAGGAACTGGAAGGCGATAGCGGCGACAGCACCGTGGGTGCCCAGGCCCGCCTGATGAGCGCCGCCCTGCGCAAGCTCACTTCCCTCATTTCCAAGGCCCGCACCATCTGCATCTTCACGAACCAGATCCGCGAGAAGATTGGCGTGATGTTCGGCAACCCCGAAACCACCCCTGGTGGCCGCGCCCTGAAGTTCTATGCCTCCGTGCGCTGCGATATCCGCCGCATCGGCCAGATTAAGGGCACGGACGGTTCCATTTCCGGCAACCGCACCAAGCTCAAGGTGGTGAAGAACAAGGTGGCCCCGCCCTTCAAGGAGTGCGAGTTCGACATCATGTACAACGAAGGCATCTCCTCCGTAGGCAGCCTTATCGACCTGGCCATGGAGTTCGACGTGATTCAGAAGCGCGGTTCCTGGTTCAGCTACAACGGCGGCCAGCTCGCCCAGGGTCGCGATGGAGCCAAGGAGGCCCTGCGCAACAACGCCGAGCTCTACGCCGAGATTGAGGCCAAGGTGCGCGAGAAACTGGACGCCGCCGGCACCAAGTAAATCCCCCTCAGCGGGCGGTCGGCAACCCCGACCGCCCCTTTTCCATATGCCACAGCCCGAAGTGCAGCACATTCCCCTGCCCCCGCGCCCGGCCGGTGCCACACCGGCAGAGGTGGAGGAGTATGCCGCTGCATGCCTGGCACACCTGCACCTGCAGGGCTGGAGTTTCGGCTGGGACAAGACCACCCGCCGGCTGGGTTGCTGCAAGGCCCGGCAGCAGCGCATCAGCCTCTCCCGCTACTACGCAGAGGCCTACGCCACCAAGGAGCCGGAGCAGCTCTGGCGCACCCTGCTGCACGAGCTGGCCCACGCCCTGACCTGGCAGTACCACCACCGCCTGGGGCACGGCGGCATCTGGAAACGCTACTGCGCCGCCCTCGGTATTCCCGGTGAGCGGGCCAGTGTGCGAGGCATCGAGTTCGACTCCCCGCGGCAGGAGCAGGCACGTTTCCACCTTTGCCACGAAGAGACAGGCGAAATCTACCGCACCTACTCCCGGCGCCCGAAGCTGACTGCGGCCAGCCTGCGCCAGCGCTATATTCCCGGCCGGAAGGCTGAAACACTGGGCAAGCTCATTATCAGACCCATAGCCTCCTGAATCCACCATGGCACGCTATAAATTCCCTGAGGAAGTCGCCAGCACTGCCCCCGAACCACGGGAGCGGGTGGATTACCGCATGCAGGCACCACCCCGGCGCAGACAGGTGCCCAGCCGCAGCTATGAGAACTATGCCGATTACGAGGAGGAGCCGCCCCGCCCGGCCCCCCGCCGCGCCTGGGAACACGACAACACTCCCTACGAACCGCTGCCGGAGGATGTGAATCCCTTTCAGGAGTTCCAGAAACCGCCCCGCAAGGGCACCGGCTGTCTGCGCGCTATCTGGCTCCTCGTCACCTCGCCGCTGCGCTTCACTTTCTGGGTGCTGCGCCACCTGCCGAAGATTGTACTCATTCCCACCAAGATATTCCTGAGTCTGGGATTCGTGGGGCTGATTCTGGCCGGTATACTGGGCATCATCTATGGCGTGAAGGCTGAGCGCTACGACTTATCGCAGGTCACGCGCATGCCGGAGCGCACCATCGTGCTGGACCGCAAGGGGAACGAAATCGGCACCCTGCATGGCGAAAACCGCCGCAGCATATCCAACATTCACGAGGAGGTGCCACGCTACATGATTGATGCTCTCGTAATGCAGGAGGACCGCTCTTTCTGGACCCACGGCGGCATTGACCCGCGCGGCATGCTGCGCGCAGTGGCCCAGGTATTCAAGCACCACCGCACCACGCAGGGCGCCTCCACCCTGACCATGCAGCTGGCCAAGAAGACCTACAACCACGCTGAGCGTAATTTCGATGCCAAGCTCACCGAAATGGCGCTGGCCCGCCGCATCGAGTCCACCTACGATAAGGAAACCATCATCACCTGCTACCTGAACCGCGTGTTCTGGGGGCACACCTTCCTGGGGCTCAAGCAGGCAGCCTATGGCTACTTTGACAAGCTGCCGCGAGACCTCACCGTGGGCGAGGCAGCCATGCTGGCCGGCATCATCTGCAGCCCGAACCAGTTCTCCCCCTACAAGAACCCCTCCTCCGCCAGGATTCAGCGGGACAAGGTGCTCAAACTCATGGTGGAGCATGGCAAGATCACCCGCAATGAGTACGAATACGCCCTGAAGGAGCCGCTCATTACCCGCAAGCCCGAGCGCCGCGGCAACGATAACTATGCGCTGGATCTGGTGAGAGCCGAGGTGGACCACCTGCTCTCCATGCTTGATTCCAAGGATGAAAGGCTGAAGGAGGAGGTCGTGATTTCCGGTGGCCTGCGTGTGCAGACTACGCTGGACATTGACCTTCAGGATGACGCCATGCGCGAAATCGACGCCCGGCTCACCTCCATGTTTGAAAAACAAAAGGGCTGGAAGCACCAGACCCGCGCTCAGTTCAAGGCACTGAAGGCAAAGACTCCCAGGGAGGAGGCCGATAAACTGCGACCGAAATACCTGCAGGCGGCCTGCGCTGTCATCGATAACGCCACCGGTGCCCTGCTGGCGGTGGTGGGCGGCCGCGACAGCACCGAATCTCCGCTGAACCGTGCGCTGCAGAGCCGCCGCCAGGTGGGCTCCATTTTCAAACCCCTGGTATATGCAGCCTACTTCGAACGCGGCTACGGGCCGCGCTCCATCCTGTCGGACAACGCCATTGCACGCGGTGAAATAGCCGGAGCCCCCAGATGGCGCCCCCGCAACTCCGATGGCCGGTTCTGCGGCAACCACCCTGCCGCCTGGGGGCTGCTGAAGAGCCGCAACACCATGGCCGTGCGCGCCGGAAACATTGCCGGACTGCAGAATGTCATCAACACCGCACTGACCGCCGGCTTCCCCCGCCCCGCCAAGGCTCCCGGTCCTACCATTTATCTGGGCACCTGGGAGGCCTCGCCCCTGGAGGTAGCCGGTGCCTTCACCGCATTTGCCAACGGTGGCGTACGCCCCACTCCCTACATCATCCAGAGCATCACCGACCGTGAAGGCCGGCTGGTGTGGCAGAATCCTCCCAGCGCCCGGCGCGTGTGCTCCACGCGCTCAGCCCGCGCCATTTCCGAAATTCTGCAGCAGATTACCAGGCCCGGGGGCACCGCAGGCAGTGTACAGAAGCTGGGCTTCAAATACCCCTGCGGCGGCAAGACCGGAACGACCAACAACTACACAAACGCATGGTTCTGCGGTTTCACCACTGACCTGACCGCCGCCGTCTGGGTAGGCTTTGACCGCCCCACCACCATTGCCGACAAGGCCTATGGCGGCACCGTAGCCCTGCCGCTCTGGGTGGGGGTGATGCAATGCGCAGCAGCACGCGGCTACCAGATGAAGAATATCCGCACCTCGCCCGCCGGTGGACGCAACAGCGGCATCCGCCTCTGCCGCACCTCCGGCATGCTGGCCCACGCCGGCTGCGAGTATGAAGGCAAGGCCTACATCGAGACCATGGCCGATTTCACCAAACAGCGCCCGCTGTGCACGGTGCATGCCGAACTGGCAGAGGACCCCGCTGAAAACTCAGCCGATGAAGTAGCCGAAGATCCGGATGACACACCGGATATCGACGGCTCCGCAGATGATTTAATCAACAGCCTGCCACAGGATGATGTGGCAGAAGAAGTATAGGACAAGATATGGATTTCTCAACAGCATCATTCTGGTGCAGCCTGCTTCCGGCCATCCTGGTACTGGCCGTGGGGGACTGGCTGCTGAAGAACAGGCCCGCAGCCAGGCACCTGTTCCACAAGTGGCTCATGCTCAGTCTCAGTCTCATTCTGCTGGGCATTGCCAATGAGACCACTCTGGTCATCTTCCTCACCGTCACCATATCCGCCTATTTCCTGTGCCGCTGGGGCTGCACGCTGGGCATGACAGCGCGGCGCTGGCTGCTGGGCGCCCTCATCCCGCTGCTTCTGCTACCGCTCCTGTACTACAAGTACAGCTATTTCTTCGGGAGCGCCATCCTGCAGCAGGAATGGGACAGCCTGCGCAATCTCATCATCCCCATCGGTATCTCTTTCTACACATTCCAGGTCATCGGTTTCTGCATCGACACACTCATGCGCAGCGAACCCATGCCCAAATGGCTGGATTATATGAATTTCTGCGCCTATTTCCCACAGATTGTAGCCGGCCCCATTGAACGCAGGGCCGACCTGCTCCCCCAGGTGGAAAAGATGGAACTGGCATGCACTAAGAAGAACCTGGAACAGGGTATCCCCTACATCATTCTGGGGCTCTTCTTCAAGCTGGCACTGGCCGATAACCTGGCCTTCGCCATGTGGAACGGGTACAAATGGGACAGTGCCTGGATGATCTGGTTGAACAACCTGCTCTTCACCTTCCGCATCTACTTCGATTTCGGCGGTTATGGTCTCACAGCCTACGGGCTGGCCCGCTGCATGGGAATCACCCTGCGCATGAACTTCCTGAGCCCCTACACAGCCTGCAATATCAAGGATTTCTGGCGACGCTGGCACACCTCGCTCACCCAGTGGTTCACGGACTACATCTATTTCTCCCTGGGCGGCAGCCGCACCAGACGCTGGGCGCTCAACATGCTTTTCGTATTCCTCATTTCCGGCCTGTGGCACGGCGCCGGGTGGAACTTCATCATCTGGGGTGGCCTGGCCGGTCTGGCCCTGGTAGTGCACCGCATCTTCCACAACGCCGGCCTGCGTCTCTGGGCTCCGCTGGGCTGGCTGCTCACTTTCGGTTTCATGGTCTTTGTGTGGATGTTCTTCTATGTAACAGACACCACACTGCTCACCAACCAGCTGAATTACCTCATTACTCCGAGATGCTACAATATCACGCAGTTTATCAACGAGTTCACTTTCCCCTTCAGAGCAATCTACAGCTGCTATGCCCTTCTCATCATCACTATATCCATGCTCTGCATCATGGCAGAGGCCATATCGTGGAAGAAATACAAGAACCCGTATGAGCTTCTTCTGCATCCCGTGAGCTGCGGCATCATGACTGCCGGAATGATACTGCTGTATAACCCGGCACCCAGCCAATTCATCTATTTTGCCTTCTGACACCATGAAACGGCTTCTGCTTTGCATTTCAATTGGTTTTATCACAGCCATTTTCCTGGCCCAGTCATACAACTGGTTTGTACACCCCGAAATCAGTTATTACAGAAATGCTGATGCCATTACCTCCACTTATGAGAAAACGGTCAGAGCCACAGATAACTCCTGCTATGTACTGGCCGGGGGCTCAGAAACAAGAGCTGGATTCATCCCTTCCGTCATGCACGAGGAATCCGGCATCTCAGTCATCAACACAGCCACCGCAGCAGGATTCGGACTCGAAGCCAACCTTGCCCTTGCCATAAACCATCTACAGGCCGGGGATACCCTGGTGCTAAGTCTCATCAGCGTTCAGCAAAACAACGTCATCGCAAATGACTCAGGCATTAAATTGCTCGCTCAATTGTACGGGGCCAAGGCATACCAACACAACATTCTTCCCCTGACACTCCGGAATGTGCGCACCATCTTTTCATCAGATGCGGGCAGCATGATGGCGTATATCCTGCGCAAATACTCACGAGGCTATGCCTACATCTATGAAAAGGAGGCATCCATCCATCCCGATGGATGGATGGAAATTCACAGAGAAGGCATGCAGAATTTCAAACCCCATGCAACCATCGCTCCGGATATAGAACTCACCCCCGATTGTACAGACCTGCTCAGACGCACCATGAGAGCCTGCAGGACAGCACACGCGGATTTCCTGGTCATGCTCCCAGTCGGATTTAACAATGAATACGAAACCAAACGCCGTCTGATGCACGCTCTGCAGCTCACCCGCATGGGCATACCAGTGCTGCGGGATGAGAGACTAGGCATAGAGGTCGATAATTCCCTGTATGCAGATACCATTTACCATTTGAATGCAAAGGGAGCCACACAGAACTCCCGCATCATCGCCCGCCTGCTTAAGGAGAAGAGCTACTGGACCGAGCAGGAACTGCTGGAGCAGATGAAAGCCCGCGGCTTCACAGCAGACGGCACCCCGCAGAAATAATCTCACCACCCCTTGTTTCCACCCTTTTTTCCACTGCAATGACATCTGCCGTACGCCCCCTGCTCCTTATCCTGCTAATTCTCTCAGCTGTTGCGCATGCCTGGCAACAGGTGAATGAGAACGCCCCGGAACCTGCACGCGAATTCCGCGCAGCCTGGGTGGCCACCGTGTTCAACCTGGATTGGCCCAGCAAGGCAGGCCTGCCCGCCGAACAACAGAAGGCCGAGCTGCTCCGCATCATTGAGCAGGCTGCAAAGCTCCGGCTGAATGCCATCATCCTGCAGGTTCGCCCGAACGGCGACGCCGTATACCAGTCCAGGCTGGAACCCTGGAGCGCATGGCTGACCGGGCCCGGCAGGAATCCCGGCTATGACCCGCTGGCCTTCGCCATTGCAGAAGCCCACCGCCGGGGAATTGAAATCCATGCCTGGTTCAATCCCTTCCGCGCCACAGTCAGCAGCAAGCCTGTAGGGAAAGGCCACGTCTCGCGCACCCAGCCCGGCTGGTTGCTCAAGGCCGGCAGCACCACCATCCTGAACCCCGGGCGCTCCCAGGCCCGCGGCTATGTGCTGCGCGTCATCATGGATGTGGTGCGCCGCTACAATATCGACGGCGTGCACCTGGACGACTATTTCTACCCCTACCCGCCCCACCACAATGTGGCGGATGGTCGCACCCCGGCTCAGCGCCGCGCCGCCATCGATTCGTTTGTGCAGGAACTTTACCGCCAGGTCAAGGCAGTCAAGCCGCATGTACGCGTGGGCATCAGCCCCTTCGGCATCTGGCAACCCGGCTTCCCGGAAAACGTGGAGGCAGGGCTCAACGCCTACGAGGAGCTGGCCTGCGACGCCCGGAAATGGCTCACCCAGGGATGGGTGGATTACCTGGCACCCCAGCTCTACTGGCGCTGCGAGGGGCCACAGAGCTTCCACGCCCTCATGCGCTGGTGGAGCAACATCAACCCCAACCGCCCCGTCTGGCCGGGTATCGCCTCCGTGCGCATCGACAGCAAGGAGGATCCCGGCCGCAAAGCCTCTGAAATCGGCCGCCAGATTGCCTATTCCCGCAGCCTGGCCCGGCAGAGCTGCGGCCAGTTGTACTGGAGCTGGAAATCCCTGGGAACCAACCGCGGCGGCATCCAGAAGGAACTGGCACGCTACTACAGCACGCTTGCCCTGCCGCCGGCCATGCCCTGGAGTGGCAGCGCAAGCCCGGCACGCCCCGCCGTGCAGGCACGGGACACCAGCCAGGGGTGCGTGGTTACCTGGCAGGGACAAGCCCGCAAATGGGTGCTGCAGGTCGGCAGCAAAGGCCGCTGGTTCACCATGGATATCCTGCCTGGCAACTGCTCGCAGGTCACCCTGCCTGCACGGGTAGCCAACACACTGGACCGCATCGCCATACGCCCCATTTCTCCCACCGGCGTGAGCGGCACACCGGGAATTCTGGCACGCTAACGCATTTTTTACCCGAAAAAAGCCCGGAATACGAGAATTTAGAGTTGAACTGTACCGCAGGGCTGGTATAATATCGCCCGTTATGAGTACAGACGCAACCAAAGTCGAGCTTCCGAGCTCCGTGAAACGCTATGCCCTTTACCTGATGGTAATGGCAGGCCTTGGTGGTCTTCTGTATGGCATTGACGTAGGCGTGATTGCCGCCGCTCTGCCGTACATCGAAAAGACCTCTTCCTACACCCCGCAAGAACTGGCCATCGTGGTGGCCGCCGTTCTTTTCGGCTCCGTTCTTTCCTCCCTGTTCGCCGGCATGCTGGCCGAGTGGCTGGGTCGCAAGAAGGTAATCATCCTGTCTGCTCTGCTGTTCACGCTGAGCATTCCGGTCATCTGCTTCTCCAATGGCGTGTTCGAGATGCTGATGGGCGGTCGTATCCTGCAGGGTGCCAGTGCCGGTCTCGTGGGTGTGGTGGTGCCCATGTACCTGGCTGAATGTCTGGATGCCAACTCCCGCGGCAAGGGTACCGGCATGTTCCAGTTCATGCTTACCGTGGGTCTGGTGTTTGCGGCCCTCATCGGTCTGGTGACCACCATGTGGGTGGGCGCAGCCGATGATCCTACCGTGACCGCCGAGAGCAAGACGATGGCCTGGCAGGTTATCTTCTGGTGCTCCTCCATCCCCGGTCTCATCCTTTTCTTCGGTGCCTTCAAGCTGAAGGAATCCCCCCGTTGGCTGTACCGTCGCGGGCAGCGCGAGCTGGCTCTCTGCTCCCTTGCCTCCAACAACGGTGATGCCGCCGCCAAGGAGATTCTGGAGGAAATGATCGCTGCCGACGCTGCTGAAGAGGCTGCCAAGGCCGACATGGCCGCCGCCGCCAAGGGCGATTCCCTCCTTCAGCGCAAGTATGTGATTCCCTTCATCCTGGCCGTGGTGGTTCTGGCTTGCACGCAGGCTACCGGTATCAACTCCGTGCTGAACTACTCCGTGAAGATCTTCCAGCAGGCAGGTCTGCAGGGCGAGGTTGCCAACTGGGCTGACCTGGCCATCAAGATCACCAACATGGTCATGACCGTGGTGGCTGTGACCCTGGTGGACAAGAAGGGTCGTACCTTCCTGCTCAAGATGGGTACCTCCGGTATCATCGTGGGTCTTGCCGGTGTAGGCGCCATGTTCCTCAGCGTGGAGAACAACCGTGTTGACGTGACCGCCCAGGTGGCCGCCGCTGTGCAGGACAACTCCCTGAACATCTCCGCTGCCGATGCCGTGAAGGCCGCCATCACCCCCGATATCCTGGCCGCTCACCCCGAGTTCATGCAGGGTGAATCCGTAGCTCCGGGCATGCAGCTGATTGTGACCTACAAGCAGGGTCAGGACAGCATGCAGGACGTGGCTGAAGTACGCGCTGACGCCGCTGCCGATGGTTCCGCCATTGCCATCGCCAAGAGCACTGCCCTTGCCCCCACCTTCATGGACAAGATCTGCTTCTGGTCCACCCCGCTGCCCGAAGGCGCCGTGAAGGAAGTCACCATCACCCGCGCTGAAATCGGCATGAAGCCCAATGCCGTGACCGGCTGGATCGTGACCGGCTTCTTCGTGGTATTCATCTCCTTCTACGCTGCCGGTCCCGGCGTGTGCGTATGGCTGGCTCTCTCCGAGCTCATGCCCACCCGCATCCGCGCCAACGGTATGGCCATTGCCCTGCTCATCAACCAGGGTGTGTCCACCACCATCGCCGGTACCTTCCTGCCCTGGGTGGGTTCCTCCGGTTACTCCACCGTATTCTTCTGGCTGGCTGGCTTCACGGTAATCTACTTCATTACCGCCGCCTTCTTCCTGCCGGAAACCAAGGGCCGTACCCTCGAGGAAATCGAGCAGTACTTCAAGACGGGCAAGATGCCCGAGAAGAACTAATCCACCAATTAGTTTAACACATCTTTCACCGGCTCCCCCAACGCCGCACCGGGGGAGCCGGTTTTATTTGTGGTGCATACGGCAGGTATTCGGCCCAGGTGCTTCACACACGTGTCCCAAAGAATGCTGCGCCAAATTGGAGTTTGTCGGGCGGATGTTTCTGGTCGGAGCGGGGGACTTTAGCCCCCCCAACGGTTATGTTTTCGGGACTGAAGTCCCGTGCTCCGAAGGATTTGAGCCCCCGCCAAATCGCCATTTTAGCGCATAAAAAAAAAGGGGGGGGGGCTGGCTCCAAAACGGTGTTGATATATCAGTCAATTGTAAAATCTTTGGGACACGCGTGGATGCTTCATTGCATACAAATTTTAGACTGGACTCTCGCATTTAATTTCTGCTAATATAGTGGGCATTAAGAAACGACCATGCGATACAAGGTACTGACAGCAGAGGAAGCCGCCGCCATGATACACCATGGCGAGTGCGTAGGTTTCAGCGGATTTGCCAATGCGGGGGCACCCAAGGTCATCCCCATGGCCATGGCAGCACATGCCAGGGCCGAGCACGAGGCGGGCCGCGACTGGCGCATCACCCTGCTGAGCGGAGCCACCACCAGCACTCTGGTGGCAGGCTGCCTGGCGGCAGAGAACGCCCTCATCCGCCACATGCCCTACCAGTCCAGCCCGGAGACCCGCAAGGCCGCAAACGATGGCAGCATGCACTACAACGACCTGCACGTCTCCCTCATGGCGCAGCAGATGCGCTACGGCCACCTGGAGCGCCCCACCACCGCCGTCATCGAATGCTGTGATATCACAGATGACGGCGAGCTGACCCTGACCACCAGCGAGGGCAACACCCCCACCTTTGCCCTGCTGGCAGACCGCATCATCCTGGAGCTGAACTCCTTTCACGACCCGCGCCAGCTGCGCTGCCTGCATGATATCTTCATCCCCAGCGACCCACCCCACCGCACCTTTATTCCGCTGAACAACCTGGACGACCGTATCGGCAGCCCGACCATGAGCATCGACCCGGAGAAGGTGGTGGGCATCGTGCTCACCCACGAACCGGACTACATCGCCCCCTTCAAGGATCTCTCAGAAGTCACCTTGAAAATAGGCGAGAACATGCGCCGTTTTCTGGAAGCAGAATACCAGGCCGGTCGCATCCCGGCAGAGGGACTTCCCCTGCAGAGCGGCGTGGGCAATGTGGCCAACGCCGTGCTGGCCAGCGTGGGGCAGTCAACCATCATTCCGCCCTTCAAGATGCACACAGAGGTACTGCAGGACACGGTGGTGGACCTCATGAAGCAGGGGCGCTGCCTGTTTGCCAGCAGCTGCTGCATCCACGTGTGCGATGATACCCTGCAGGAAATCTACCGCAACTTTGATTTCTACCGCGACAAAATCCTGCTGCGTCCGGTAGAGGTGTCCAACAATCCGGCCATTGCCCGCCGCATCGGCCTCATCTGCATGAACACCGCGCTGGAGGTGGATATCTTCGGCAACGTGAACTCCACCCACATCGCCGGCACGCATATCATGAACGGCATCGGCGGCAGTGGCGACTTCGCCCGCAGCGCAGCCTACACCATCTTCTCCTGCCCCTCCATTGCCAAGGGCGGTGCCATCTCCTCCGTGGTGCCCATGGTATCCCACACCGACCACACGGAGCACGATGTGCACGTCATCATCACGGAACAAGGCGTTGCGGATTTGCGTGGGCTTTCCCCCCGCGAACGCGCAGAAGCCATCATCGAGAACTGCGCCCACCCGGAATACCGCCCGCTGCTGCGCCGCTACCTGGCCCGCACCACCAAAGGCCACACGCCGCATGACCTGCGCAAGGCATTCTGCTTCCACACCGCATTCTCCGACACGGGAGACATGCGGAACGCCCAGCTCGATTAACAGCCGGCTTCCCTGTTGAGTATTTCATTCAGGCGAGGGACAGAAGTCCCCCGCTCCGAATTCAGGCCTGCTTCTTGCGGGGGCGTCCACCGCGGCTCTCAGGCTTCGGGAACATCGTCTCCTGAGTCAGCAGATCCGCCGGCATGGGAGGCGTCATCACGCCGCCCTGCTGCTCGCGCAACTGCCGGGCAAACAAACGCACCGCCGCCAGCAGCACAGTATTACGAGTACGCTTGAAATGCGCAGCCACCTTATCAGCCTGGGTCAGCAGCTCGTCCGGGCAGCGGAATGTTACAATCTTCGTGCTCATACCCCTCCCTCTCAGTGCTTGTGCCCACAGGAACAGTCGCCGTGCCCATGTTCGCACTGGCAACCTTCCTCACCGCAGTGGCATTCGCCCTCACCGCCGCAGCAGCATTCTGCCTCCGGGTCATAATCAGCATCCTCAATCTCCGGCGGCAGCGGTTCATCATCATCCGGATGATATGGCGGTTCCAGACGAGCGGCCAGTGTCGGCGTAGCGGCCACCTCGGCAGCAAACCGCCCCTGAGCATTGCGGGTGCGCAGATTGGCGCCCGCCGCCAGCAGCTGTTCCACAATGGCCGTATAGCCATAGTAGGCGGCCAGGTGCAGCGGCGGCTGCCCGTAGGCATTCCGGGCATTCACATCGGCTCCGGCAGCCAGCAGAAGAGAAATGAGAGCAGGATCCGGCTCCACTCCCATCGCCGCCAGATCCGGTGCCAGGTCCACCTCATCCTGCAGAAGCAGAGTGGCAGCCGGGCGCAGCACCTCCAGCTCCTCGCCGTTCATAATGGCATCCAGGAATTCCTGCACCGGTTCATCAAAATCATCCGGGTCCAGGTCCGCGACCATCTCGCGCAGCTCTTCAGGCTGCACCCGCGGCTTCTCGTCCTCCTCCAGAGTAACGCTGTTCCATTGTAAATCGCTCATGCGCGTACTATACTGCAAGCACACTGCTTTTTCCAGCATAATGTACGCCCTCCCTCACTATACGGCAGCATTCCTCATCCCGCCACAGGTGTAATGGGCCTCCTTCCCGGCCTTGCTTCCAGTACTGTCACACACAGGGGATTGACCTGAAGCTGGACATGGCGTATGATATAGGCCATGAACGAAGAAGAAACCAAGCCCACACCCGAGGAAGAGGAAACCACTACCGCGCCTGAAACCCAGGCAGAGGAAACCCCCGAGCAGGAGGTAGACGAGCTCACCAAGTGGCGCGAAATGGCCCTGCGCACTGCAGCTGAGTACGATAACTACCGCAAGCGCTGCGTGAAGGACCGCGAGGATTTCACCAAATACGCCAACCGCAGCCTGCTGGAAGAGCTGCTGCCGGTCATTGACAATTTTGAAATGGGCATGCAGATGGCCCAGCAGGACACCAGCTCCATGATTTACATCGGCATGAGCATGGTGCAGAAGCAGCTCAGCGATTTCCTGAGCAGCCAGGGTGTGGAACCCATCGAGTGCGCACCCGGTCAGGAATTCGACCACAACGTGCACGAAGCCATCATGAGCGAGCCGAGCGACCAGCCGGAAGGCAGCATCATCCGCATCCTGCGCAAGGGTTACAACCTGCGCGGTCGCCTGCTGCGCCCGGTGAATGTGGTCACCGCCGCTGCTAAGGAAGAAGCTGCTCCGGAAGCCTGATTTTCCCCCAACACAGACCACCCCCTATCACTACCATGGCACAGGATTACTACGAGGTGCAGAGCATCGACCGCAACGCGGACGACGCCACCATCAAGAAAGCCTACCGCAAGCTGGCAATGAAGTACCACCCGGACCGCAACCCGGACAACAAGGAAGCGGAAGAGAAGTTCAAGGAACTGGGTGAGGCTTATGAAGTACTGAGCGACGCTGACAAGCGCGCCGCCTACGACCGCATGGGTCACGAGGCCTTCAAGAACGGCGGCATGGGCGGAGCCGGCGGTCCCGGCGGCTTCGGCGGTTTCACTGACCCGGCAGACCTGTTCTCCCAGATATTCGGCGGCGCCTTCGGTGGATTCGGTGGCATGGGTGGTATGGGTGGCGGCGCACGCCGCAAGACAGACCCCCGACGCCCCGGCTCCGACCTGCGTACTGATCTGGAAATCACGCTGGAAGAAGCAGCCGAAGGCTGCACCAAGACCCTGGAGGTAGAGCGACTCGTACCCTGCGAGGAATGCAACGCCACCGGCTCCAAGGATGGCCGCGCCGGCTTCCAGACCTGCTCCACCTGCCACGGCTCCGGTGTCATCACCCGCCAGAGTGGCTTCTTTGTGCAGCAGAGCACCTGCCCCACCTGCCGCGGCACGGGACAGACCATCAACAACCCCTGCTCCAAGTGCCACGGCGAGGGCCGCGTGCACAAGGACGTGAAAATCACCCTGCGCGTGCCCGCCGGCGTGAACACCGGTACCAAGCTCCGCTCCACCGGCAACGGCGATGCCGGCACCCACGGCGGCGAAACCGGCGACCTCTACGTCTTCATCGAGGTAAAGCCGCATGATATCTTCACCCGCGACGGCATGGACCTGCACTGCACCATCCCCGTACCCTTCATGGATGCCGCCCTGGGTGGCGAAATGGTCGTACCCACGCTGGATGGTCCCGCCAAGCTCAAACTGCCTGCCGGCACGCAGAGCAACACCATCTTCCGACTGCGCGACAAGGGCATGCCCAGCCTGAAGGGTTCAGGCCGGGGCGACCTCATGGTCGAAGTCCAGGTGGAAATCCCCACCAAGCTCTCCTCCAGCCAGGAAAAGGCGCTCAACGCCTTCTGCAAGGAGCTCAAGGACTCCAACCAGCCCGATGTGGCTGATTTCCGCAAGCGCGCAGCCCGCTTCCTCAAGTAACACACCTCACCACACATTCCACCCATGCACAGGTGCTATGCCCCCGGGGCCAGTCTGCAGGCAGGAGCCACCCTCAACATCGAGGGTGAGGAGGCCAGACACGCCCTGAAGGTCATGCGCCTGCGCGTGGGGGAGGAATGCGAGGTATTCGACGGCTGTGGCCATGCGGCCGTAGGCAGGATTACCGCGGCTGCAGGCAGCAACTGCCTCACCCTGGCCGAGCTGCGCCCCCTGCCGCCCATGCCTCCCGTGGCCGGCATCACCCTCGCACTGGCCATCCCCAAGGGCAGCAACATGGACCTCATCGTCCAGAAAGCCGTGGAAATGGGTGTGCAGCGCATCATCCCCCTCATCACAGAGCGCACCATCGTGCGCCTGGACGCCAGGGATGCCGCCGCCAAGGCTGCCAAATGGAGCCGCACCGCCCTGGAAGCCTGCAAACAGTGCGGCGTGAACACCCTGCCCATAGTGGAACCCCCGCAGAGCTACACCAGCTTCCTGGCCCGTACCGACCTGCCGCAGCTCAAGCTCCAGTGCGCCATCGTGCCGCATGCCCGGCCGCTGCGCGAACTGCTGGAAACCGCCCGCACCGCCGGCCAGCAGGACTGCGTGCTCCTCATCGGCCCGGAGGGCGACTTCTCCCCCGCCGAATACGCTGCCGGCGAGGCAGCTGGCTATGCCCCCACCGGCCTGGGACCCATCATTCTGCGCGTCGAAACAGCCGTCTTCCTTGCCGTTGCATCGGCCCGCTATGCGCTCGATGCCTGATTCCCCGTCTGTGCCAGGCACTCCCTCCCATCCTGCGGGCGAAACCCGCGGGATTTTTTTCGTCTAGCCAGATCGGCTATCCACCGGATACAGAAAGCCACCGCAGCTTCCCGCTGCGGGGG